>JAEOSY010000149.1 GCA_016840125.1 Candidatus Helarchaeota archaeon | reverse complement strand
TCGCCTTCTCTTATGAGTTGATCGACATACTCAATGGTATGTTTTACTTCGAAGCCTAATTCTCCAAACATCTTAGGATATGAATATTTAAATGTTTTAAAACACCCTGCACAGGAAGTTATGACTATCTCAACTCCAGTTTCCTGTATACTTTTTAAATTATGCTCCATGGTTTTTTTTGCGGCTTCAAGTTGGCCAGTATTTATCATCGGGCTGCCACAACACCACTCGTCTGAGTCCATGATCTTATAATTTACCCCGGCTTTCTCTAAGATTTTAACTGTTGCACCAGCAATTTCCGTCGTTCTATAGGCTGATGTACATCCGACAAAATAGATTACATCAGGCTTTTTTTCACTCATTTTTCTTGACCTCCGCAACCATTTCAAATTTTTTTAACCATTTCAATCGATCTTCGTGTGGCTCATTATATGGATTATGGTTTTTCTCAATACTATCAGCGAATGCTTTATGTTGAGGTAAAGGTCCTAATCCATCATCGACTACCTTTTTTCTAAGCGCTTTTAGCGTTAGTAATACTTCATGATCCAATGATCGCTTACACATGATATCACATGCGCCACAGAGGGTACAACTAAAAACTATTTCCAAAAGTCTAGGAGAATCTTCATAAGTCAAGGAACCATCTATCAGTCCGGTAACAATGTTCAGTCGCCCTTGGGCCGAGAATGCATCAAACAAATATCTTGCGCTACTTGGGCAGATTTTAGAAAATCTGGGGCTTTTTACCTCCCAAGGATGCATCCATTTACAAGAAGAACATCTTATACAAGAATCTGCATCCCATTTATAATCTTCAAACATTTAAATCACCTAACCAATCCTATTTGGGTTCATTATTTTATTTGGGTCGAAAACTTTTTTAACTCTTCTTTGAACTTGAGTATAAGTTGTAGCTCTTTGATAAATTATATCGGATAACGGACCGTATGGCTTGATTAGTCCACCTTTCGATACTACAAGTTTACCTGCTTTCAAATACAAGTTACGAATATTCTCAACATCTTTGAGTGAATTTGGATCAAAATGAAAGTTATATTCCACATGGCAGACCCTACCATACTCCATGGGTTGTAAATATACTCCTATATCATTTAGTGGATAGCCGTTATTTTCGGATAGATTGAAAACAGCCTTAGTAAACTCCGGAACCTTATCAAAGGTTGTAAGGAAAATCAAATCACAACTTCGACCTTTATAACGAAATTTCCAATAGGGTTCTTCTTTCCAAGGTTCCCCCAGCATTTTTATTATATCCTTTTCAATTCCAGGAAAGTCTGATAAACTTGTTTGAACATTAAACATAAAATCTGATGCGATTTCCATTAATTCTTCATCTACGTATTCAAATCTCTCCTCTGGGAACAATTCTAATCCTCCCAGACATATAGACAATACCCATGGGGGAAGTTGTCCTTTTATTGTTTCAATATCTCCTGGCTTTTTTGCGATAATACTTGCGATGTCAAGGTTATTTAAAATAAAACACTCATAACCTATCATTCGTCTTTGAATCTTGTATATTGGATCGATTAAATCCTCAAGCTTTTGAAAGGGAATTAAAAATAATTTTTGCATACTCGGGAGTGGTTCTACCTTTACATTCATCCATGTGACAATTCCAAACGTGCCTTGGGCACCTTGGAAAAACTTATTTATACCCACATAAGCTGGACCATGAGGAAAAACAAGGTCGGTCTCGGATTCTTCAGGGGACCAGGAGGCAGCTGCTCCACCTGTTCTAAAAATATTTCCCTCAGGCATTACCATTTCCATGGTTAGAATTGGGTCACTATATTCGAATTTCGGAATAAGTGCAGGAATTGTTTCAAGATAATTCGTGATCACTGATTTTCCTAAATGAGGCAGCAATGGATTGAGAGCTCTTAGATTGTGTTTTTTAAGCTCTTCTTGAAGCTGACCAAACCTTACTCCAGGTTGGAATCTCGCTGCTTTATTTCGTGTATCAATGTTCAGTATCTTATTCATTCTCGTTAACTTTACGATAATTCCACCTTGGGTTGGAACTCCTGCTCCATAAAAACCAACATCAGAACTGCGAGGTATGAGTGGCATCTTAATTGTATTTGCATAGGAAACGATTTGTTGTATTTCTTGAAGATTTTCGGGTAACACCACATAGTCTGGTTTTATATGTGGCGTAAAACTGTAATCTTTGGAAAAATCCGTAAGAGTAGCATCATCATCTAAAACATAATCAGAACCAACTATATCCACTAAATCTTTTCTTATCATCTTTTTAATCACCTAAAACTGTAACAAACGCATAATATTCATCTCTAGCAAGCCTACATTTATTGTATTGTAAGCCAAGCGATTATTAAATGTTATTCTAACATTTGTAACATTTATAACTATTATGGAGTATACTTATATTTATTACATTTATAAAAGTTTTTTGAATAGAAACATAGCTTTCTTATAGAATAAGAATAATTTGCGAAATTGAACCACTGAATTTGTATGAAAAAAATGGATGTAATAACATGTTCACGTATGGAGACATTCCGGATAATATTAGGACCAAACAACAACTGCCCCTCCTGCCAGTATATTATGATCTTTTCAAGAACTTTGGGTTTGAACGAGTAAATAAATTCTTGACTGACTTCTCTGTTTGTTTACACGATTGGTGCCAGGTAAGACTTGATGAAAGCATTTATACTGCAAAAGATCTCCTTGCCGGGAAAATATCAGCTGAAAAAGCGGAAAAAATTTTTAGTTTTTGCTTCTTTCCAGCGATAATATCAATAAGATTGGATTTATTACAAGGATTCATGAAACTGATCTTTGGTGGTGATGCATCGATGTCCTTCATTGGATTCGATGACCAAAGTTTAGACTTAACCTTCATTATGACCGTTCATTGTATCAATGGGTATCCAGTTGACTGGTTTGTAATCGGACCTGATACTGATGACGAAGTGTTTGAACGGCGCCATATGAAGCGGGGAATGAAGCTGCGGGATATTCCAAAGAAAGCTAAAAATATGAATCAGATCGGAAAACTGGCAACGGACATCTTATTAGATGTGAGGAATGAACGTAATCCTGAATTTGCTGATAATCCGTATACGCTCGGTCTGGTATGGGGCAGTGGAGCTTTAGAAGTTTGGTGTAAAACCTCTAATTATGAATTATTATCCATGGCGTACGATGCTGGGAACGGCAAAAGATTATACAACCTTCCACTGGGTAATATCATGACATATTACCCCATTCCCAGTCTAATACAGACATTTCTCTACCAAGATCGTGCATCATTTGTAAACAAACTGACGGGATTATCCAGTAAAGGAAAATTAGTACTCCAACCTATGGAAGAAGACGCTCGTCAAAGCTTTCTAACCGAGAAATTACCTGACGTAATTGCATTCAAGAAACATGAATGGGATAATATGGGTATGCCTACTCCAAAACAAACAATCGGTTGTATTCCCCCAAACGTTAAAGATAAGAAAACTTACTTGGATGAAGAGAGCTTAGTATTTAAACGCCCTATTGGGGAAAAAATTACGTTAGATACGTTAAATCTCACGTTCGATGAAGCTTTGAATGGATTATATCTAGATATTGATACAGAAACGCCTGATGAAGCGATTTCAGCAGAAAAAATAATAAGCAAGGGGTGGGGCCGAAACACTAAGTTCTTGTAGGTGATTACAAAACATGTTCACGTATGGAGACATTCCGGATCATATAAGGACCAAACAACAACTGCCCCTCCACGAAATTTGTTATGATCTTTACAAGAAATTTGGATTTGAACGAGTAAATAAATTCCTGAGGGATTACTCCCTTGCTTTACATGATTGGTCACAGACGAGACTTAATGAAAGCCTTTATACTGCAAAAGATCTACTTTCCGGGAAAATATCAGCTGAAGAAGCGGAAAAAACTTTTAGTTATTGCTTCTTTCCACCAATATTTGCATTACGATTGGATTTATTACAAGGATTCATAAAACTGATATATGGTGGTGATGGATCGATGTCCTACTTTGGGTTGGATGACCAAAATTTAGAAGTAACCTTCATTATGACCGTCCATTGTGTCAATGGTTATCCACTTGACTGGTTTGTTATCGGGGCTGATGTAAATGACGAAGTGTTTGACCGCCGCCATATCAAGCGGGGAATGAAGCTGCGGGATATTCCAAAGAAAGCTAAAAATATAGATAAGATCGCACAACTGGCAACGGATATCATGTTAGATGTGAGGAATGAACGTAATCCCGAACTTGCTGATACACCGTATTCGGTTGGTCTGCTATGGGGAAGTGGAACTATAGAAGTTATGTGCAAAACCTCTAATTTTGAAATATTTGCCTTCGCGTACGATGGTGCGAGCGGCAAAACAGTATACAACTTGAATGATAAGTTAATTACATTTTATCCCATGCCCAGTTTATTACAAACATTGCTCTACGCAGGTCGTGCATCATTTATAAACAAACTGGCGGGATTATCCAGTAAAGGAAAATTAGTATGTCAACCTATAGAAGAAGAGGTTCGTCAAATGCTAAACGAAAAAATACCTGACATGCTTCCATTCATGAAACATAAATGGGATAGTTTGGGTACATATACTCCTAGACAATCAATAAGTTGTATTCCACCAAACCTTAAAGATAAGAAATCTTACTTGGATGAAGATAGCTTAGTGTTTAAACACCCAATTGGTGAAAAAATTACTTTAGATACATTAAATCTCACGTTAGATGAAGCATTGAATGGATTATATGTAAATATTGATATAGAAACACCTGATGAAGAGATTTCAGGCGAAAAAATAATAAGTAAGGGTTGGGGACGAAATACTAAGTTCTTGTAGAGAGGTTGAAACTAAATGAAAATTGAAATTGACCATTCTAGATGCACGGGATGTGCATATTGCCAGTTAATCTGTCAAAAAGAAGCAATAGAGGTACATCTTACCGCCAATTTGAACGAGAATTGTACAAGATGTTTAAAATGTATAAATATTTGTCCAAACAATGCAATATTGGTGATTGAATAAATTATAATGAAGACGGTTTGTAAAATGGAAGAATTTGATGTTATTATAATTGGTTCGGGTATCGGGGGATTAATGACAGGCGTAGCGCTTGCAAAAGCAGAAAAGAAAGTCTTGATTCTTGAAAAAGCTCCAATAATTGGAGGTAAATATACGGAAATTCCACATAAAGGATACTTGGTGACGACTGGCGCGTGGGCAAACTTGGGTCCTGAATCAAACATTGGGAAGATGTGCGAGAATCTGGGCTGTAAAATAGACTATGTATCGCAGGAAGACCCGAACTCGCTTCCAGGACTAGTAAAATGGAAAGATGGATCCGAAGTTCTGTTCGACATAACTAAACCGGATGGAATACAAACTCTTTTTAAACTGTACCCCGAGGAAGATTGGTCAAGCATAATGAATTTCATGAACCGACTGACGTCAACTCGACGCAAAATAATTAAAGAATTGGATAAAATTTCAGTCAGGGCTTTACTGAATCAATTCTCCGTAAAAAGTGAACGATTTAAGAATTTGGTCAACGCCATCTCCTTCACTGCGAGTGGATTGGATATAGATACAATCATGGCGGGCGAATTGGGATTTGTAATAAGAGAATTGAATCGCATAGCTTCAAAAGGCATTGGTTACACTGTTGGCGGGACTAAATCAATGATAGACGAATTGGAAAGAGTGTTCATTGAAAACAAGGGCGAGATCCGCGTTAATTCTCCGGTAAAATCGATTTTTTTTGATAAGAATGAAGTATCAGGAGTTGAACTTGATAACGGTTCAACGATTTATTCCGAGATCGTAATTCATAACGCCGGTGCGATGGCGTTGTTACGACTGGCTGGAGAGGAAAATTTGCCCGAAGATTTAGTTGAACGAATAAAGAATCTGATTCCATCGGAATGTGGCTCGATTATATTAGGTTTAACTGAACCACTCTGGGAAAAAAATGCACCGTTTATGGTGACACCCGATGCAAAACGAGTTTCAGGGATTTATTGGGCTTCATTTCTAGACAAATCCGTAGCACCGCCGGGAAAGGAAATGTATGACGTGTTTTTCGCCTTACAATCTGATGATATAAAATTAGAACTCCAGCTTGTAAATGAGGATATACACCAATTAATTCCAAACTTGGATGAAATTACGGATATGCGCGTGGAAAGTTTGTTCCATGGAACATTTCCGGCCACCGAATCTGCCCAAGCGTTTGGACAGATCGGAGATGAACGAATCGATCCCGCATTGGATTATAAAGGGCCAAGAGGGCTCTACATGGTCGGTATGGATGTAAAAGGACGTGGTGCAGCGGGTGATTTGATCCCGGTTGGTGTGAAAATACTATTGGATAAACTTAAGGCCGAGCGTAAAATAGAGATACAAACTTAATTTATCGATGAATTAGGTTTCAAGAACGAGAAATAGACCCAGACATCCACCAACTAGTTCGATAATTGGATCTATGAAAAAGTATGAATCTGTTAAACAAATAGTTGTACATCTTGTATAAATGACTATACACAATAACACCTACATCCACATATTATTTCTTCCGAGATCTTCGCTCTCCGATTATAAAAAGAAGTGTACCAGCTGACAGCCATCCTGGAGCTAAAATTCTCATGAGCAGGGGGTCCCAATGGAAAAGAATCCACGTTTCTGGAAATGACATCAAACCTCCCAACAGAAACAAACAAGCTCCAAAAGCTAATAAAAGTGAATTAACTCGAATAGAACCAGTCGATTTTTTTGCCATGTAGAAGTAATTAGCCGGAATGCTAAATAAAGTAAAAGCTATTGGAATGATATAATAAACGAGCTCTGTAGGAATAACATAATTTAGAAGGAACATTATCATTATGCTCGCATCGATGGGTATAAAAATCCATTTTGTATTCACAACCTCCTTATTGAGCGCATATTGGAGGGGAAACAAACCTGCACAACCAAAAACAGTAAATAAAGACCGAAACAATAACCATGTTGGGTTAAAAAGAAGGTATGAGGAAGTCATGGAAGCAAAATCAAATGCAAAAAAATAAATGTTAATAAGAGAACATATGTAAGCTACCAAGAAAAGGCTAATAAAGCACCCTAATCCTAGAAAATAGGCAGATTTATCCTTCCGCCATATATGCAAACAATATGAAGCCAAAATCCCCATTAAGATTAACGTAATGCCCCATAATCCGAATTCAATAATTTCAAATTGCATCCCTTTCACCAATTCTATCTAAAAACAAAATAAATTATTAATTGTTTTAATTTTAAACATCAAATAAAAGTGTTTTTACTGTTTGATTAAGTGATTAATATTGAACTCATGATAATACTAATCGCCTGGCTTGAAATACAATAAAGCTCGGCTTGCTGGAGATGAACTTTGTGAGTTTGTTGCTGTTTTAGGGGATTAATTTCAATAAATTACACGATTGATTACTTATTTTATTCTGCTTTTCTTTTTCTTGCTTCTCTTCTTTTTCTCCTTTTTTCTTTCCTCTCTTCTTCCGCTTTGACTATTTCAACTTTTTTATGTAAAATCCTCGTATATAGCTCTTCATTGTCTTTTGGTGGGGCGATTTCTTCCTCCTTTTTTCGGAGTACAATGGCACCCTGCGGGCACTTTGTAACGCATAATCCACAACCAATGCACCGATCCAAGTCTACCTTGGATTTCTCTTCGTCATCGAGAGTCAAAGCCTTCATTTGACAACGATCGAAACATTCTCCGCATCCAATGCACATTTCACCATCCACTTCCGCGTAATAATTTGTCGCAAAAAATTCAACTGGGCGGGGAAATATGTTTTTCATCGTTAGTAATATACAACAACAACTACAACATGAGCAGATAAAATCCGGTCTGAGTGAGTTACTTGGTTGGAGGACTAACCCCTCCTCTTCATTTTTCCATAGGATTTCAAGAGTTTCTTCCTTGCTCAATTGACGTCCCCATCCCTGATCTATATACATTTGTGCGATTGGTCCAAATCCAATGCAATTCTCACGCGCCTCTGTTACCTTACATGGTCGCCCTAGCATGTCCGCAGCTTTCCGACAAATGCAATCTTGCACGGCGAATGGTCCATCCATGTTTTCAATAATCGTTTTTAGATCGTCATAGCTCGCCACTTCATCCTTCAGCGTGATGCTTTGTTCAATTGGAATGGTGCGGAGTTGGGGAATTTTAGTTTTAAATATTTCTGAAACGAATCCTTCCATTGCGTAAGCAAAAAAATCATTTAAGAATTCTTTATCGAAGGTTTTTAGTTGGAATTCCGCTATTCCGACTGCTAACAAGGCGTTTGCGTAGTATTTCTTATCGCCCTCTTTTTTATATAAGAGTGTTCCTTTCTTAACCATGTTATTCAAGTTCTTCTCCAACCCACCGATCGATATCCCGAGTTCTTTCACGCGGTCGTAAATACTCTCCAAAGGCTCGGTAATTTCAGCCGAGTATCGTAATTTCGTCGCGATTTTTGCTTCTTCGGGGGTGAAAAGACGTTTTAATATCCTTAATTCGATGCCAGATCTCGTGGCAGGGAAACCTATAGGCATTTGATCCATATGTTCCTGCAATTCTCGATAAACATCAATATCTTCAACATTCATTGAAACACCTTTTTTCTATTTTTAGCACCAAATAGATAAATTTATCTTAAAATTATTGATATAGATATCAAAGTACCTCTTTAATAATCTAAAAACAATGTTAGTACGAGACATGCTGGGTAATATGTTATGGCGGAAGAATCACCTTTCACAGAACAAGAACAAAGTAACCAGTTGGAAATGCTGATTGATACCTTTATTTCCCTTGTGGAAGAAAAATTGAAACATCCCGAGTGGAATGAAAAGATAAAGAAGATAGGGTTCAGGGTAAATTTTGTAATTCCTTACGCAGGGTTTTCTCACGTCATCTTGGAGAAAGACGGGAAATATGATATAGGCTGGGGGAAGATAGAGAACCCAATCATGCAGATTACGGCGACTTTAGAAAATTTTAACAACTTTGCAAGTCGGCAGCTGTCCAGTTTCAGGGCGATTGTTTTTGGGAAACTGAAAATCAAAGGAAAGCGCCACCTTTCGACCCTAATGAATGTGGGAAACGTGCTGCGAATCATGGAAGAAAAATATTACGAGCAATGACCTTTAGAATGCCTGAAGTAGTTAAATTTCGGGATCGGGATGCCCCAGTTTCAAAGGAGGGCATTATCTTCCGAACCTACGGATACAGTCACCCAAAAAACGCTTGTTTTTGCGATGTGGAATACGCATTAGAATCGATTTATCAAAGTTCTGATCCGCGTGCCCCACGATGTTTATATCGAGGGCTGTCTGATGGCAAGGGGGTTGGTCCACGGTATTATAAATTCTATTTTGATGGGGGGCTTCAATTCATTAAAAACAAATATCCTATATACCAAATATCTCATAAGGCCTTAAAAACGGAACTTGTGGGTATTAACCGGAAGCAAGCAGTCACAATTCGCCGTCCTGATGAAAGACTTCGCGAAATACTAAAAGATCCTCCACAGGATAAACTCATCAATGTGTTATTAGAGATCCTAGATCTCATTCGCGACCATTCACAACTAAAACCTCACAATTTTGGAGTATTTGGTTCGATTTGTCATGATTTTTATCATGTGGATTATAGTGATATTGATTTTATTATTTATGGGAGAAGATCGCTGAAAGAGCTGAGAGAAATGCTTGCTGATTTTTATCAGCAATCCTCATTCCCTATTCAAAATGAGTTTTTAGATTGGGATTATAAGACCTCAACAAAACATTGGCATTTTAAGCATTATGGAATCCAACAATATCCATTTTACGAATATAGAAAGCTGATTTATGCAATCATACAAAGTAAGAAAATCAATCGTACTGTGAAAATTGAGTTTGAGCCAGTTAAGAATTGGGGGGAAATAAGAAATGAGTATTCTGAATTGGTGCGGATTGAGAGGGTTGGTTGGATTAAAGCTAGCGCTCAAGTGTTAGAGGACAAGGACTCTTTCAACATGGAATCCATCTATAAGATAGAGATTTCTGATATCTTGGAAGGCCCAAAAGTTGATGATATTACCCGTATTCTTTCTTTTGTGGAGGAATTTCGTGGACAGGTCCAGCGGGATGAACAAGTGTTGGTCGAGGGGAATCTAGAGAGAGTTATATTACGAAATAGAGAATTTCACCAGGTTACCCTATCATATGGTCCAAGATATTATGAACAAACTTTGAAAATTTTAAAAAAATAGGGATTTTACTTAATATTCCTTCAAAAAAGAAACTTCCAACATCCCTCCGTAATTGGTAGAGTTTATGAATCGGGGATATTTTAATTATCTTTAAATAATAGTTTATTTATATAAATTACAATACACAGAGGGTCAGCTATGTCAGATTACGAAAAGGTTTACAAACTGGTTATGTTGGGCGACGAAGCTGTGGGCAAAACGTCCCTTATCATCCAACATACAGAACACAAGTTTAGTGAAAGCTATAAAATGACGATAGGAACCGATATATCAGCTAAATTAATAGAAGTTGAAGAGATAAAAGGTACAACAACGAACGTTTACTTAATTATCTGGGACATAGGTGGGCAGGAGAAATATCGGATTCTTCGCGAGAGTTATTTGCGAGGCGCTTCAGGGGCGTTACTGGTCTTCGATGTGACAAATAAGCGATCCTTTATGAACATCTACGAATGGGTCGAAGAAGTGAAAAAATTTTGTGGCAATAATATTCCGATGATCCTATTGGGAAATAAGGATGATCTCAAAGCTGAACGGGCTGTTCAAAAAGCAGAAGGGAACAAACTCGCAAAAGAGCTGAATATTGAGTATTATGATACTTCGGCGAAGTCCGGATCGAATGTGGATAAAGCCTTCAATTCCATTGTCAAGCTCATTCTCGGTTAATCGTTAGTTTTCTCAACCTTTTTTCCAGTGCGAATTTTAAAGAAGAGTGAAATATATATATTTTTGAAAGTTAATGTTTCATGCTCTCATAATAAGCTCCCATAACTCAAAGGTGTGAGAGGCATCTCGCATCTGGTGAAGCTTGGACAGAGTGCCAGAATTGCCAGAGGTAAAACTCGGTGTGGCAAGCCTTATAAGAATGCTGTAGAGTGTTCCAACGATTGGTGGTAGTCTGTACAGTTTTCCTGAGAGAGCTGGAAAGGGCTCAGCATGGAAAGCGAGAACCACAGAGGTCGCGGGTCCGAAGCCCGCTGGGAGCACTTTTTTTAATTAATTTAGGTAAGAATTCCCTTCATCGAACTTTAGAGATTATTTTTAAGAGGAAATAACTAGAGGTTAAATTGGAGTCTATGATGATAATTCGGTTCTCTGACTTCAAGAATGAAGAGTTAACTACCTCGGAGACTCCAGAAATTCCAGTTATCTGAGAGAGATGGAAATATAAAGTGAAAAT
This sequence comes from Candidatus Helarchaeota archaeon, assembly GCA_016840125.1. The sequence continues at coordinate 34,595 of JAEOSY010000149.1, read as the reverse complement.
ACCCGTTCATATAGGTCTCTTTGGGCATATAGATCATGGTAAAACGGCTATTGCAGCAAAATTAAGTGAAAAAGTTTCAACGGCGGGACTAGATAAACATCCCCAATCGAAAGAGCGGGGAATTACTATCGATATTGGATTTACTGCATTTGAAATCAATGAATATCTAGCAGTTTTAGTCGATGCACCAGGACATGCGGATTTAATTAGCAACGTAGTAGCTGCAGCAAATATCATAGATGTGGCGATTTTGGTGATTGCAGCAGATGAAGGACCCATGATTCAAACGGGGGAGCATATCCTGATTCTCGAGCACTTTGATTTAAATTTAATTGTAGCCCTTAACAAAATAGATTTGGTAGATCAGCAGAAATTAGAGCAAATTACGAATAAAATCAAAACGATCTTAAAAAATACGAAATTTGAAAAGGCAAAAATTATACCAACTTCAGCGAAAACGGGTGAGGGTATTCAAAAACTAAAGGATGAAGTTTATTCGATCATTTCACCTCCTGAACGAGAAATAAAAGGTTCATTTCGAATGCCTATAGATCATGCGTTTCCGATCAAAGGCGCAGGAACCGTTTTAACTGGAACAATTAGTCGGGGAGGGATTAAAGTAGGGGATATTATTGAGATCGTTCCTTTAGGGGTCACAGGAAAAATCAAAACCATTCAGAGTTTTAAAGAAAATCTATCTGAAGCGTCTGCAGGAGATCGGGTGGGAATGGCAATTCCCGGAGTAGATTCAACGAAAATTTATCGGGGTTGTTATGCGGCGCAACCAAAAACTCTGGTAAAAACAAATAAAATATCCATTAAAGCCAAAATGAACTATTTATTTAGGGGCGGATTAAAACCAAAAATCCAAATTCATATTACGGTAGCAATGCCAACTATCCCGGGTATTATTTATCCCTATGGATTTCAAGGTGATAGAAAAGTATTCTTGGATGAAATTCGACCTGGAGAGGAATTTTCTGCGTACATTATTTTAAATGATTATGTGGCGGTGGAAAATGGGGATCCTGTAATTCTTTCACGGCTTGACCTCCCACCAACAACTTTACGGATTGTAGCAAGCGGGATAGTGATGGACTCCGCCCCTGATGACATGGAATTCTACCGAGAACAAATAAAGGTAGGAGAAATAAGAATTCCAATACATAAGAGGGGTAGTATCGTAGATGGATTGGTGCAAACGAGGGAGGGAGCTCAAAAAATGATCGGGGAGAAAGTTATTTCTGAAACTGGTATAGTGGGAAAAATTATATCTTCTTTCGGCACCAAATCAACCTTAATAATTAAATTCGAAAAAAAACCCGAGGAAGGGGAGAAAGTGTTTTTAAAGCGGTTTCGGAGGGTAAAATTATGACAGATTTCGGAATAAATTTTAGAGATTTAATACCCGCGAATATGGAAAAGAAAGGACAAGTAGTATTAAAGAGTCTACTCCGACCTATTGAAATATTAATGGCGCAACGAAAAATTCCGGATGAGGGGTGGAGTGACGATACTATCGAGTTATTGTTAAAGCTGTTTTCATGGATGGATACTGATAAGGACCCAAAAGCTGCGAGAATTGGTGAAAGAGAGGCTCGAGTTGCATCTCCATTACTATCTAAATTAGCGTATGGATTCAATCATGGTATTGGAAGGAGTGGTGAGATCGATGCACCTCAACCAAAAGCCCCAGGCTCCTCATTAATGTATCAACTAACAAATCGTTTGGCATTACAAGCTCTTAAAAAACTTGGGGTACCAAACCTTAAGAGTGCGATTGTTCTACCGTTATCTACCGGCATGAGTATTGGACTTACCTTTGCCGCTATTAAAAAGAAAGAAAAACAAAAAAACGTATTATGTCCCAGAATAGATCACACATCTCCATTGAAAGGCATAGAATTAGTAAGTTTGAAACCTCAAATAGTGGAAAGTACACTCAATGGGGATGCCGTTCGCGTCGATCCTGATGAAATCCTTAAAAAAATTAATGCGAACACATTGGGAATTCTTTCTACTACAACTTTTTTTCCGCCACGCGAATCTGATGAGATTAAGGAAATTGCCAAAATTGCCGAGGAACGCGATGTTTTTCATATCATAAATAATGCTTATGGAGTGCAAAGCAGAGAGATCATGAAAACTATCCAAGGTGCAATTGATGCTGGACGAGTAGATGCCATTATTCAAAGTACAGATAAAAACTTTTTGACGCCTGTAGGGGGGGCAATTATTGCCGCGCCTTCTGAACTATTCATTAAAGAAATTAGTAAATGCTATGCTGGACGCGCGACGGCAGCGCCTATTATTCAATTTTTATCCGCGATCTTATCCATAGGTATTCAGGGCTACGAGAATCTGAGAGATAATCAAGAGAAAAATCGGATATTATTAGAGAACCTCTTAAAGGAAGTAGCTGAAAGGAATAATGAGCGTCTTCTGGAGGTAATGAATCCAGTAGCTTGTGCTATGACGCTAAATCAGCAGAATCCAACAAAGATTGGTGGTATTCTTTATGAATTACGAGTTACCGGACCCCGAGCCTACGAAAAAGGTAGTAAGTTAGGCGCCTGCTATGATAATTACCCACATAGTTATCTTTGCCTTAACGCTGCTATTGGAAGTCGTGAATCCGATGTCAGAAATGCTATTCAGCGCTTGGAAAAAGCCTTTAACCAAATAAAATAAATCTTCAACAATACTTTTTATACTGAAATCCCACCTTTTTCGAATAAAAGGTTCGGATTCTCCCACACGAGGGACAGATCGATCATTGTAGGGGAGTTACAGGAGCAACATTTCTCTGCATCTGTCCTTAACTGCTTGAAACGTGGTAGTTCCATTATATCCTTAAGTGGTATTTCTCGAATGTTAGCGATCGGATTGTCTAGATTAAGACAATCTTCGATATATCCTCGACCGTCCACCAACATAGATAATTTTGGCAAATGACATTTATATCCTGGTTTTCCATCTATAAAATACTGAAAATATCTTTCAGAATTGATAATTGGAGCCCCATCTTGCTTTTTTTTGAGTATGATCTTGGCTACTTCTTGTAATTCTGCAAGATTCATACATCTATCAGTCTGAGTAAATTTACTTCCCCTCTCCCCATGACGGGCCTCCGTTATAACATCAAACGAAATCTTCATGTTTTTCTTCTCTGTTAGCTGGATCAAATCATCAATATCGTTTTTAATCCCCTTCTGAACGCACGTATTGAATTGTGCAGATAGATCTGGATATTTCTCCTTAACTAAATCAACTGCTTCCATAAGACGATTAAATAAGCCTGGAAGCCCCCTAATTTTATCATGTTTCTCAGCTTTTGAGGAATCCAAGCTAAGCATCAACATCGCAACGTGAGGAAGGATATGATCCATCCGTTCTTTAAGAAACCAGCCGGTAGTGAATAACATTATGCCCATTCTGGCATCTTCTTTGACGAATTTCACTAATTCGCTGAGGTCCTTCCTTAAAAACGGCTCCCCACCAGAAATGGCAGTTGCTAGGAACCCCTCTTCAGCGGCTTCAGAGTAGAAGCTTTTCAATTTGTGGAGAGGTACATCTTCCCAATCATTATGTTTCCAAAGACAACTGGCACAATTGCACATACACCTATTGGTTACGAAGTGCCCAATGACAAATGGACGTCCCGTCCCTTTAAATCGTGCCTTTATAGCTTGGTCGGCGAGCTTTTTAAAGTGTTTCATTACACTAGGATTTAACTGCAAATTTCTTCCCCTAAACTCAGAGATTGAGGTTGTTGAAAACTAGAAGGAGCTAGTTCAGTTCAGATATAAATATTTAGCTGTTTCCAGAGATTCAAGAATTATATTTGTCAGATATCAATTTCCTCTGTTTACAAATTATTGTAGGCATCCAACGGTTTTTCAACAAAGTCCGAAGGGAGTTTACCCTTTTTGCAGTAAGTTACTTACAATTTGTGAAGGCAGCTTACTATGGAGTGTAAATCCACATTTATCAAAGTGATGAATGTTTGAGGAGTACAAAGTTTGATTTTGAGAATTAGTGGATGAAGTTAAAATGTGGTTTGAAAATATTAAAATAAGTAAAATAATTATTTTGTTTTAAAACGTTTGATAGATATCCAATTGATCTGCAACCAAAGAGTGAGCGGTGAAACCCCACGACGATAATAGATCCAACTGAAATACAAGAAATGATCAAATCCTATCCGAGTAAATCCATAACTCACAAATTAGATCTTCCCCCATCGCTTGCGTTTGATATTTTGTATCATACGGTCAACACACCTAGAAGTTACTGTTTAAAATTAGACGAGAATATCGAATCGGGATCTGAAAGTTTTTCAGCAAGTGCGCTGATTACTCTCTCTACCTCCTCTGCAGAGCAAATTCTTTTAAAGCTTCAAGGGAATCATATTGGAGAGGTAAGCCTAAGTGTCTGGTCCTACGATGAGCAAATAATTGACAAATTTTTAAATATAGCCGAAAAGAGGCTGCATCAGTTCGTAGAAGATCTCAAAAGCTGTGATGCTAGGCGATTAGATGATTTACGCAGTGGTATAACGATTCTGAAAGAGTTGGATCGAGTCTATTATTTTTCTTTATCAGGAGAAACCTATAGACGGATTTATTTTATGCTCGCAGATAGTCGAGAACGTCTTTACAAAATTCTTATTAAAGGGACATATGGGAGCTTTAATCCTGCAATAATAGAGATGCAAACTTATTTGGGATTGCTTCTTCGCCATAACCAGGATAGCCCGATTGAAGAGCCGGATTCTATGAGAGTTGGATTAGCCACTCTGAAATGGAAACGCTGGATTATTATATTAATTCAAAGAATCTTACATCCCGAGGAAGATTAACTCATATCTCCTAGTGTAAAATTTGGCGGCAACCTGACAGAATCGAACTGTCCACCCTTCGCGAGTAGACCGGATTTGAAGTCCGGTGCCAAGGACCACCTCAGCCGCAGGTCGCCTCGGAAATGACAAATCTCCTTGGGTCTTACCTACAGCATGACCCGCATGGACCACTTGTACTGCAAGGACCACATGATGCAGTGCCACCAGTGACCATACTATTTTTCGTGTATAAATTTGTCCAGCAATCTCGACAAACATAAATATTACCGAATTCTTTATGGTGGGCTAAAAGCAAACTGAGATCCGGTCCGTCTTTATCACAAAGCTTACATTGTGTCATAATTCTCACCGAATTTAATTAAAATTCAAAAGATTTTATATTAATTAGGTTCGATTTTCTATTAAGTTTTTCAGTAGGTTTCAACTTTGAATATCAAAGAACTTGCGAAATTTCTTATGCAATTTGAAGGTATTACAAGGAAATACCCTATTTCCGAAATCATTTTACCATTAACAGAGAGTATAAAAGAAAATTATCTTCAACTTCAGATTATTGGCAGTTTTGGCGAGGATTCAGCAGTTATTGATGTTTCTGAGGCCTCATTCACACATTATTTTTTATTAGCTATGGATTCAATGTGGTCGAAATTAATTCAAGCAGATCCGGAATTAGCTGGCTACTTTGCGGTACTAGTCAATGTGAATGATATTATTTGTAAGGGGGGAACTCCAATTGCACTCTTGGATACGCTTGCTTATCAGGAAGAACGGATTGGAAAATTAATCGTTCAAGGAATGGTTAATGGGGCGAAGAAATTTGGAGTACCCATCGTAGGCGGGCATTTACATCCGAACAACGAATATAATTCATTAGCTATTTCCATTTTTGGCATAGTTCCTAAGGATGAAGTGATATTTTCAACCACGGCAGAAATTGGAGATGATATAATTATAGCTGTGGATTTAGATGGCAAGTTCCATGAAATCTTCAAGTATGCTTGGGATACAACATCTCATAAGCCACCTGAACAAGTACAGGCGAATATTAGGATAATGCAAGAATTGGCGAAGAAAAAATTGATCCATGCCGCCAAAGATATCTCAAATCCAGGGATGGTAGGTACTCTTGGAATGCTCCTTGATGCAAGCAATAAGGGAGGGGTATTGGATCTGACTCAAATTCCAATTAGGAAGGGAATTTCACTTCAACAATGGGTTTGTATGTACCCAGGATTTGGAATAGTTGCGACTTGTGCTCCCGGAAATTCGAATCAAATCATAAAACTTTTTGAGAAAAATAAGATCTCCGCAACTGTCTGTGGAAAAGTTCAAGATATTCATTCACTTGCCATATCAAACGGAAAAGAAAAAGCGCCTGTGCTTGATTTTAAAAGAGATCATGTTTCGGGAATCCCAAGATGATTATTCAATAGGAAGAGGTAATCCCGCTGCGGCAGCGGAGTCGATTCCGCCAATTTCTAAATAATATCCAATTGTTAGACCAATAGCGATGAAGGCGAATCCTATTAATAAGATTAATAATAATGCCGATTTTTGCTGAATTTCTTTCATAAGACAACCACCAATTAGTACTCGATTACTATTTTTATTATTTATAAAACATTTTTTATAGGTTAGAATCTATTTATGTCTTGAGCCCAGTGATTTCACTCGGATATCTGACCTCTTTCAATTCTAGGGGAATGACGATCCCTCGCAGGAAAGAGGGCTCTCCTCACCATTTTTTCCCTTTTAATTTTCGTCGATATTTATCCTTCATTAGGGATTCATATCGAGAATTTTGTTTATCTTTCTTGATTAACTCCTTTTCATACTTTGATTCTATTTTATCATCATCTACTTTTGCGCCCTGACGTTCACGAAGTCCACATATTCCGTCTGGAAGCATTTTATGCTTTTGGCAAAAAGAATACGTACATTTAGAACCCGTACAGAGATCACCTTGTACAAAATTACAAGAGATGCGGGGACGACCCCTGATCCGACGTGTTGGACCCATCGCGCGTTTACTGCACTTGAAAAACCGACAATTGGGGGTGCAATACCGGACTGATCGATTCTTTGGAGGTCTAGTTTTGGTTGTCAAAGTGAGAACCCTTCATTTATCTTAGAGCTTTATGACAATCAACCAGATTTTTTTTATTCTATTTTGTAAAATGACTTTTATTCTTAAAATAATTTATGTTTTTTTGATGGGTGTAATCTCATAGATAACAATTGAGAAAAAATCTTTTCGCTCACAGCCTTGCAGAGAGATATTTTAGTGTTGCATTGTAGCGCTTGACTTTGTTTTCAAAATTATTCTTTTTTTCTGCGAAATCATCTTCGCCCATTTCGCCTGCAGCGTGTCGCCCTTCTAATAATTCTAATTCCTCTTCAGTTTTTGTTCTTTCTGCTTTTAACTGTTTAATCCAAGTATTGATTTTTGCTTTGAAAGATCGGGATTTGGCATCAATTTGTTGGAGTTCTTGTTCATATTCATTCCGGAGTTTCTTAAAGGCGGACTCTGTTACCTTTTTTGACCGATAGGCATCATTTAGTTTTGCTAATCGTTCTTGAATTTCTTTTTTCTTTGTTAAATCAGCGTCAAAAGGAAGGTCTCGCTTCTCTGCATTCAGATTTTCACGTTTTGCCTTAATTTCTTTTATCTTATTTTTAAAAGTTTTAATTTTTTGCTCAATGTCATCAGTCACTTCAATTTTAGATATCATTTCACCTAGTTCTTCTAGCTTACTACGAATTTCAGCCATAGACACATCCAGTTGTTCTAATTCAACTCGTAGGGCGATCTGTTCAATAATCTCCTCGGATAAAGTTTCAACTGGTTGAGGGGTTGAGGATCTGAAAGGGGCGGGTTGACTTGTGGATGGAGGTTGTATGTTCAGTTGCGAGCTTGGTTGAGTTGTTGGTGGCGGTGGGGGAGCTTGTTGCATACCAGGTGGTACTTGGGGGGCATGTTGGTGAACTGGATGCGTAGGTGGAGCACCACTTGGATATCCAGCTTGGGGAGTATTCCCTGCAATTACATATCGTCCGCAAAAGGGGCAAAATTTATCTCGCATTCGTATTACTCGCCCGCAAAAGGGGCATTTCTTTTGTTGGCTCATTTTATATCATCCTTGCCTTTTACAATTATTAATAGCGAAGCACTATTATTAAATTGTTTTCAATTTTCCGAAACTATAAATAAGAGTGTTAATTGAGTAAATTCAGAATAAAAATAAGGACCCGTTAAACAATAGCTCGGTAAGGGAATGTGTGAATTTTATGTTTCAAAGTATTTTTCATGAGATTTTTGGAAATCCATGGGTAATTTACATTCTGTTAATATTAGGTTTGTATTTATTAATGTTCGGAATAGCCTCAGATGAAATGGAGATGACAGTGGGGGCAGTTATCTGCCTTGGATTATCGATTTTTGGGATTTATGTTATTCAAGTTGTTGATCTCTGGTCGGTTCTTTTATTTATTGTGGGAGTTGTGTTATTTATCCTGGAAGCCCAGACTGAGGGGAGCTTGGATGGGATTTTAGCCATCGCAGGTATTATCTGTGTTATTAGTGGAGGGGTTGTGTTCCTCCAATCAATTAGTATTGTCATGCCGGCAGACCAACTGGTTTTAATGTGGGCAACATTATTAACTTTCACAATTGCCCTTGCAGGTTTATTTGGGGGGATGACATTAAAGGTTATTGAGATTAAGAAAAAAGAAGCTGTGGATAAATTCGTTCCAGAGTCCGGGGAAATTGGAGTAGTTAAATCGAAAGAATTGAATCCCGAGGGGCAGGTTTCTCTCAAAGGAGAGGTCTGGTCAGCAAAATGCGTTGATGGATTTTGGCCTGTACTGAAAGGTGAGCAAGTTAAAGTTGTGAAAATTGAAGGGGTCTATCTTATTGTGCAACCTTTAGATTCAGAAAATAGTTAAATGCGTTAAAACAGTAATAACTATAATCAGTTTATAGTAAGGTGATTTTATGTCAGACCCGGTACAGGTTCTAGGAAAGAAATTAGACGATATAACCATGAAATTAGATGCAATGGCAGACGGAATAACAGCGCTCTTAAATGCAATTCAAAAAACTAACGAAGGGCTCGGGGAAAACGTTAAGCAATTAACGGGGACTATAGAAAAATATGCGGATACGATGACTGAGCGTTTGAAGGATGACTTTGAGCAATCAAGAGGGAATATAATGAAAGTCAACCAATCTATTAGTCAATTAACTAAGGTAACCGGAACGGATCAAATAATGAGAATCGATCAAGGTCTTAGAGGAATTTTACAACTCCTGCAACAAAGTGTTGATCCAAATAAAATTCAAGCCCAACTTGTTGAAATAAATCAATTTATAAGAATGTATGGAGGGCAAAGTAAATGAGCGAACCACCAGGAGGGAGTTTTCTCCCGTTTATGACGAGCGTGACCACTGATATATACGAGCGAATTGAAAAATTATCTCAAACCTTAGCATCAGTAACGAATGCAGTGAGAGAAATCATTGTTGATATAAAGGATAACTTTGGAAAAATATCAACCAATGTAAAAGAGATGCTTGAACAAGGGGAAATGAACAGAGATATGACTTTAGAAGCCTTCGCTGATACTATGAACAATCTCATCAATCAAATTAAAAAAATCCGTAACGAAACTCTCCAAGGGCTACAAAGTCCTCAGACTAAGGCAATGATTGATAATGTGAGTAATACGGCTAATCTACTTGAAACACGTATGTATGATATTCAAACTGCTTTTCTTATCAATGGGATACATGCATTAATGAATGCGATTAAATCAGGAAAAGTTTATGGAATTCCTGTTCCGACTCGAGGTGTCATGGCACCCATGCCAGCGCAAGCACAAGCACCAACTCAAGCGCTGGAAGCTCCAGTTCCAGCTTTATCCGTCGCGGCATCCGCAGATGCAAAAGGTAAAAAAACCTTCTTTGGAAAAGGAGCACATAAAAAGACTCACGATGAGATCATGGAAGAAAAAAGGAAAAAAGAAGCGATGTTTCGGAAATATCTGAAATAACTTTTTTTATTATCCAAACAAATCTGATGGTTTAATTAAGTGTGTATCCTCGCCGGATTCCTTTTGTTGAGGAGCACCCGCTTGAGACTGACCACCCTTAGGTGCGGCTTGGACTTGTATTTGACCGCCAACAGGGACTCCAGACCCCATCGCACCCAAAAATTCTTGAACTTGACGTAGGGCATTCTGAATTTGGAACGCTTGCACGCCCTTTTGTAACATCGCAATTGCAGTCTCGAGCGATTTCCCAGCTGCCATAATATTCGTCATCCCTGCGCTCTGGGAAAGTTGTTGAATCATAGCTTGAGAATTTTGAAGAACACCTTGCGTTTCTCTAATTAAATCTTCATTTTGCTTGACTGCTGAAACTAAATCAGTCAAAAGTCGTATGATTTCAGCCATAAACTTGGTAATTTCGCCCATCGATTCAGCCATTTTCTCACCTTGTAGATTATTATCATGGTTATTTGGATTTTCAGATTTTTTAATCTTTACTAAGACTGAAAAAGAAATCAAAGAAGAAAAAAAGAAAGAGAGGGTTATTTAGCTTTTATACCACCCTTCAAATAGCCCTCGATAGGCTTGATTAACTCCATGAATGCCATTGGGAATATGTATTTTGTGGATGGGGAAGCCCCAATTGCCTTTAATGTATCGAGAATTTGCAGAGTCATCGTTTTTTCGTCGATTTTTTGAGCTACTCCAAATATCTTTTCAAGAGCGTTAGCATACCCTTCAGCGCGTGATAATGCGGCTTCTCGCTCGCCCTCAGCTTCGAGAATATTGCCTTGTTTTACACCTTCTGCTTGTAAAATTTTCGCCTCTTTGTCACCTGTCGCAATCGCAATGTGTGATTCGCGTTTTCCGCTTGCCTCTGTTACCATAGCACGCCTATTCCGCTCTGCTTTCATCTGTTCCACCATTGCTTTTTGGACATCTGCGGGTGGTAAGATCTCTCGGATTTCGACTGTGGTTACTTTTACGCCCCAACGATCAGTTATTTGATCTAGCTTTTCTCGTAGAATGCTATTGATATATTCCCGCTTAGCCAATACATCATCGAGATTGATGTCTCCGATGACACTACGCAATGTCGTCTGTGTCACGCCTATCGCTGCAGCTCTGAAATCGCGAACTTTAATTATTGAATCCCGTGCATTAATCACACGATAATAGATCAGTACGTCAATATCAACAGGCGCGTTATCGACTGTAATACACCGTTGGTGTGGCAAATCAAAGAACATTTCCCGTAGATCAACCTTGTCCATTTTATCTATAAATGGCCACAGCCAAATTAGTCCTGGGCCTTTTGTACCTTCTAATGCTTTTCCAAGACGGAAAATAACAGCACGATCGTACTCCTTGAGAATTTTGATGTTTGGTATTAATATTGCCAAGATAATAATGACCACGAAAACAACTACAATGATCATGATTATTTCTGGATCCAAAGGTTGCATGTTGATTCCTCCAAATTATTACTAACTCATTTGGTTTTACTTTTTGATTTGGTTTTTTTAATGTTTGTATTTAAAAAAGTACTAATTAAAAAAGGTAAGGTTTGGATAGAATTTCATTCGGTTATTTCTTCTTTTATATAGAAGGTTTCTTCCACTTTTGCCATCTTAATGAATAGAAGGGGAATAATACGGAGAGCGCATAAGATGGCAACAATAATGTAGATCGTCGACATGGAGAAGAATCCGCCACTAATCACTCCTATTACCATACCTAGGTTGGTAAAAGAAATGTAGAGTGCAATCATAGTCCCGGCGGATTTTGGATCTGATAAATCATAAAAGAGTCCAGTGTAGGTGACAAATGACAGACCTGCAACAAACCCGTAAATACCAGATAATAGTAGGAAGATTTCGTAAGTTAGGAGATCCGTGTAAATTAAGTAAGCCAAAAAGACGGAAGGTATGATGTAGATGATGCTGATAATGATAAGCAATCGGTTTTTCTTGATCTTATCGATGAAGAAGTATCCCAAAAACCCTAAGACTGTACCAAGTAAGCTGATGAAGAACAGGGTACCGATGATCTCAGTCCATGGAGTTAGAAATTTACTAGCAATGAATGGTTCGAGGGTGAGCTCCAGGAGGCCACCATCAATGTTAAGTAAAAACGCAAATATTAGGCCCGCGATCACGAACTGCTGCTGAGGACCTGTAAAATTGCGCTTGAGATCGTCCCACAAACCTGTGGTCTTTTGGGATTCCTTGGGATCTTCCTTCAAGAAATAAATCAAAACCAGTGGTCCAACAGATAGAATTGACAAAGCGCTTAGCCCAACAAGTAGGTCTGCTTCTAGGAGACCTACGAGGCCAGTGGCGAGCGCGCCTCCTATAAATACGCCTAAAAACACCCATAACGATGCACCGGTACGCCCTTTAATGCTTTGAGTGGGTTTCGCGCTGATTATTATTGTATCCGTCATGATATCCACGATAGCAATCCCCAAGCTTTGCAAAAACCAGATAAAAAAGAAGAGCGCAAGGAATTGCACTGGATTAAGTGATAAGAAGGGCAGAAAAATGATGTTAAGAAGCGCCCCAAGTATGAAGTAACCGCGTCGCTTCCCTCGCAGGAAAGGTATAGGGAAATTATCTGAAATAGGTCCAATAAAGAATTTCATAACCATAGGAAACAGGCTAAATCCCCCTAAAACGCCGTATATGCGCGGATCTAGCCCGTAACTAGAAAAGAGTAGCGGAAAGTAGGATAATGTCACTAACGCAATAATGGTTTGCACCATATATACTAAAAGAACTATAATACGTCGATACCAATTATTTTCCAGAGTAGGCATCAAATTACCATCCATAATGTTATATGAGATAATTTACAATTTGGTGTGAAATGATTTATTAATTTTTTGGAAAGATATGAGGCAGACTTTATCAGATTTTTAGGTTTTTCCTTATTTGATGTAGTTGAAAAAAACGCTTTTTCCGATCTTCATGCGTTACACCATCTTTTGTCTGATAAGTATAAGAATTGAGTATCTTCGGACCTGATTGAATGGGTGTAAGAAGGTTTGATTGAAAAATAGGAGTATTTACCATTAGAGAAAAAACGCTGATTGTAATATCATCAATTAATTTAGAGTTCGATTCAATAAATTTCAAGGTCTCTTGAAAATCCTGAGAGGTTTCTCCAGGGAATCCCACCATAAAATAAAGAGAGGATCTGATTTGATTCTGGTGAGATTCTTTTAAAAGAGTTGTGAGAGTTGATAGATCGATTTTTTTATTCATCAATTTCAGAATCTTGGGACTCGCGGATTCAACTCCGAAATAGCAGCTGGCTAAACCAAATCGATGGTATTCGAGGAGTTTATCCTTATTAAGTTCATTGACTCTACAATTTCCACCCCACTGAATAGTGATACCGCTGTTTGATAATTGTTCAAGTGCCTTTAAAAAATAGGGGGAGGAGGAAAAGGAATTATCCCCAAGCTCAAAGGAATCAACTCCATAATATTCCACGTAAAATTTAATTTCTTCAAAGATTTTTTGTGGGCTTTTTGGCCTGTAAGATCCCCAAATAAGAGGTTCATTACAAAAATGGCAGTTGTATTGGCAGCCCTTTGAAATCAAAATGTCCATCACCTGATTAGAGCGAAGAGGGATTTTTGGTTCAACTAATCTATAATCAGGAATAAGATTTTGATCTAGATTTAAGGGAGGTGGCAGGTTAGTAGTTCGAATATCGGATTGATTTTTGAAACAAATTCCAGGTATGTTTTGTTTTGGTATTTCGCCGTTAAGATAAGCCAAGATACGTTCTAGTGGAATTTCACCCTCAGAGTGATAAATTGTAAAATCAATATTTTTGAATTGTGAATAAAAGTGGGCTCGATAATATAAGGATGCCTCAGGACCTCCTATAATTATTATCGAATTTGATTTTAACTCTTTCAATTTGTTAATGACATAAAGACTTGAAACTGCGTTACCTAGTGTTAGAGAGAACCCATAAACGGTGGTATTGATGTTAGATAACTCCTCTGCATACCTATCGAGGATCTTTCGCGTCAGAGAGTAATATTCTTTGAATTCACTAAAAATTGGATTATAAAGTTCAGAGCAAACAGGACAAAGCGATTTAATTAGAGATTTACCATCTGCAGCCGTAATGATATTTTCAAAACCTAGCCAATTAGAAATACCCCATAAGGGATAGGGGGATAATTTCAGCTGGTCAAGTATGGGATTTACAATCCTAAACTTCTTAATATCGTGATGAAAGAAGGGGATACCGAAATCGTATGCGAGGATTTTATAGTTCTTTTCAGTCAAATAAGTTGCCAGTGAAGCCAAGGCTAAAGATGGACATTTTTGTGTATAAGCAGGCATTGATACAAGGACTAAATCGATATCCATTTGAATGCAAATTCCAATAAAAAATTGAAGTTCTTTTGTAAAGCTTTAGAATTCATCAAATTTTTCCTTAAATATTGAAAGAGCTTTCTGAAATTCAAGAAACCAGATTCCATCTTGAATATCTTTGACGCTCGAGCTAACAGACTGCATAACCTTTTGGAAGTTATCCTTAACTTTCAAATCAGATATTACACCTTGTAATTTTTTAAGATTTTGAATTATTATCATATTTTTTTGACCAATAGAAGACAGAACCTCTTGAAAAGTCTGTTCTAGCTGACCGATCTTCTTATTAGTTTCCTCTATTTTAGAGTAGATATCATTTAGAGATTCAGCCAACATCGGAAGGAAACGAGCGTTATCCTGGGCCAACTTCAAAACCTCGATAAATTAGGCTTTTTCTTTTAAGTTTTTTACTGATTGAGATAAATCCAAGAGTAATTTTTGAACTTTTTGCGGCTCTAACTGAGTTCGGAAGGTTTCAACAATTTGGTGAAGTGATTCCCGAAGATTTTTTAAGTCGTTAATGTTCATCAATGTTTCTAGGGTGTTGGCGAGGTTTTCAATTTCTTTTGCAATTTGCATCATGGAATCATTAACACTTACCCCAATCTTTTCCACAACAGAACTAACATTATCAATTTTGTTGGTAATTTCGGCAAAACTATTCTTAATGGAACTAAACATATTCTCAACCATATTTATGCATCATCCCGTTAAAGTATTTTAACTTCCAAAGAAAGAGGAGGGTTTTAGTAGGTGATCCCCTTCTTTTTCTTCTTCGGCTTTATCTGGTGCTGGAGCTTCTGGAGTTTTTGGGGGGGGAGGCGCTGGTTTGCCACTTTGTTTTATGACTTTCTTCAATTCATCTTGTGGGGAACCAGATGCTTCTGTTTTTTGCTTGGGTTTCTTTTTTTCACCAGGAACTGTATCTAACTCTTTAATCAGCTCTTGAATAGATAATATTTGCATGGATTGTTGTAATTTTGCAATAATTTCAGGTAAAATTGAGGTGAGGTCACCCATCTCACCACCAACACTTTTAATCCTTTCTAAAAATTTATGTTCTAGAGAGGGGAGAGCTTTTTTTACGACGGCCACAAAACCTGATTCTATTTTTTTATCAATTAGATCAAGCCGTTCTAGCATACTATTGGCGACTTGAGTGGATTCATTAACAGCTTTTTCGATTCGCTTCAAGGTTTGTACAGAATCTTCGAGAATTCCCGTTAAGACCTGCATTAAATTGCTTTCCGAGTCTGCTGGATTCATTGACATCCTTCCAATAATAATTATTTAAAAAGCTATTTAAGGAGCAATTCGGGCTGCGGTTAACCAAGCCTCTGTTAAGAGTTTTAAAAACATTTCACATATTTTTGAATCAGAAGAAGATATTCCAATTAAATCTTTATTTTCTGATTCAGCGACTAAACAAATCTCTTCTGCATCACATTCGATACCCCAGCGATCCTTTTTAGAATAATTACGGAAATCTACATCGGGGTACTTTTGAATGAAATTTTTGTGAGCGGTATTTGAGAGATCTAGTGAGGTTGCAACGCGGGTATCGACATTAGCGCTATTCAATAATTTTAATTGTTTGAGGTCTTCGATAGTTGGAACAATTAGAAAGAGGCGAAATTTCACATTGTCAAGTAATCGGTTAAATTCGTTGAGAGTTTCAACTTTCCCGACAATGAACTTTTGAACAGCACCCGTATGGATATTACCTTCCGCTTCAGAGGTCCGACCTTTAAGTATCTTATCCTTATCAATAATTTCTTTTTGCTGTGCTATCACAGTTTCCTCTAACACATTTAATTTTGATTTTAACTCAGCGATATCTCCGTGTTCAGTCTTTATACTATTTAGTTCATCTTCAAGTTTTATATTATCTTCTTGGATCTGACCTAGGGCCGTTCTTAGACGAGAGCTCGTTTCCTCTAATTCATTGATTTTTTTCTTGTAATCTTCTATTTGTGAAGCGACTACTTCGTCTTGTGAGGCTTTCGCTTCAAGATTTTGTAATTTCTGGTTGAGATCTTGGCTTTCTTCAGATAATTTTTTCAATTCTTTTTCATTTTCAATATATTGCTTTTCAAATTCTAAAATCTCTTTTTCCTTTTCCTCAAAATCAGTTAGTGTTTTGGTTGGTCCAGAATTCATATTGAATAACACTCCATGGAGATTTTTTTTTTCTATTTCATTTGCTGCGAGATACTATTCCATTTAAATTGAAGATCATCAAGATATCTTTTCCCAATTAATTGCTTTTCTTGTATTTTGTTAAAGCCACGTGTAATTAATTTATTTGCGTCTTCCTTTAAAAATAAATTCTGCGCAACACAAGTTGTTTCTATTTTTTGCCTTAGTTGGATTTGAGTTTCCAAAGTGGATTCAAATTTCTCTTTGAGAATTGAATAAAAAGAGGAGTGAAAAGAATCAATAGGAACCTTTCGGGTGGATTTTAAATTTTCGGATAAAATGGAGGGAGGAAGGACAAGAAATTTTGGGTTCTTATTGGGTAAAATAATTTTAGCTATATACATTGAAATCCACATTTCAGTATAGGGGACAACCAAATTAAGGGTTTGACCCGGAATCGCCCAATGAAATAAATAATCAATTTCACTTCTGCAATCCCAGATTAGATTTAAAATTTTTTTACTTAATAACTCAATTTCACTTTCCATCTGCTGTTGCTTATCTGTATTATCTGTTTTAGAAGATAATATATACCAATAATCTTTTTTCTGTTCAATTTTCGATTGTAGCGAGTGCCAACTTGATATTATTTTTTCAATATTTCTTAAAGCCTGATTATATTGACCTGCAACTTCAAATAAATCATCTACTGAGAGGAGAGGGTCTAATTTCACAAAATTAATGGGTTTCTCCTTAGCTAGTTTAATCAAAGGTACTAATCCATAAAGTATTTCAGGATTAATTATGCCTTTAATTAACAGGTTTTGTTTGGAAGTTTTATTAATCTCTTCAATCCATTGTGGAAGGAGATTTGCTAAAATTTCATGTTCCTTAATCTGCTGCATCTTAGAAAGAAGTGAACCTTGAGAGGTTAGGAAATTAGTGATTCTAAATTGAAGATCAAAAAAATATTTCATTCGATCGATACCAATGTAATTCTCGGGTCCAGCTTGGATAAGCGCAATAGGCCATAGGACCTTCGAAAAAAATATGTATTTCGCATCCCTAAACTGCTCATGACGGCGTTTATCATATTCAAGTAATGCAAACATCAAGGCTAGTTCTAAATCAGGGTTGTAAACTGTAAGATCTCGTTCATGAACTAACGCTGGAGCAATAATTTCACTCATAACTACTATATACCATATTTAATGCAATATATATTTAGTTATTTTTAAAAATGCATTAACAAAGAAGTATTTTATGAATGGGATAGGTAGAGATTTAAAAAAGGGGATTAAGCAAGTAAGAATTCAAGGTTATTGATTTATTGATTTCTAATTTTATTATAATAGTTTAAGACTGCATCACGTGCTAATTGCTGAAAAGCCCGTTTGATATTCATCCCTTGTATGGCAATGGTGTCATACACTTGAATTTCGAGTTCATCGCCCGTAAGTGGGCTCACGACTTTTTCTAAGCCTTTGGATTTGAACAATTCTAATACTTGGGTTCGTTTCACGATATTTGGGAGATCCATCTTATTTACCATGGTGATGATCGGGATTTTCTTTCCAAGATCCTCACCGAGATGTTCAATTAATTCATCTAGGCTCCAGACGTTCTCTTGCCACTGTTCTGTCTGAGCATCCCAGACAAAAATTATGCCATCCACACCATTTAAAATCGTCTTACGTTGAAATTTATGCCGACGCTGTCCTGCAACGGTGTATATTTGGAGCTTTACGTTAGCGATGCCTGCCACCATGCGATCAAAAAATAAAGTGCGCCCTGTAGGATCTACGATTGACTGCATCTTGCCCTCTGCCATGCCCTCCTTTTTGAAGATCCATTTGACCGCCGTGGTCTTGCCCCCAAGCGAGGGTCCCCAGTACACAATCTTGAAATATAACTTTCCGTCAGAACCGCGGCTTGGCATTTTACTCATTCCTCTTGTTTATTCAGAATCAATCAGAGTATCTATTAGTATTAATAAATTTTGCTGCGAACTTAACCAAACTTGTTTTCCGATTTTTATTAATCTTTTGATTTAATAAAACTTACCGTTGTTTAAATAATTATGTTTCGGTGATAGCTAAGTTATCGGAGAAATACTTTATAATATCATGAATAAAAGGCGAAATCTGTTCTAATCTTAGTAGCTTTTCAGTGATTTTTTCATCGACTTAAACATAAAATAGCCTGAAAATTATTAGATGTTGGATTTATGCACCAGTTTTACGATTTTTTTCAATTTCGTGGTATGAACCTAAGAATTTCCGGATCTCTCAAAAAAAAAGAGGAGAATTTCTCAATGATTATTGTGAGGTATAAAATTCGAGTCTTACATAGAATCGATCAGAGACTTCCCAAGTTCAATTCCATAATCAAGGGCCTTAAGATTTTCTTCAGGAGCTGGGATTTTTTCTCGAATAACAGTCTTAATCGAACTTAGTTTAAGAGGGATACGATCCGTTGCACAGGCAACACCAAGAATAATCATATTAGTCCGAAGGGCGTCTCCAAATTTCTCAACGGCGATAGTTGAGGCATCAACCAAGAGGACTTTCGAAGACCCAGAGATATCTTTAAGGGCATCTACTATTGTTTCAATAGATGGGTATTTCATTGCTCCAGATATGACTGCACAGGGGGGAACGCTTCGAATATTCAAAATAATGAAGGTTTTCTCCGAAAGGTATAGTGCATTTCTTAGAAGTTCGACAGGCTCGACACCAATGGCTAAGTCGGCTTCTCCATAAAATAGGGTAGGAGAGGTTAATAATAGATCGCTGTATTCTTCATCTTCTAGGATTAAGAAGCGAGTATAAACATCCGTTGCACCTTCGCGCTGACTGAGCCCATGTTTTTCAGCACCAATCATCTTTCGGATGTTTCCACCTGCTAATTTTTCCCGTAAAGCTGCACTCTCCAGTACACGCTTGAGGAGCATTACTCCTTGACCCCCAATTCCACAAATTATAGCATTCCAAGTACGCATTTAATTACTCCCCTCCAAATGTGGATCAATAATAGTATGTGCAACGGCATCATTTGGACATATTTCATAACATACACCACAAAGAGTGCAGCGATCCTGATCAATAGACATATAGTCTTCGCTTCTCCGTAGAGCTGTACAGCATAACTTTTCAGCGCAGGTGCCACACATTTGGCAGCGCTCGGGTTCGATCCAATAAATATCCTTTTTTCGTTTTCCTTTCGGGAGCGTTTTTCGCAGGCGTTTTCTATATTGGAGCATGCATTCACGCTGTGAAACGATGACCTTAATGCCCGGTTGTTTTTTTGCATCAAGAATTGTACTTGTCATCAAGTAGGAGTTAAAGGGATCAACAACTCTAACCCATTTCACACCGAGGGATTTGCAGATATCGCGAATGCTAGGAATTGGAGTTGGTTCACCCATACCATTAAACCCTGCACCCGGGTGTGGATGGCCGCCAGTCATAGCAGTCCAGCTATTGTCGAGAATGAAGAGAATGACATCAGCATTATTATAAACAGCATTAACGAGGATTTGTATTCCTGTATGATAGAATGTGGAGTCACCCATCAGAGCTAATATTCGTTGGTCGGTTTTCATAGCTGCACCTACTGCAGCACCTAAGCCCCCAGACATACAAATAACCCAATCTGTAATTCCCATAGGGGGAAAGAAACTCATTACGTAACATCCTATATCACCAGCATAAATGGTCTCATCCTCATTTGTTGCAGCTCTTATAGAAAAGAGTAGCGCACGTTCTGGACAGCCAGGACAAAAAGTAGGTGGACGTGGAGGAACTAATGAAAGGTATTTTTGGTATTTTTCCAAGCGTTGATTGATAGAAGTATCAAGCGGTTTGTCAAGATAGGTGCTAATACCTGTCACCACTTCGGGTGTATTGAGCTCACCCCAGTTCCGGATATATTTTTCACCTACGATTTCAGCAGATATTCTGTGCTCTTGGGCTAATCGCTTCACTTGCAGCTCAATAAAGGGTTCTAGTTCCTCTACTACCATTATCTTATCTAAATTTTGAGCAAAATCTATGAATTGTGAATCATTGATTGGATTAACTACTCCTAATTTCAGAATGGGAACATCTTGTAGTCCTAAATGTTTTAGTGCTTCTACTGTATATCCAAAAGGAACGCCACCTGTGACAATACCAAATTTAGAGTCACCTGGAATTATTTGGTTGAATGATGAAACAAAAGGTTTTATTTCGTCCATTCTCTCGTATAGTCTTTTATGGTTATTTATACAGTGAGGGGGTAACGAGCAAAATTTTGGGATATTTTTTATGAAATTTCCTTTAATTTCTCGAAATTCAGGTAAGGGATTTAGTACAACTTCCTCAACAGTATGAGCGATACGAGAGGTTACTCGAAAATAGCTGACGACGTCGAATTTTTGGGATATTTCAAACGCGAGGGGTATCCATTCTTTTGCTTCTCTGACATTTGATGGTTCGAAGTGGCAGAGATGTAGCATCCAGCTATAGAATCGGTCGTTTTGCTCGCTATGGCTTCCTAGTGATCCAGGATCCCCACCACATATTACTAACAAACCACCACGTCCGTCAGCACTGGTGGGACCGTTATTAGCGATAACGGAGAGTGCATCGGCAGCTACATTTACACCTACATGTTTCATGATTGCTAAAGATTTAATTCCACACCAACTAGCACCTGCGGCGGCGGTAATGGATGCCGACTCATTTGAAGCCCACTGGAAATATAATCCAGGAACTTTTGGGGCAATTTTACTGAAGTAAGTACCCATATCGGTTACAGGAGTACCGGGATATTGACTTACGAACTGTATACCTGTTTCCAAGCACGCACGCGTCATTGCCATATTTCCAATGAGCATCAAGTGCTCATTCGGGGCATCTTTTAAAAGAATCTGTTCTTCCATTCAAAATCTCATCCTTTCAGAATGATGATATTATTTTTTAAGTAAGTAGTTTTATTACTCTTATTCTTTTGGAAGTAGCCCGATATGAAAGGTTCGCAAAGATATAGAGATGGGGACATCATTCTCACGAAAGATCAATTCATCTTCTACGTGTTTGGATACGAACATCCCTCCGATAAAGCAATTGCTTACTTGAAATATATCCCAAAAGAACTTAAAGCAGAATTTCAACTTCCTTGGATAGATTTTGAGTGGAATTTAGGGGAATGGAAATTTGTGCGCCCGAAACAGTTGTATAGCCCCGAGATTTTTAAGGAAATTCAGCGAGTATTTAAAGATAAATATCCAGACTATCTATATCGGGATCCCTATATAGGAAAAACCGTTTTTATCGTGCCAAATCAACGAGTTCAGAAAGTTTTTGTCCCTCAGACCCAACTTCAACAACTCCTTCAAAAATTAGACCCTAATCCATTGGAACAAGAAGCGATTGAAGTAGTTCAACTTCTCTCTGAAACTGCCAATGTGTCTTTAACAGAATTTGGTCTTCACGGATCGCTCTCAACCGGCATGTCTACAGCCAGTAGCGATATCGATATTGCAATTTATGGGGGAAACAATTTTAGAAAGGTGAGAAGAACGGTTTTCCAGCTATTTAAGGAAAAGAAAATTAGTTATTTAAATGAAATTAAATCGGATGAATATCGAATGAATAAATGCGAGTATAAAGGACGGAAATTCGTTTTCAATGCGATTCGTAAACTGGAAGAAATAAAAATATATTATGGGGAATTTCGATATACGCCAGTTAGACATCTGCATTTTTACTCTGATATTGTAGATAATCGGGAAGGGATGTTTCGACCGGCGATCTATCAGGTTGCGCAATATTTCCCCGCTGATGAAGAATCGAGGTTAACAAAAACACATCGACCTTCACAAATTGTTTCTATGGTAGGAGAATTCAGGGGGATAGCACAGAGGGGAGACGAGGTGGAAGTTCAGGGAATGTTAGAAAAAGTAGAAAGAGTGGATTCAAAAGATTTACATTATCGGGTTGTTATTGGTTCCGGAAAAGGAAAAGAATTTATATGGCCTGTTTAAGTTGAGAAATATATTCCTTAAGCTTTTTAGTAAAATCCTTTTTTATGGATTCTATGGTAATATCCTGTACCATAATTAGTTTTAAATAATCTTTCCGAAAGGAACTAATCTGTTTGAGTAAATTAGAATCCTTTTCAAGCTGGGCAAAATCAGCGACAACATCTCGAGTAAGTTTATCTACTTTTTCATGAATACTAGGTTTGGAATGTGGGGGGGGCAACTCAGGTTCAAAAGGCGTAGTAATAACGGAGGCTATTTCTGAGAGAATTTTTTGTGCTGCACTTTCGGCTCCTATTTTATCTGTTTGGATAGTGGCCAGAGGAGTATCCCATTTATAATCCCCGGGAAGATCTAAGCGATCAGCAACACGTTTTATTACATCTTGTGGGATGGGGGAGCCACGTTTGATATTCCATTTTAAAGCGGTTTCTAAGGGTATTTTGATATGAATTAAAACGAAATTAGCTTGATTTTTTTCAGCCACCTGCTTCAGATCATGGCGCATTGATTTATAGTAATTCATATCATCATTAATAACGATTCTTTCATTCTTCAAGCAGAATCGGATATTATTAAGGGTCCAACTTTTTATAAATGGTTCAAAATCTGGATTGAATTGCTCTGATTGGCTCGGAATCATTTTTCTTATATCGTCCGTGCCAACTACCGTACATAGAATGTGATATTTTTCAGTTATTTTTTTTGCCAGTAAGTTAGCAATTGTAGATTTACCTGAAGAGGGAAGACCCATCAATACAATGAGACTCTTGAATCCGGTAGTCATTTCCTTCACAAAAAAAGAAAAATGGAATTATTGGTTTTTTTAATCTCTGATTACTTAAGGATTTTTTCGTTTAATTTTTTCAAATTAGCTCTCTGGAATAGCTTATAAATACCGAGAAATAACAGAAAACCGCCAGTCGACCAAACGATCCATGAAATCATCTGAAAGAGATCTAAATTGAGAAAGTAATTCAGTATGTCTTCGAAGGGTTGGGAGAGATCTTGTACCTCAGGTAAACTCACCTTTTCAGGATAAAGGTCAATAATCACGGTTTCATGGGTATTTAGCTTTAAGGTCTCGAAAATATTTGTTAAATTGTTAACATCGGTCAGGTTTATTCTCGTAATGGTGTGTATCTCTTGATTTGTATGGATATCAGAACCTGCGATGCAAGCTAAACTATTAGCCATACAAAACGTTCGTATTGCGGCATTTTGCTCATGACCATCATTCACGATCTCAAAACCGTCAACACCCCACGTTTGAAGTTGATTATAGGTATATGGTCCTCCAGTATTTGAGGTATAATGATTAACTATGACAAATCCACCGGATGCATTAACATACTGAATCATATCGGATGTATTCAGAGCGAGGGGACCACCGGGCCATTCATTTTCATATTCAATTGGTACAATCGTTTCGTTCATCCCAAAGATGTTACAGTGAATACCATATGTGGTGGTGTATTCTTGGGCAATGATAACAGTAAAGTTCAAATTGTTTTGCTCAACGTACTGCTGGGCCCGAAAGGCACCACGCTGATTTTCATGATCTGTAAAAGCAGCGCCGTGGATGCCCTGCGCGATATACCAATCAACTCGTTCTTCGGGTGTTAGGAATCCATCAGACATGGTCGTATGCACGTGAAAATCAAACAAATATTCATTAGGTCCTAGGGGAGTGGTAGTTTCAATCTGATGTGTGGGGAAATGTGTAGCGATTAAAAGGAAGGCAATGCATAACACTATGAAGAGAAAGGTGAAGAAATACTTTAGTTCTCGACCTATTCTATGGAATGTCGTCACAACAATAGATTTTCTGTAGGGATGTGGTTTGAAATTGAATTTTAAGCTGGGATGTATCAGCTTTCCTATGAAATATATCAGGATAAGTGACATTGCAACGGCTGCGATTGCCAGATAGGTTTGAATTGATACTTGCCAAAAATTATTAAGGAATAGAAAACCTTCGCTTGAGTATCCAATTAATACAGAGGTTATAATACTCAAAACAATAAAGATCCCCAACCAAAACACATATTTCGTATACTTTCTGGCGAGATTAGTCAGTAGATTGAATTTCTCGGATTTGAAGAAGAAGAGCTTTTCGAGAACAACGTATCCGATTCGCCCGACTCCATAAATCACAGGTATTGCCAGAAGTCCATCGACTATGCTGCGAAATAGGAGTGTCACGCCAATAAGAGGCTCCAGTAGATATCTTTCGAGGGGTATTACGGATCTGTAACTGGATGTAACATCAGTTTGAGATAGAGCATCAAAGAAAAATACTTCACGTGGACTGATGAACCCTATGATTAATAGGAATCCAATCCAAATAAAGAAAACAATGGTCATTATTGTAAGTGCTTTATGCTTCTTGAAAGAAAATATTTCCATATGATCACTTTTTTTTTTATTGATTACAATATTGATAATATCTAAATTTTTTAATGTTAGGTTACATTCTAGAAATAAATTTGAAAGGAGAACTAAATGTTAATCGATAGTCACACTCACCTCGATGCGAAGTGGTTCAAAAATGATATCCTACAAGTGATTGGAAACGCAAGAAAAGCTCAGATAGAAGCGATTATCACCTCTAGCATTTCCCCATCTATCCAAAAAGTCAAAAACATTGTTAATCGGTACCCAAACTATGTATTCTGGGCGTTAGGTTTGCACCCACCAGGAGTAAATGATCAAAGTGTTAAAGCTATCACGAAATTAATTGAGAAATATGCATCCGAGATAGTGGCTCTTGGAGAGGTCGGACTGGATTATTATTGGGTGAAAGAAGATTATAAACGTGAAAAACAAAAAGAAGCCCTTAGATTTTTCATTGATTTGTCGAAAAAACTTAACAAACCTCTTGTAATTCATGCGCGAGATGCTCAAACGGATACTATAGATATACTAGAAGAAAAAGAGGTCGAAACGGTACTCATGCACTGTTTTAGTGGTACAGAACTCGAGGCGAAACGCGTGTTAAAAAATAATTGGTTGATTTCGGTTCCGACCTCAGTTGTCAATAGAAAAGTCCATCAAAAAATGGCAGAAATTGTTCCACTTAAGCAAATGCTTCTTGAAACAGATGCTCCCTACCTATCACCCATACGAAAAACGAGAAATGAACCGGCGAATATTAAATTAAGTGCGCAGAAAGTTGCTGAGATTAAATCAACAGATTTCGAGAAAGTTGCTAAATTAACCACAGCGAATGCTAGAAAATTCTATCGGCTAGATCTGCAAGCAGATTAATAGTATTTGATAATTCTTGGGGGAAGTACCAATCAACATATATATTTAAATAGTATCTCTCGTTTAATATTCTTAGACACTTGGGTGGAGTCTTATTTATGGGAAAAGATAGTTTAACGATAACTTTAGGTGCGATATATGATACATGTATTGTGATTACGTGGCTTCTTTTATATATGCCCTTCGACTACTGTGTTGGGGGCGGCTCTTGTTATAGCAGAACCTATATTTCTGGGGGAGCAGGGATGGTGACATATTTCGGTCTCCTTGTTCTCATTCCGAGTTTTATATTAATGACAGTTTTTATTGCCTCGTCTGATAGTACAACAACTTGGCAAGCAGGATTTGGTATTGGTGTTTTTGGTTGGCTGCTTATTCTTTCAGGAGCTGTAAATAATTTAATCTATTATACCAATATCCATTATTTAACCATACTTATGTTAATTCTACCTAGTATTCTCATAGCTACCGGAGTTCTATGTTTTGCACGAATTTGGAAGTTTAAGGACTTCACAAGAGATCAGAGTAAGTTTATTTCAGGTCTAATCAATATTTCATTAATAGTTGTGATACAACTTCTTTTCAATATGGCTTTTCTCAATATTCTAGTTATCCCTGTAATTCTTTTTTACTTTGGGCTAATCATTTTCATCCCAGTCTTCATTTTGAATACCGTGTTTTTCGCCTCATCTGAGAGTGATACCTCTGGCACCGTGGGATTTATTTTCGGTATATTTGCATGGCTCCTGTGTGTAGCGGGAAGTATTATGGCACTAACCTCATCGCACCCTTCTGTAGATGTCGGAGCTGCAACTATCGGCTTAATCCTCACAATTTTGATTGTTGTTAGTGGGAGCTTCTTATACTCACGAATTAATAAAGTGGATGGGTATATCCCAGAGGTGATTCGTAGGACACGGAGACCATCAGTAATTCGTAGGACGAGTTATCCAGCTGTTCGCACTTTATCTAACGCTCCTGGACCTCCTTGTCCCGAATGTCACCGTAACACTACGTATATTGCACAGTACGAGCGGTTTTACTGTTACAACTGCGGAAAATATGCTTGAATATAACAAAAAAAAACCCTATTTCTCATTCCTATTATTTAGTAACTTCTGGACTCGGTGCAGGTGACGCGCCACAGTTATCGCTTGATAAGAAATTTCGTGCAGAACTCCCTTTTCTATGACGTAATGTGACACTTCAACCTCAGGAGCAAAGTGCCGCTTGATATCCTGTCCCAAAACCTGTAATTGATAGCAATGTGGACTACCATCAATAGTTAAAATAGTTAATTCCTTAATTTTAGAGTATTTTATGATGTTAACAAGCTTGTAACCCACATGATCCATATGGAGATCCTCAAGACATGCCTGGATTGGAGTCCTACCTGCAGAGAATTTCTCAAAAATTTCCGGATAGCGGTCAGGCAGGCATGTCCCATACAGCAAGAGTTTTTGGGTTTCTCGAAAGCGTTGGTCTCCTACGTTAACTTCCAACAAATACATATTAACTGAATACAGTTTAATATATAATATAATTATGGATTAGATTCGTGTCACAATTCGAGGGATAAAAATAGAAAGAATTGCGTTAACAATTGCAGGTTCGGATCCAAGTGCAGGGGCTGGAATCCAAGCAGATCTCAAAACTTTTGCAGCCCACAAGGTGTATGGGGTAAGTGTTATCACGGCAATTACGGCCCAGAGTACTGTTAAAATCGCGGATATTTTTAAGGTCCCATTAAAAGTAATCGAAGAACAATTAGATACTTTGTTGGAAGATCTTTCAATTGCTGCAATAAAGACGGGAATGATATTATCTAAAGACATAATTGAGCTTATTGAGGTTAAGATCGGGAGATTAAAAGTGCCGATAGTAGTAGATCCGGTAATCAAGGCAGGAACTGGATGTAATTTATTAGAGCCGCCTGCAATTGATGTATTAGCAACGCGACTTTTTCCCATATCAACAATTGTTACACCAAACATTTATGAGGCCGAAGAATTTTCAAAAATTAAAATTAAATCAGAAGAAAATATGTTAGAGGCTGCTGAAAAATTTATAATAAATGGTTTGAAAGCGGTTCTAATCAAGGGAGGACATCTAGATTCGAATAAGGTTATGGATTTATTGCTGCTGAAAGATGGAACCCAGAAAAAGTTCATCAAGGAGAGGGTTTCAAAGCAAGATCGGCACGGTTCAGGCTGTGTTTTATCCGCTGCTATCACAGCAAATTTAGCTTTACAGTATGATTTATATGAATCCGTCGAGCTTGCAGAACAATATTTGGAAAAAATTTACCCAGATCTTCTTAAAATCGGACATGGCACACCCCCTATTAACCCATTCTACAATATACTTTAAATTAAAATAGAAAAAAAAAGGTAATTCCGTTCAAGAATAAAGAAAAGGAAGAAATTCTACTTATAGATAAATTCAAGGATTTTTAAGAACAAAAAATAATTTCATTATAAGGAATTGACTCGTTCGATAGCTGCGCCAATTTCGCCTTCATTTTTGGCGATTGGTAAATTATCTACATACCCGGGTAGTCCTTTAGTTAATTCCTCGATGAGAAGCATTAGGGCTTTTCCAGCAGGGATATCTTTTTCCTCTAAAGAACCATCAGGAAAGGTCATTGAGGCTTCCTTCCATGAGGATAATTCAGCATCATTCGCGATAAGGCAGTAGATATAATCTTTCGTATTTATCACGACGGCAGGAACGCCAGGTTTCGTGGCATTTGTTAAAAGCTCAACCATTTTCTCTTTACTCATTTTAATCGCCTCTCAAGTCTATAGATACTAAGATTTACTATCAACATAAATGTTTTTCCGATCTGTCTTTAACTTTTTAAGCATCTACCGATCAAAAAATATACTCTTACCACTGGCAGATAAGGGGATGGTAATTATTAAATCTGTATCTGGTAAGAATCCCAGTTCACGGGCAGCTCTACCAGGGCGGTACATGATTCGGCAGTCGACATTGTGAATTGATGCAGTTTTCACAGCGGATCCTAATGCAATACCCAGATCCAAATGTTTAAACATGCAACAAGGTTTTTTTTCTTGGGTTTTTTTCCGAACGTCAGTCAATTCCTCACATGTGTTAAAACCACAGTGACCACAGTTCTGTAAATCGATGGGTACGCCTTTCACTCCTAATAGAATAAGCGCTGCGGATTCCTCTATATTCTTTGCATCCCGATACCACGTATCACCCTTCTGTGAAGCGTATGACCTCATCTTTTCCGCGATGTCAGTTTTCTCTTTGCCTGTTAGAATGGCGGTAGTAATTGTATCTAGCCCTTTCGATTTCGGGGCTGTTCGTGCAGATATTAACATCATTTTCGCCAATTCAATAATTACTTCTTGTTCTGAATCAGGTCCATTTATTAGGGGCATATTTTACAACTCTAATCCTTTTCACTCAAATATCTTTTTATTACCTTAAAACTATTTTGAAGGATGTAGTTTTACCTTAAAACTATTTTGAAGGGATAAGAGAGTAATACTGAGAGAATTAGAGTATTAGTGGTTTCAATCTTCATATTAGTGTTTGAGATCTTTATTTTCAGCTGAATAATTGGATATAATCTTATTTCTATAGATTAAAATTTCTCCTTAACCTCCAGCTTAAGACACCACTACAAACCGTTTTTCATTCTTCGGATTAAATCCTTCTTAAGCGTTTCATACGAGCTTTGAGAAATTTCCCCTTGGTTATACGCGGCTTCAAGCTTATCTAGTCGTTTTTGCAATTTTTCAAGTTGGGAGCTTTGTTTAGTTTTAAGGAGTTTCTTGGAGGGCTTCGGTTTGACACTATTTAGAGGGGTTAATTGAGTGTCTTCAGTGGGCTTTTTCGAAACAGTTGTTTTCTGTTTTGGGGGCGGGGAAACGACAGGGCGGGACCGAATAAGCATGCCCAACACTACGAGTGCCGCGGCAAGTACTATACATCCAACAAGAATTGAAAGTTCGAGCAAGATACTTTCAGATCCTGGAGCAGGAGTGCTTGGGAAATCATGTTGATCTAAGGGATTGGTGCCAGCGGCAACCTCGGTTCCATCGGAAAATCCGTCATTATCTGAATCTCGGTTCCTTGGATCTGTATTAAAAATTAGTTCTTCAAGGTTTTTCAGCCCATCCCCGTCATAATCGACTAAAGCATCAATTTGATTCAATGGATTTAGTAGATTTTGGACCTCCCAGCCATCGAACATTAAATCATTATCAGTGTCCGAATTGGTTGCATTGGTAAAATATATAAACAGTTCTGCGGTGTCGTTGAGCCCGTCACCATCCGTGTCGGAATTGGTCGCGTTCGTGCCGTATGAAAACAATTCGGCAGTATCATTGAGCCCATCGCCGTCCGTGTCAGGGTTGGTCGCGTTCGTGCCGTATGAAAACAATTCGGCAGTATCGTTGAGCCCGTCGCCGTCCGTATCAGGGTTGGTCGCGTTCGTGAGATAGGTAAGAATCTCCGCGCTATCAGTGAGCCCGTCACCGTCCGTATCGGAATTAGTCGCGTTCGTGAGATAGGTAAGAATTTCCTCACCATCAGTGAGCCCGTCACCGTCCGTATCGGAATCAGTCGCGTTCGTGCCGTGGGTAAACAATTCGGCAGTATCATTGAGCCCGTCGCCATCCGTGTCGGGGTTGGTCGCGTTCGTGAGATAGGTAAGAATTTCCGCGCCATCCGTGAGCCCATCACCGTCCGTGTCGGAATCAGTCGCGTTCGTGAGATAGGTAAGAATCTCCGCGCCATCCGTGAGCCCGTCGCCGTCCGTGTCGGAATCAGTCGCATTCGTGCTGTAGGTAAACAATTCGGCAGTATCGTTAAGCCCATCGCCATCCGTGTCGGAATCAGTCGCGTTCGTGCCGTAGGTAAACAATTCGGCAGTATCGTTAAGCCCATCGCCATCCGTGTCGGGGTTGGTCGCGTTCGTGAGATAGGTAAGAACTTCCGCGCCATCCGTGAGCCCGTCATCATCCGTGTCGGGGTTGGTCAGATTGGTTCCCCAATTATATTCGGCAAGGTTCGTGAGTCCATCTGGTTCAAAATCGTCTAACGCATCCGAGGCATTTAGGGGATTCAACGAATTATCTACCTCCCAGCCATCTGGTATTAAATCCGCATCTGTGTCATTCAGGAACGGACTCGTCCCCCACGCCAACTCTTCGCCATTTAGCAGCCCATCGCCATCGAGATCACCATTAATATCAAGTAGATTCTCGGATAAAGTAGTATTAGTTCCTGTATCCGAAATTTGATCAGGGGTATTAAACCAGATCAGGTTGCGATAAAGGAAGTTATCCTGCCCAGAAAGTATGGATATTCCATATTCTTCATTAAACGTGATCTGATTGCAAATGACATCATTATCCTCGGTATTCCATAAAACTATACCAGTTTTCGTGTTGTTATAGATAGTGTTGGAGATCATCGTGTTATTATGACCTGTTTGGATACAAATTCCTCCAGCAACTCCCGCGCCTACATTGTCATAAATCGTGTTATTGGCCAGCGTGTTCATCACTGAATAAATTACACAGATGCCCATTCCTTGTTCTATTCCCCCTGCTCCAGAATGTCCATGAATCGTGTTGTTGGTAACTTTGTTATCATTACAAGAAGACCAGAGCAAAATTCCAATTCCAGACCAATCTCCGAAAATTCCGGAATTGTTATAGATGGTGTTGTTGGCGACCGTGTTATCAGAACAATATTCAAAGAAACAAATACCATCTCCAGAAAAATGTCCAAATCCTCCAGTATTATCATAGATGGTGTTATCAGTTAAAATGTTATCATTACTGTATGAATTAAGGAGAATTCCAATTCCAGAATATTCTTGAAATCCTACTCCTCCAGAATTATTATAGATGGTGTTGTTGGCCAGCGTGTTATTCGATGAGCTATTGCCTAAACAGACACCATTTCCAGAATAATCTACAAGTCCTGTATTGTTATGAATCGTGTTGTTGGTCAGCGTGTTAAAATCGCACCATTGCAAATTAATGCCTTGCTCATTAAAACTGGCGTTGTTGAAGCTCAGCGTATTATTGTCCGATTGGTCCAACGAAATGCCCCAAGTAGTGTTAGAAATCGTATTATTCGTGAGGATTCCATGAATGCTATTTTCGAGCCGAATCCCGTGCAACCCCGTATCTGTGGCAAAAATAGTGCAGTTGCGGAGGATGAAGTAGGCGTCGGTGTTCTTTATCGAGATCCCATGAGTACCAAACCCGCTGGCATTGATAATATAATTCTCAAGAATATAGGGATTCCCAAGCGTTCCATTCCCTGCCGTCGCGGTCGCATTTAATTCCGCATTGCCATCAATAGAAAAGGGTGGATCCGCCCTTATGATTAACAAGGTGTCAGAGTTATTTGTTAATACCGAATTTACAGGGCGATTCACGCTGCAAAACGTCATCATCAACATTGAAAGGAATAATAGGGCTGAAATAGACTTCCAAATTTTCCGCATGTTACTCTCCTCTAACCTCTAATCAAATCTGGTTTTATTTTTTGTTATTTACAATTTAAAATGCTAAAATAAAATTTTCAGACGAGTTCTGATTAAATATAAACTGATATATAAAATCATCTGCTTTTAGAGCTAATTTATGATTATATTATGGACTGAGTTTAATACTCTATTTCACTCTCTGTATATTTTACAACGAGAAAAGATTGAATCGCTTTTTAAATGACAATTAAAGGGCAAACTCAGGAAAATAATTATTGTATTAATTTATCTGCGCTTAAATGAAATGGAAGGGGAAATCAGGGTCCTGCTTCATCATAGCGGCGATCTGAAAAGCTCCCCATGCACCACATAGATCACAATTCACGTCATTTCCATAACAACAATAAGGATGCTCGAATCCATCGTCACCTAAATAGAGGGGAAGAAAGAAACGTTTAATGGGGCAATTATTTGTTATTTCTAACGCATTTGGGGAGAGCATTAATTCTAAACCAAGTTCTCTATTGAGGACATATTGAGGATATTTCTTCTTCAAGGCAAGGGCTTTTTTTACAGCCGAGTCGCGTTCTTGAAGCGTTTGCCAAGCCAGGTCGGTTGAGTCGTTTTTATGTGGGGCATAAAATGAGAAAACGATACCTCTAAAAGGTGTTTCCCGACGTAGCACATCAATTAATTCCTCAAAACAGTGTTCGTTCTTTTTACTCACGACACAAATACATTGCAGGTCGCCAGTAAAGTCATCAGGTAGAGTGGTAAGATTCGAGATGACCTTCTGAAAACAACCATTACCTCGGATTTCATCATTGATCTCTTCAGGTCCATCAAGAGAAACAGACCACTTGATTTTGGGACCTAAATTTATGAATGGAATGGTCCCATTGGTAGTAATTACATTTCGGGGGAATAATTTAACCCCTAATTGTAACACATCTTTCCGTAGAAGTGGCTCGCCACCCATCCAGACCATCGTAAAAATCCCATGCTTACGCCGATATCTCTTGATCTGGTTGATCATCACTTCAGCTGGCATTTCATTTTGTTTTGTGGGCCGATTTGGATTGTTCTCGCGAAACACAAAGCAGTGCTTGCATTTTAACGTGCATCGGTTCGTGATGTTAATCATTGCCATCGGATAAAACTTTGCCATGCCGTTCCCTTTTTATTGAGAGTTGTTACAACCATATCGTCCTCTGAAATTAAAATTAATATAGAGGAAGCTAATTGTATTCACCGTTACTCATGAGGATTAGATAGAAGAATTTATTAGGTTTTCTTTTTTAGCGATTTGCGCATCACGAAAGGATTCAAGTATTTTTATAAATCCAATCAACGAGGTTAATATGGATGGATCTGAGATTGTATGGATTGCTAGGGGTGTTTAAATTTATCTTAGAAATGAGTGAATTATACTGGCGTGTGAATCCATCAATCAGAAGAGTAACTTTTAAGATATGTCGATGATGACACGAGACGGATCGGAATCGTGACGCTAAGAGATAAAGACGAGAAATCTAATGGCTGAGACATCTTAAAACCTTTCTTATCTTGACTCCTGATTGATGAAAATCTCAATCTTAATACACTTCAGGTGGGAAACGTTTTGCTTTAATTTGTTTTGCTTTAAATTGGCGATAAGCGGTTATTCCTTAAATAAAATTAATGCTAAGAAACGTCACATACAAGAGGAACACATGCAAAAAGAGAAAGACTATTTAGAAAGCTAAAGAAAAAAGATGGATAAAATTTCCATCGATTTTATTTAATAAGATAATTATCTAAATCGAGAAAAATAGTATTGCTCCATTATGGCAAAATTTAAGTGAACTTTCATTGATTGTTGGAAGAACAAAGTCTGAATAAAACAGTTAAATACACATTTAATGACTTTTACATAGTAATTTTAAAAAATCAAATTGGAGATGATTGAATGCCAAATAGAAGAGCACACGATCATATTGGTCAATTGAAGCAAAAATTAAGTATCAGGATAGGGACCTCTGCTGTTACTCCGGTAATAGAGAATCTCAAGAAATTAGCGAATCTCGATGTTTCTATTAGCTCCATCGACAAAATTGTGACAAAGATTTTGAATGAACCTAAATTTAGAACGTTATTTATAAAAGATATGAAGAGTGCCATTAATAGGTTAGCAACGAATACACCTGATATTGAAGCAGCAGCACGACAACTTAAAGGGTAAAAGTCAGCTGCTTACATTCACTATATTTTTTAAATTGGAAAATTCTATGCAATTAAAGAAAGAGTTATTGCAAGTAAAAATTATAGATCTGTAAAAATTTTGATGCAAAGTTATTTTGGGGGAAGGCAGATGTACTCTCCATTGGT
>JAEOSY010000148.1 GCA_016840125.1 Candidatus Helarchaeota archaeon | reverse complement strand
GGACCAACTCCGTCGATTACCATTAATTCTGCTTGATCTTGCCATTTTTCGAGTAATTTTAGAGAAATTTTGGTTTTTTCAGCGAGTTCTTTAAGTGCACTCCATGTTACTGGAATTAAATCCTCAACATTTGCGATACCTGCTTTTTCGAGATCTTTTGCATACTTGTCGCCAACGCCTTCAATTTCTATTATTTTCATTTTATTTGCGCCTCAATTTTATCAAGCTTCCTTCAAAACTTGACGATATAAATCTAATATTGTCCGATTTTATAAACTCTCGCATTAAATTTTATAAATCCATGAAAATTGTATGCATTCAATAGATGGGATTTATTTAGGACGAAAATCGGCTATATTTTTTGTTTCTTTTTGTATCATGGATTCTTCAGCCGCGAAACCCATGTAATGGGACTCCATTGCGCTTGAAATCGTCGTCAATCCTGCTTCTTCAACAGTTTTTTCGCCTAGCAACACGGAAGTGAAAGCGTTCATTAACAAGAAATCGGAACCCCCGTGACCGCTTTCGATATTTAATTGTCCCTTAAGTACAATCTCGGAATTGCGATATCGGTGATCTGTTACTATTAATTCTTCTCCATAAGACCTAAAAAATCCACGAATCGTGCCTTTTGAGCCAAAAACTCTTAACTCCCTACCTTCGTGTTCTGAAAGGCCGTGAACGATGAGTGTCCCCGTAACTCCATCAGCAAATCGGAAGTTTGAAATCATATGATCGACAACATCATTTCCGCACTTGTAAATGCACAATCCATATCGTCCTTCTCGTAAGGCTTTCATCTTCCCTTCAACCGTCAGATCCGATCCTAAAAAGGTGGCGGGGAACATTTGCCAGTTCAAGACGTTTTTAAGCGATTTGATGAAAAGGCTAAGGAATTTTATGAAACCTCGATGATTTAACATGAGTTTTGAACCAAACCGCAATAATCTTTTGTCCGATTCTGCACCTATGCGAATTAATTCTTCTGCTATCATGTAGAGGCGAACTGCGTTCCAAGGACATTCTTTTTCATAGGGACACCCGTCAGTACATCTTTCAGGAGCGTCAGGAGGGGCGTTCTCTGGTTTATAATAGGATAAATCTCCTGTTGCGCTTACATCAATGGGATCACCTAGGTACCATTGCATCAAATCGAGGTCGTGGCACGATTTCGACAAGATGAGAGGATTTGAGTCTGCCTTGTTTTTATAGAGCCCCCTCACGAATGAATGCCCGAAGTGCCAATACGACACGTTCTCAGAATGTTCGTAATGAATGACCTTTCCTATCCTCCCAGTATCTATGATTTCTTTCACTTTTTTCCAAAAATGCGAGAATCGAAGCACGTGCCCTACTTGTACCAACCTACCTCTTTCTCTTGCTAGATTTTCTATATGTTGACATTGCTCTAATGTTGGAGCAATGGGTTTTTCAAGGAGCAAATCGTAATCAAGTTCGAGCGCCTTGATTGCCGGCTCGTAATGCATGTGATCCTGAGTTGTAATAAACGCCACGTCTGCGAGCTTTTCTTGCTCTAATAATTGCTCCCACGACTCAAACGCGAGGTTGTCTGGTATGTCATGCTTTTCTTGAAACATCCTTCTCCTTCCTTCGTCCGGTTCTGCAACCGCAACAAAATTAATTCTTTCGGGATATTTCAACCCATAGACTCCATAAGAATCCTTTCCGCGAAGTCCGGCACCTATAACTACTGCCGTGACCGGTTTATTTTCGCTCATAAATGGAATTTTGCTTGCTTGAATTTAAATTTTATTTAAAAATATAAAAATCCAAATAAAGAATAGGTATAATTTAATTAGTAGTAATTCCTAATACGTAACTTCATCTGCACATCCAGAATTTGCTAATAAATTGTAGCTTTCCTTCTTACTTTTAATGTCTGGACCACAGACCAATTGACAGCACCCACATGTAGGTCTAAAATCTTTTGCGGGTTTGTGGTTACGCCCTAAAAAGGTATTTTCGATTAACCTAAGAACGTTTCCAGCCTCCTTACCACCCTTTTCAAGGGCTTTCACATACATATTTTGTACATATTCTGTAATAGAATCATCTAATGGAAGTCTATCGTCATCTATTCGAAATGGAGACCATGTTGACCACTCTTTAAACTTATTTTGTCCAGCCATCCCGCTACAAACTGCGATGCAATATCCATAATTATTCCGTTTAGCTATGGTTTCTTCCACTTCAGCTATCTTAATTGTCTCTGTCCCTTCCTTGGCAAAGAGCCCTCCTTGACACGATTTTTCGCAGATCTTGCATTTGATGCAGGGATTAGTTTCTAGTGGTTCATCCGGTGTTAATTTCGCATCAGTTAAGATCGACCCAAACAAAACTCTCGCACCGTATTTTTCGGTAATCACATTGCCGCTCCACCCTACTCTCCCCAAACCTGCAGCTACGGCAGCGCATCGATGGGAAAAATTAGGTACAAGCCTCATTGGCGACCTCTTGAATCCTCCTGAAACCATTTGTAAAATCCTATCTCGAGTTTTTGC
>JAEOSY010000147.1 GCA_016840125.1 Candidatus Helarchaeota archaeon | reverse complement strand
ATATATCTCTCGCAATCCAACTAGATACTGTTGATACGTGCCTTCTTCGGTATAGGCTGTGAGGGGGTTCTCTGGATCATCTTTATGCATATAGGGTGGAGAAGTAATCGCAAAATCAATCGTAGGAAAATCATAGGAATCTAATTTCCTGGCATCCCCATGAATAATATTGTTTTTATAGCTAATTTTTGATCTAATATATTCAAAACGCTTCTGATCATATTCTATCCCAAAAGGTATACGTTCCAGCTCTTCAGCAACGAATAAGCTTGTTCCTAATCCTGCAAAAATATCAATAATCTTGTCATTTTGTCTAGTATATTTTTCAAGAAAAAATCTAACTAAAACGTCAGGAAAACGATTATCATCAGATTGAAATTCTTCTGGTATTTCTCTTTCCTTAGTGTAATCTAATATAATGAATGTCTCCATTTTCCTACACTAACCGTGTTGTTTTTGCCTCTCTAGAATTATTTCCTTATCAAATCATTTAAATTCTTTCAATAAAAGTTAAAAAAAGCCTATGTTCTCAAAAAATAAAATAATAGAGGATGAATTAAATGAGTGATCCAGATAAAGAAAAGTCAGAAGTGAGTTCAGTTCTTTATTTTATACTTGTTGTCATTTTAGTGATATTGGTTTTAATTGGAGTTGCTGTATTTCCAGAACAACTAGTAAGTATTCTTACAATTTTAGTTGTGATAATCCTAATTGTTCTATTAAATCGAATAGATAAAATAATTGAAATTTTAGATGAAATTTCGTATAAAATGGGAGAAGAAAAGCGATAGTCTTTAAAATTACGCATGAATTCCCACATTTTTTCTTGATTAAAGAAAATAGAGTTATAAATCAAATTTAAAATAATATTATTCAAAGATGTGGTCAAAGTTGACACAACAAGATGTTATTAAGCGGATCGAAGAAGATTTTAGTGCAAAACACCTCCCTGAAATTCAAAAATTCCTTCGTCAACCTTCCATTTCTGCTACTGGAGAAGGAATCCGTGAAACAGCCGAGATATTGGTCAAAAAGATCAAAAATTTAGGAGGAGAAAATGTTCATTTAGCAGAAACTATGGGAGAAGAATTTGGTCATCCACAAGTTTACGGGGAAGTTTGGTCAGACAAGAACAAGCCGACGATACTGTTTTATAGTATGTATGACGTTCAACCTGTCTATCCTGAGAAATGGATTCTCAATGACCAGAAAATAGATCCGTTTGGAGCAGAAATTTATGAATTTGAATGGTTTTCTGGATTTTCTGGTAAATGCTTATTGAATCGGGGTGTTATGAATCAAAAAGGTCCAACTATGGCGGCGTTCAATGTTTTTGAGACATTTTTAAAAGAAGACGGAGAATTGCCCGTTAACATTATTTTCGCTATCGAAGGAGAAGAAGAACTTGGCTCTCCTCACCTTCGTCCTTTCATTAATGAATATGCGGAAAAGCTAAAGCGATGTACAGCCGTTTATTTTCCTATGTTTTTTGAGACTCATGATGGTGCTATCCGTTTCACCCTAGGGGTACGAGGAGTAATACCAACTAAACTTTGGTGTCAGGGGGGTGAATGGGGCGGTCCTGTTGGAAGAAATCTTCACTCCTCCTATTCGGGCCTTGTTAAAAGTCCAGTATTCAAACTTCTAGAAGCCTTAATGTCCCTAAAAGATGATAATACTAATGAAATCCTAGTTCCGGGAATTATGGAAGATCCTAACATTGTTGGTCCAACACAAGAGGACAAAGATGTGATTAAAGAACTCCTGAAACATCTAAATTTTGATGAATGGAAAAAAACGTTAAATGTTACCCAGTTTAGAGAAAGAGATAATGCTGAACTAGCTGGGGAGAAAGCTATCATTGAGCAGTTATTCAAACCAGGGTTATCAATCAATGGTATTGAAAGTGGGTATTATGATAGTGGTAGCTTGACTATTATCCCTTACAAAGCCCATGCCAACCTAGATATTCGCCTTCCTCCTTTTCAAAAAGTCGATTATGTGAAAAAATGTTATCAAACTTATCTCAAAGAAAAGTTTCCTATGATTGAAGCCCATTTCGACTCTGGTTATGGTTCCGCAAAAATGTCTCCTTCTCATCCCCTTATCCAACTTACTAAGTCGGTCTATGAAAAACTTGGAAAAAAACCTGTCTTCGTTCCGCTCCTAGCAGGTTCAGCTCCTTTCTCTATGTTCCAGTCAATTCTTAAACTCCCATTCATGTTCGGTGGACTTGGTCATGGAGGAAGAGTTCATTCACCTCTTGAATATGCTGTAATCGAAGCTAATGATCCACAAACTGGAGGCATTCGTGAATTCGAAAAATTTGTGGCAATGATTTTTGGAGAATTTGGAGAAAAACTTTGAAGGATCAAGTAGCACTACTAAATCGTTTAAAACAAATCAGGAACTATTATTATGATTCGAGTGGCCGGAATACAAATAGCTCCAATTTTTCTTGATGCTCATAAAACATGGGAAAAGTTAGCACAATACATTAGAGAAGCAAAATCCAATGGTGCTGAATTAGTAACCTGGGGTGAAACATTAATCCCCGGTTATCCAATTTGGCTTGCTCGTTCTGGAGGGGCAAAATTTAACGACCCTCAACAGAAAGCAGTTTATGGCAAATACTGGCAGGAAGCTATCAAGCTGGATAAGAGTCTTATTATTGATGAAATGAAAGCTTTAGCTAAAGAATTGGAACTAATGCTAATGGGAGGAATCGCTGAAAAAGAAGGAGGCTCAATTTATTGCACTCTCGTTACGATTAGCCAAAAGGGACAAATTTTAGGACGCCATCGTAAATTAAAACCTACCTACGAGGAACGTCTAGTTTGGGCGGATGGGGATGGATTAGGACTAAAAACTTATCCTCTTAAGGAGTTTAGAGTAGGAGGCTTGAATTGTTGGGAAAACTGGCTTCCATTAGCTCGAGCTGCTTTGCATATTCAAGAAGAAATTATTCATGTAGCAGTTTGGCCCGGAAGTTTGCAATTAACACAGGATATTAGCCGATTTATCGCATTAGAAGGACGTTCGTGGGTCATCTCTACATCTGGGCTTTTAAGACCGACCGATTTATCGCATTTAACAGAAAAAGAATTTCCAATGAAACATATTATGGAAGCTCATTCCGAAAGCTGGCAAAATGGAGGTTCAATGATTGTTGAACCGGCAGGGAAGATTGTTGCCGGACCTTTGATAGATAAAGAAGGCATAATTTATACAGATGTGGATCCAATGGTTGCAATCCAAGAACGACAAAACCTTGATATAAGCGGACATTACTCTCGGTTTGATATTTTTAACAAGCCATGCTCCAGATAAAAAGGAGAATGCTTCTTAGATTTTATACAGATTCAAGAGGGGTATTACTTATCTTAATACTCCAATAATTCATTTTTCTTCCGTTAAAAAGAAAAAAAGCTGATTAAAAAGCTTCAAGACCCGTTTTTTTAAAAGTTTAAAAAATATAGTTATGAGGTTAGTTGAGCCTCTTATCGAATTTTTTTGTTAAATTTGCACTACTAAAACAAATTTTGTCATCAATAAAGGTGAAAAGATGATCAATAAAACGAAGTTGGTTGTAGACGCATTAACGAATAGTCCCTGGGTGGGACATCTCAATTGTGGGTCATGTAACGGCTGCGACATTGAAATCTTAGCAGTGTTGACGCCGAGGTTCGATGTCGAACGGTTTGGCGTACTATTACAGGGGTCACCCAGGCATTGTGATGTCTTACTCTGTACAGGCCCGGTCACCCGGCAGCTGGAACCGCGACTGCATCGAATTTATCAACAAATGGCGGAGCCCAAGTTTGTCGTCGCCGTTGGCACCTGTGCCGCCACCGGAGGGGTGTACCAA
This sequence comes from Candidatus Helarchaeota archaeon, assembly GCA_016840125.1. The sequence goes on along the minus strand of JAEOSY010000147.1, from coordinate 9,812 downwards.
GAGTGCTACAGCATAGTGGGGCGGCTGGACAAAGCAGTCCCCGTGGCTGCCTACAGCCCCGGCTGCCCACCGCGGCCCGAAGCGATCGTCGATGGCGTGGTCAAACTGATAATGTTAGCCCGGCAAGGGGCCGAAGCGGCGGCCGCCGTGCCGGAGACCTAGGAGTGGGAAGACACATGGTTCAATCACTAGAAGAAGTAGCGAAAGCATTAAACTTGCCCATTCGGGAGCCCACCAACGTGGCGTTGGACTGTTACGTGCAGGCCAAGCCCGAAGAGCTGGTCGAGATTGTAAAAAAGCTCAAAAGTGAGTACGGCGTGCATCACCTGTCCGTCGTCACCGCCTATGACGCGGACGACGGCTACCATTTGCTATACCCGTTTTCCATAGCTCTGGAGGACGGGACCTGGGGTAAGTTGATCTTGGACGTCACCCTCGATAAAAAGGACCCCGTGGTCGACTCCCTTACCGCTGAAATCATCGGGGCGGTGTATTATGAACGGGAAGCGTTTGACATGCTCGGGGTCCAGTTCCGAGGCCATCCCGACCACCGGCGCTTGTTGTCTGCCGACACTATGCCCCCTGATTTATTCCCACTGAAAAAAGAACATACTTATCAGGAGATTCGTGACCGGCTCGCCGAAGAGGCCGAAAAAAGGAGGAATGAATAAGAATGACCGAATATATTCCAGAAACAGAAGATTATGCAATCTCTGTGGGCCCCCAACATCCCACCCACAAAGAGCCTATTAGGTACATCTCTCAAATGAAGGGGGAGACTATCGAGGAAGTGGACTTACGGATCGGGTTTAATCACCGAGGCATTGAGAAGGCCTTCGAAGCCCGCACCTGGTTCCAGAACCTCCACTTAGCGGCCCGGCTCTGTGGGATCTGCAGCGCGGCCCACCAATTTGTGTACCCGATGGCGGCGGAAAAATGTGCCGACCTCCACCAGGACATCCCCAAGCGGGCCCAGTACATCCGGATCATCATCGCCGAGCTGGAACGGATCCACTCCCACATCCTGTGGTATGGCGTGTTGGCCCATGATACGGGCTATGATACCATGTTCCAGATTACCTGGCGCGACCGGGAGATCGTCATGGACCTGCTCGAGATGATCTCTGGGAACCGGGTGAACTATGCGATGTATACCCTGGGCGGCGTCCGGCGGGATATTTCCCCTGAGCTGGCGGCCAAGGGCATCAAGATGTTAAAAGACCTGCGAAAGAAGGTCGTCTATCATCGGGACGTCATGATGAGTGAGCGGTCCTTTCTCGTGCGTCAGAGAGGCGTGGCAGTTTTAAGCACGGCGGACGCCAAACGGTTCTGTGCCGTTGGTCCCACCGTCCGGGCCAGTAACGTGAACTACGATGTCCGCAAGGTCGACCCTTATTCGTCCTATGGTGACTTTGATTTTGAAGTGCCCTTGTGGCCGGACGGGGACATCCTGGGCGGTCTAGCCCTGCGGTTGGACGAGACGATTATTTCCATTGACATCACGGTCCAGGCCTTAGAGAATTTGCCTCAGGGCGACATTCGCATCAAGTTCCCCAAACGGATCGAACCAAGCGAAGGCATGGCACGTGTGGAGGCCCCCCGAGGCGAGGACATCCATTTTGTCCGTTCGAATGGTACCGACAAGCCTGATCGGCATAAAATCCGGGCACCGACCTTGGCCAACTTGCCAAGCCTCGTCCATCGGCTCAAAGGCTGTCAAGTAGCGGACATTCCGCCCGTCATCCGTGTTATTGACCCCTGCATTGGCTGCTGTGAACGGGTGACGTTCGTCGACGTCAAGAGCGGTAACACGCGCGAGCTCACTACCGCCCAGCTCCAAGCCCGGGCCAATCGCCATTATCGGCTCGGCACGAAAGTGCTGGATCTTTGAGAAAGCTGTTAAGATTTCATTAATGCTTCATTAAATCGGTGATCTAAAGTGCCCGGTATAAAAGGTTATGTGGCAGTGATCGGAGAAGCACTCCGAAATCTCGTTCGACCAAATGTGACCGTATTATTCCCAGTAGTGCATACAGAAGTCCCTCCCGGCTATCGAGGAGCGCCTGAAGTCGATCCAGATATTTGTGTCGTGTGTCGTATCTGTGAAAGAGAGTGTCCAACTCATACCATCCAAATCAAAGGCCCAATTGAGGCTCCCGACACCCCTCCTGACAAAGAAGCCTACGAATTTACTATAACTTACGCCCAGTGTATGTTTTGCCAGACTTGCGAAGAATTCTGTCCTCAGGGTAAGAAAGGGACACCCGCTATCGCGTTGACCAATAAATGGTTATTGGCAGCCTATAGTACTGACGACACAGTCTATAAACAGATAGTTTACAAGAAAAAACGAAAAACAGCATCTTAAGAAAAATTCTTTGTACAAATCCCTTTTTTTATAATTCTCTCTAATATTGCTGTTAGAAATTTTTAAGAGATCCTTAATAGCTGGTTTTCAGCTTCCACAAACTCTTTTGACCTTTTTCATAACATTTGTAACAATATATTTCAACTTTCTCAATTTACTTTTTACAGTTGATAAATTTTTATTATTGCTCCACTGTGATCAGTTTAACATCCTCAAAGCAATAAGCATAAAAATTCAACTGGTATTCATTCGCTTTTACAGAAATTCGTGAGTATTGATTTTGGAATATATGTTTAACCAGCCTTGGAATATAGCTAGCCTGAGAATTTGTAGCTATAAATTGTGTAATAAGTAGTCCCCAAGTGATATTTGCGGAGAGTTTATAAAAAAGCATTCACTTATTAACTTGTAAGTAGTTTAAATTTTTGAATTCCAAAGGTGAAAGTTATGCCTATTTGTCCAAAGTGTGGTACCTACTATATTCGACCGCCCTGTCCTGAATGTCTTCAGGAAGCTCAGAGAGAAGTCGGTGAGCAGTTTATTTCAGGTACATTTGAACCAAAGACGATTAATCAACCTACATCTCCAGAAGAAGGTATGCCTGTTTCTCCTGGACAACCAAGAGTTATAAATCCTCGCGTATCTTATGAAGATGGGACTGTTCGAACTATTCCTATAGAAGATATCTTAAAAGCACTAGCTAAAATAGAATCCGAGATTATACGAATTAAAAGTATGCTCGGTATGGAGTAATCCGCTTAACTGTCCAGTGTTCTTGGTTCCTGGTCGAAGAAGGTCTTCTCATTGATGAGTCCCTTCCTAGCTGGCTCCTCCTCTTTCACTCTTAACCGATTAAGAGATTTAAGTAAATCTCTAGCCCAATTCTTCTCCTTCCTCAAGGAAGAAGATTAAATAAAGGTATTTAAAATAAGATAACCATCTAATTCTGTTTTTTTATCATGTAAAAGAATCCATAGATTCCAAAGAGGGAATATAAGAGTCTGTTTCTCTCGACGTGCCTAATTTTATATCCCTTCTTTTGATATAGACTTATTGCCCTATAATTATCCTCAGCAACATACAGACAAGTTTTTGAAAGACCTCTTTTTTGGCCAATCTTATCAGCTACATCTATGAGAATTTTACCAATTCCTTTCCCCCGGTATTCTTTCTTTACTGTAATAGTACTGATATATATCGAATCTCTTATGTTTGGAACATGATCAAGAATTGTAAAACCGATTAAGAATCGAAAGAACCTTTTAAGGTCTAATTTCATGAGTACTGGGCGAAGGCTAGATAAAGTTGGCAAAGAATTAATTGTAGGGATAGTTGGTCCAGTTAGAACAAGTAGTCCCACTATATTCGATTTGTTTTTAGAAACAATTAAATTATGATACTCGTTAGTTAATATTCTGGAATAATATTGCATTAAGAATGGTAATAGGATTTCCTCATCACCCCTCAGTATGGTTTGCATTTTACTCAGAAACCCTTCATACAAAAGAATAGCGACATCTTTTGCATCTTTCGGCTTTGCCGAAGCAATTACAATCTTTTCTTTTCTATTCAACACCGAACGCCTTTCCTAGAAAATTGAACCTTAGGACGAATATTATGATGATAATATCTTCAGCTATTATCATCTATTTATCTCTTTTTTATTAAATTAATGTTGCAGATCTAGTTAATAAGGTGGATTACGATGTCTAAACCGGCATATGAAATACGTGGTGTCTGTTTAATGCGCATAGATGATATCATGGGACCTGTCTGTGAATTTACATGGATGAATGATCAACGAAACGAATTGAAGCCTTATTTTAGTCGTCGAAGTCTTATGCAGCTCTTTACAGTTTCGATGATGGCTAATGTTCCCCGGTCAATCCTATTTGAAGAAACTCAAGCTGTAATCGGAAAAGAACGGAAAAGACTGTTAGTTGTCTTTCTCAACCCTGAAGCTTCGGAGGAAGGTGTTAGTCAAATGTGGAAACGTATTAGAATCATCCTTGGAAAGGCAAAAAACCGTCATATGAAAAAATTACTAGATTCTACTGCGCGATTGGTTCAAGGCGAGGAAGGAGAATCTGCGAGTTAACTTTCTAGGTATAAATAGATTTTTTGAGATTCATTTGGAAAATTGAATCGATATCATGCCATTTGATAATATATTTCAAGATTTATCAAGTGATGTTTTTAGATGGTATCAACAACTGTAGGGGATGGAATTGGTACAAAAAGGCAGGAGTAAAGGTAAAAGTGATAGAGACTGTATGGAATTTCTGCTTGAAAGCTTAGGTTCCCCGAATGAGTACGTCCATTGGAGAATTACAGAGGATTTTCTAGAATCTAACTATCAGAAATCTGTGAATTCGTTTCTCTGTGCTTTACAGGATGAAGACCATTGGACTCGTGAAACAGCGGTTAAAGCGCTATGCCAGCTTAATGATCCACGAGCAGTGGAACCTCTCTTCCAAACTCTAAAAGATGATGATGAGGGAGTTCGCTGGGCTGCTGCCACAGCATTAGGACATTTTAGAGATGCACGAGCGGTGGGACCGCTCATTCAAGCCTTAAAAGATAGAGATTGGTATGTACGCCGAGCTGTCATTCAAGCATTGGTAAATATAGGCGTTCTAGCTGTTGAACCTCTCCTTCACGTCTTAGAAAAATCAAACGCTGATGTACGACGATTAGCCGCCGAGATACTTGCAAAAATTAACGATTCACGAGCAGTCGTCCCAATAATCTCGAATTTACAGGATAAAGATCACAGTGTGCGTCAAGCAGCCGCTGAGGCATTGGGAGTGCTTAAAATTTCGCAAGCTATCGATCCACTTCTTCTCGCCTTGAAAGATGAATCAGAACGTGTCCGTCGAGCAGCTGTCAGAGCATTAGGAAAATTGGGTGACCCACGCGTTGTGGGATCCCTTCTTCGAGTTTTAAATGATAATGATCGGCGAGTACGGTTGATAGCTATGCTAGTATTAGATAAATTGGCTGCTACAGATAAACAAGTTGTTGTTGTTCCACTGGTTAATTACTTGGCTCAGGAAGGGGCATTTTTTAGTGATGAAAGGTTAACGGACGTTTTGAATTGGCTCATTAAATTTTTACCATTGACAGAGGATTTTATTTCTCTTCAACCCCTGTTATTGTCTTTGTTATTCACCAGTTCTGAAAAAACAATACTCCAACAATTAGCAAAACAAATTTTACGGCAAATTAGCTAGATTGAAAACTTATAACTGAAAAAAAGGATAGTAACGCAAATAACAAAGACCTTTTGAGTATTTTAGGATAATTAATTATGTTGACGACGTCTGCGATGGATTAAAACAGCTAGACAAGCCAATGAGCACATAGCAATCATTGAAACCAATAATCCGAAGCTAGGAGTAGCAACAGGTATGCTTGTATTGCTTGACGGGATTGGTACAGTTGTAGTTGTGGTTTTTTCAGGGCTAAAAGGCCAGTCTAGATTGCGTACTAACGTAATTTTTTCACCTGGAATGCGCGAATTCCATTTGTAGGAACCTGATCCTATCGGATGGGCATTATTATAGCTTAAAGGATTCGTAATATTTTCCCAAATGTGTTTAGGGAGAATAGGAAGCCCCGTGTCGAAGAAATCAAAATAGCTAGTACTCTCTACGATGAACGTCACGGTTCCAGCATTGTTGTTTATCATAATACGTTCAGGGTCGATATAACCGCCTCCAGCTTTTGTAAATCGATAAAAGGCGGGGCTTTGAGTATCCTCGTACAACTGAAAACTGAATTTGACATCTTCGGGTGTCACCGGTTGACCATTGTCGTGCCATTTGAAGTTTGGATTCAGACTAAAGGTAATCTTGAGTACGGGCGTGACTCCCATTGGAGGGTCAAGCGGGTCAACAATCGCATTGAGATTGTCATTATTGACCACATTTATGTCCCAGTCATCTGCCAGCCAAGGCATCGGTATTCCGGCTGGATCTTGCACCCATAATGTATCATATATTAGACTAAGGGGTGACCACTGCTCATATTGTGATCGCTGGATCGCGTAAGGAGAAGATAGATTAAGTGGATTCAACGTTTCAATGTCTTCATCTATAGCTCGAATCAAAATACCACCTGGCACTTCAGAATTTAATCGTACAGTGAGTAAGGTTAAGCTCGAAGCCATTATAGAATTCGAAGGCTGAATCCAACCCGTAAATTTATCTACTCGATAAAATGAGTAATAGAAGGAATCATAAAATGGTATCACGGGTACTTCATAAGCGAGAATTTTCTGAGCCTCATAAGCAGCATTTAACACGGTGTCAAAGTCGGGAGAATGTCGGATCTGGTCGATATAGGCATCATAGGTTGCGTTAGAAGACCAACCGGTAAATTCTGGATACCACCAGTAAAATAGGTCATCCTGTAATAATACAGGATCGTTGGAGGTGTATCTTAATAGTGAATCTAGTCCGTCATAATAGAAGTCTAATTCAGTGGAAAAAGCAAACCATGAATCATTAAACAACATCTCTGATGCCACTTGAGCATCTACTTGTAGGATATCAACTTGAATGCCAGTACTATTGAAAGCCTCGCCTATACTCTGGGCTGCACTAACTATACGAGGGTCCCCTGTATCCTGTACCATGTGCTTAAAAGTCACCTGTTCCCAGTTAGTCTCGTTGTTCAGGTCAGTTAAGTAACCTGGTTTGAAAAAACTGGCATTATATCCTCTTTCATTGGCTATAGTGGAGCTTGGGCTTTCAATATCCGGAGAAAACATATTTACATTCACTGCATCTTCCCAAGCGATGCCACTCTTGGTAGTATTCCACCACTCACGCCAACCATCATCATTGATATCATAAAATCCTCCAAGAAGTAGACTATGATTTCCCCTTACCAGATCAGATCGAGTATAGTTATATGGGAAATAATCTATAGCTGCAGGATTTTCAAGAGACCAAATGCCAAAGGATTCGGTTACAATACTATCTATAGAGCCTTGTTCAAGCCAAAGCTCATCCGCCGGATTTGTCTCCCCCCCAGAGACATAGGCATCCCTAGTTTTCTCGATCATTCCCATTTTATCTATAGCAAATGCCAAAGCACGTCGAAAATGGGTACTATTGGTTGGCCAATTATGTGTATTAAAAAATACACAAAAAAACCCATGTCGACCAGTGATATTGTACTCGATGTCAGAATTATCAAAGATTGAACTGGGAATTTCCCAACTAAAAAGAGTCGTATCAATAATATCAACAGAGCCATTGTTTATGGCTTCAAATTGATCGGTCGTCGGAACGATTTTATAGATTATTTCATTAATCCAAGCAGTTTCCTCCCGCCAGTGATTAGACGAATATGAAATTGTTTGTCCCTGTTCTAACGATAATCTGGGAACTGGTAATGTCAATATTACTAAGAGTAACCCAATTAATTTTACTGCTACTAATAGTTTCTTAATAACTTCCTTTAATCTCTTCATAGGTAGTCCACCTTATTTTGATTAAGTTCAATTCAGTATAACTCTAATCAAACCTCTCCTGCTTTTCATCCATTGTTTTCATAATCTCCTGCGCTTTTTTGGCATAATCAATAATCTCTTCCTCGCCTGGTGGAGGTTTCGCAGTGATTTTAAACCATACCTGCTTTACACGACGCCTTATCCTTTGACGCCGGGGTTTATAGATACTCAGATAAGAAATAACTATAGTAAAACCGAACAGGAACCCACTGGGTATTCCAAAAAGTATCAGAAATCGAGTATTCCGATTTAAAATTGGATTTATAGGATCTAGTAGGAACTTTCCAAGTTCCTCACCATCCCAGTCCCCATCCCCATCTGTATCTGGATTCTTAGGATCAAGATTCAACTCTATTTCATGACCGTCCTCTATACCATCATGATCTGTGTCAGGATCAGTTGCATTAGTCTGCAAGTTAAAATGTTCATCATAATCAGAGATTCCATCGTTATCTGTATCATTATAATTGGGATTATAACAAAATGAGACTTCCTGCCCGTCTGTAATGCCGTCTCCATCGCTATCAGCATTTGAAGGATCTGTTTCAAGTTGATGGTACTCTAAACCATCAATCAATCCATCTCCATCCGAATCTGAATTTGTGACATTGGTACCTAGAAAAAATTCTAGATAGTTCGTCAAACCATCTTCATCCACATCAGTCTGAGCATCCGAGGCATTTAGAGGATCAAACTCATGGTTTATCTCCCAACCATCAGGCATACCATCATTATCGGTATCCTCATTTTTTGGATTAGTGTTAAGGTGGTATTCCTGTATATTTGTTAATTCATCAGTATCAGGATCCAATAGACTGCTATCTGAGAACGGATCAAGGCCGTAATTGACTTCCCAACCATCTAACATATTATCATTGTCAGTATCGTTATCCAATCGACTTGTTCCAATGATATTTTCAGAATAATCTGACAGGAAATCCATATCTCCATCAATATCAAAGAGGTTAGTTGTACGTCTATAATCAGTAGTTCCTCTAAACCCTTCCCAATACACTCGAGTACCTGTGCGTTCTAAATCTAAGGCAATTAATTTACCAGGAAAGCCTTGGACGCCAATTATTACTTCTAGATACGTATCATTATCTATATCAGCCAAAATGGGAGATGATAATACTAATCCCCATAGGTTATACTCCCATAATTCGCCACCATCTTCCGCATTTAGGGCGTAGAGCTTACCATCAATGCCTCCCACGAGTATTTCAAGCATATTGTCTTGATCTATATCACCCAAAGCGGGGGATGACCTCGGAAAGAGAAAATAAGAGCTATATTCAAAAGGAATATGTAGCAGCTGGGAACCATCTTCCGCATTTAAAACATATACTCCACCGTCCCAAGAGTTCATGATTATTTCCAGCTTCTTATCACTGTCAATATCGGCTAAAGCGGGAGAAGCCAACAATCCTCCCCCTACTATTGTATACTCCCATAATTTGGTTCCATCTTCCGTATTTAAAGCATATACAATACCTTTTGAATCTCCAATAATAACTTCCAACCTCGCATCATTGTCCAGGTCACCTAAAACCGGTGATGAAAGGACCGCCGCGCTCATCGTATAGTTCCATAATTTAGTCCCATCTTCCGCGTTTAAGGCATATACATTGTGATCACCACTCGCAATGACCACTTCCAGCCTGGAATCACCATCTAGATCGCCTAAAACGGGTGATGAATCCACCCAACTCTGAGCAGAACTCGTATTATATCTCCAGAGTTGTGTTCCATTTTCACCGTGTAAAGCGTACACATCGTGTTCACTACCCCCCATTATCACTTCTAGCTTTGAGTCGTTGTTGACATCAACCAAAACAGGTGATGAATCCATAATACCCTCAGTTGGGTAAGTCCACAGGAGGGACCCATTCTCAGCATGTAGAGCATAGATCTGACCATTAT
>JAEOSY010000146.1 GCA_016840125.1 Candidatus Helarchaeota archaeon | reverse complement strand
TCCTTGACAGACCAAAGGGTTGTCATTATATTGGTTGTTCCAAAAATTGATGCGGGGTGGAGCAGTCTGGTAGCTCGTCGGGCTCATAACCCGAAGGTCGTTGGTTCAAATCCAGCCCCCGCTACCACAGGAAAATCAAAGGGTTAGCTAACAATAGCTAACCCTTTTTTATTTTACAATTCTTTGGTACCCAATATTATACCCAACATCAAAAATAGATTTTAAAGTAATCCAATATAAACTACGGTAGATATATCCATAATAGATATTAGCTTCCATTAAATTATACCTGTTCATTGATCCACCCCATAATCAACGCAACAACAAAATCAACTTCCCCATCATTTAGCGCCCTGCCCTTCTCGATTCCATGCCACTTTTGAATGCATCCCCGGCAACAAGTCGCAGTAGCATGCTGAGCAATAAATACCGGATGTCCTCTCATCGGTGTTTGTTTACCATCATTTTGAGGAGAATCCGGGGCAACCCTGGCAGTGACAAATTGATATGCGTGCTCTTTGATGGTTTCGATACCTTTGGATGCGATATAATCTCGGTCTTTTCGTGTTAATCTGAATTTTGATCTGAATGTGGATTTTTTTAGAGAGGCAATCTTTCGATGTATAATTGAAATCGATAGACTCATTGGTGCGGGGTTCAAATACAGAATTTATAAAATCAAGTATGCAGTGTAACTTATATCCAGTAATTTAAGTTAGCCGTCGTCTGAACATCGTAAGAGCGAGTGTAACTAATTCTTTTGAATTATTGAGATCAGTCCTCGTTGTAGAACGTGGTTTATCAAATGCGATTATTATTCCGTCTCCCGTTTGACGCATTGTCATACTGTTGCCCTTAGGAAGTTCCTTCATCAGATTCCGATAACCTACATTATGGAGGGCAGCATTAAAATAGAATTTATCATATCGTTTATAAGGATCATAGTGGTTAAGAAATTCATGTGCGAAGTCAAAACATTGTTTTAGTCTAAGCGAGATATCATCTTCAAGTATAACGAAAGTACCGCTGAGATCGTAATCACGCCTTGGTTTTCTGAGACCAGTTACATTGCTGTCTATGGTAATCATCCCTTCTGATGATATCTCAAGCCTTACTAATTCGGTTTCTTCCCAACGTCCGTGGTCATCATCCTGTAAAATTATAATTTCATTTATACCTACCTCGGATTCTTTCCCTTTTTTGTATGAAAAAAGTCTAACCTCACCTGAATGGGCTATTTTATAAATTTGTTCCTCGAATTTAGTGGACTCCAGAGTAACAGGATCAATGAACTCTTCTGTGCGTTCCGGGGCTAAAACATATCTCATACTCGTATGATTTTGGAATTGATACGGATTTGAAAGTTTTTCTTGAAGCTTGATCACATCAATCTCCTCGGTACTCAAATAATCAATTAAAAGCCTTATGGCTTTTTCAACTTGACGTTGTAACTCTTCAGGGGTTGCAAACACTGGACGGAATTGCCCATCAATGTAATCGGATAAAAGATCAACAAGATATTGGGCATCTGGATCACGGTTGGTGTCCTGCACAAAAACTAATATCCGCATTTTCCGTTTAAGTGCTTCTTCATACTCTTCTTCAACTACCAATTTGCCTGATGGGGCTCTCCATCCACCTCTTTCTCCTATAATAATTGTAATTATGTCACAGCTGGCGACACCATCAAGACAAGCGTTCCTTGGCGAGACAGATAAGCCAGGAAAATCTTCTACTAAAACGGGATGGCCCCCTGCCTGGTGTATTCCAATTTTGGCAGCTTCGCGGTAATCCGCGTATTTTTTCATGACAGAACTAACAAATATCCGTGGTTTCATGAATTCCATTTTTCAATTCCGTAGATCCACATTAGTACTCCCGCAACGGTCGCATCTGGGTGGAACTAAACGAATATTTTTCCGTTTCGCCTCGTCACGATCATAAATTTGTATTTTCTGTTGATAACCACAATTCTTGCATATTAAAAGCATTGTTCTCATGAAATCCTCTTGGTTAGATATCGAATCATTGGCAAGCCGTTTGGTATTTGACCCGCTATTTCCTTGGTTTTGTAATCACATGTTCGAAATCGGCATTTTTCCTTTGAACGGCACTTCGACGGAAAGAAGCCAGCTGATCATTATTAATTGTTCCTGGCGTATCAACCTCCACAATCTTCGTCTTCTTACCACGTGTGGCTACAATGTCGGGCGTGTAATTATTTTTTCCGATACCATCTGGGGTATCATATGTCTTTAAATCTGCCTGAACCTTCCATCCCTTCTGTTTTAGTTCCTTGGCAATTTGCCTGACTTTCCGATCATGAGTTTCTTTTGACATAAGCCCTCCGTTTCAATAACAATTTAGATATTGAATTAATGAGATTATAATTTCATGGAATGGCAAAGGACGAAACAGGAATCACACAGGAATGCAACTAACGTTCTGGTGGAGATAATTAAGAGATGCCCTTTAACATTTTCTTCAGAACTAAAAAAGCATATCAAAAAATGGAGGCAAAGTCAAGCTCAAAGCACAATATGTTGTATACATATAAATATTTACTAACAAAATATAGAGTATTTCGGTAAAAAACTTTCAACCTTTCAAAAAGCAGATTATTTCAACTTCTATTTCACCAGGCACCCTCCATAAGTGTTACTTCCCGTCAATATTGAATGAATCCAAAGGATATTTCTAATAAACATAACTCAATTTTAAAAGGTAACTTAACTTCCTATTTACATTGAATAAATTTGGTCTGGTTCTGAACGACACATTAGGTTAGAATTAACAAAAAGACTAAAGGAGATATAAGATGTCAAAATACGGGCGTGGATTAAACCGCGAAATTGTGAGTGCAGTAAATAAAGGCATGATTTTGGAACCATTTGGAACTTCAGAGATTAAACGATTCACTGAATCAAAAGGGTGGATTGTGCCAGAAACCTATATAAATGTTACGCTGGCCAATGCTTCAAGTCCCGAACATAGTGTAACGTATAAAAAATATTTTGTCAGAACGGGGGATGGTATCTACAAGGTCAGACCTGAATATAGAGGTTCTGATTGGAGATGATAAAACTGATCCACCTACTTCCGAACAGGTCATTTCCCCAAGTTAATGATTTGTGAACACATTGAACCAGATAGACTGCCCATTTATTTTAATTCATTTCCAGTGGGCCATTTTTCTGAAAATCATTATATGAATCGTTTCAAAATCCAATATGCTGCGTAACCTACGCCGCCCGCCACAGGGAGCATAACTCATGGGCGACAGAAAGGGGTCTCTTTGAATTTCCACATGAAGATGCCGAGCGCAGCGAGTCCTAAGGTTATGCTGATTATTTTGGGGAGCATATAATCAGGTTCCATTCCAAGGTTGGGTCTTCTGTTGTGTATCAATTTAAACAATTGTGTCGATTTTGAATATCCCGATATTTTCACATAAAACTTTTTATACCTTCCTCAAATAGTCTTGATCCTCCATGTGACGGATGACGGATTGGATAGTAATCAAAATTCAAATGCTTTAGCGCTCTTTCAGCTCTCTTCCCCACAGCAATAATTTTTTTGGGGTTAATAATCTTAATGAAACTTCCGAGTATTCCAGAATACAAATTGATTTCTGATATAGTAGGAGTCCGATTCGTTCTCAGCAATCCAGGATCATGTGGATGAAATGGAATGCAATTCCAAACAATAAATTTTGGGTGATATGATTTCATTATCCGCCAAAATATTGATGCTGTTGCTTCACTCTTAGGGTATGAATCACAGCTTGACTGCCTTCCAGTAAACGGAGTTTCACCATTACAAAGCAACCTTTCACTTGTGAATGGAACACCGGAGAATCGGCACCCCTTGTGCCCCGGGGCCTCTCCTAAAAGGAAAATATCAGGACTGAAAGTAAAACTGGCTAAGTATTTCTTTAAATTCTCTTTTCTTATCTCAGCACCATTTTTTAAATCCACCGAAAGATCAAAATTTTTATAAAAATTAAAAAGAGGAGGTGAGGTTTTTAAATCAAAAACCTTCTTTTCTAAAAAATTGAATAGACTCTGAAGTTCCATGAGTTCAAAAAAACCTTATTCAAATTTTCTTTTTTGCCAATTGCAAAGACAAGATTCAATGTCATAGATAAATGTCGCTCTTTGCTCGGTCGGTGGTATCTGAATCCTTAGATTATCTATGAGCCAATTTTCTAAAATGGGGATAATGGTTTCAAAAGAAGCGTCAGGAGGTATATGGGAAGCCAGATTCACAGAAGAGTTCCAATAATTAGGTAAAATCTTGGTAATGAAATTATGGCCATTTATATCCGCCTTGTTTCTTTCACCGCTTAACAGATAGAATAAACCGGAAATCGGGCCACTATAAGTTGGAATCTCTAAGTATAATCTATCTGGAAGTATCAAATAATTATCAGCGTATGATAATCGTTCAAGATGATCCCATCTTGGCAAACGCGTGTGAAAATGTTTAACTTGCGACAGCCTATCGAAAAGTAATCTAAATCTTCTATCTCTCCCTGTCAAAAAGAAATCTTCCTGAGATCCAAAGTTAGATATTACATCTCTATAGTTTATTAGTATTTCAATAGTGTATTGCGCCTTGGTTAATTTACAATTTTCCTTCACAGGCAAACAATTAAAATATCTTCTATGGTCTCCAATCGAACGAGTTTTTTCGAAAAATGAGGAACACAGTTGTGCAATCTCATGCTTTTGTATTAAACAGAGAGAAGCCCAATTCAATTCATGATAAAACAAATTGGCAGTTTTGAAATTATCAAAATGTGTTAAAAGAAGAATAAAATAAAGCTTTTCCTCTTCGTCAAAATTCCTACAAACTTCAGAAATTTTATTATGCTCTCTATTAGGATCTAAATCTTTATCTCTCCGAAGGTCTTCTTTATAATAATTTATAAAATCTTGAAGTCTTAAATTAATTTTTGAAAATTCAAAATTCATATTCGTTCTCTATATACTATTCTATATTTTAAGGAAAAATAGTTTTAAGATTTAGGCAATGAGTCATTTTATCACCGCTCGCCAGATTACTTTATATTCAGATCAATCATATAATAATCTTGTAAGCGGAAAATAATCTTTTATCGGGCCATTTAACCGACTAAAAAGATTGTTTACTTCACTATTTTTCGTTAGCTCGTTGTAAATACGCTCTATTTTGGGGTATTTGCCATCGAATCCATTTTTAATTTCATCCCAGGTACTGTTTGAATGATCCTTTTCAATATTTGCCATCTCTTTTTTATTCTCATAGCTTATCACGAACCACAAGGGTAAGGCATATTCCTCAACACTTTTGAAAATATCTCTAT
>JAEOSY010000145.1 GCA_016840125.1 Candidatus Helarchaeota archaeon | reverse complement strand
TATAAGGTTATCCGAGGGGGATTAGAAACCGTGAAAACAGAGGTTAACCAAAATTCTTTAAAAAAAAGAAGGAAAACAGGCTACTGTTTTATTCTTCTATTCTCCCCAGGGTTTGAAGGATTGCGGAGAGAAGTAATCCATTGTCCTGTGTTCAGGATCATTCTCAGCAACCTTAGCCCAACGCCTAACAGAAATCCTCTGAACCTCCTTCACCAGATCCGCCTCATCCACGTTCAGAACCTTTCCATCCTCAACGACAACTTTCCCGTCTACGATTACTATCTGTACATCGCTCCGGTTCGCATGGTTTATCAGGTTCTTTATAGGGTCACGGACCGGGACGGTGTTCAAGCTATTCATGTCTACGATGGCCATATCTGCGAGTGCCCCGGGAGCTATCCTTCCTAGATCGGACCGACCTATACCCTTGGCACCTCCAAGAGTCGCGCTGGAAAAGATCTCCCTCGAACTCCCGGAGTAGGCATCCCCATCTGCGAGCTTCGACGTATAAGACGCTATCCTCATCTGGTTAAGCATATCCTGTGGTGCAAAGTCAGTGCCTATACTGACGTTCACTCCTGCCTTCTGGAATTTTGTGTGAGAATGCGTCATGTTTCCCCTCCAGACGAAGACTACGGGGTCATGGGAGACGGTTGTACCCGCCTCTGCTAGGATCTTCAAATCGCCACCGTCCACGGGTGGGTATGCCACCATGGGGTGCCCTGCGACAGCCCAGGTGTGACCTAGTATCACGTCGGGGCCCAGCAGACCGGTGTCGTGCATGAACTCGACGGGCGTCCGGCCGTACATGCGGAGCATGTTCTGGAATTCGTGCATATATTGTCCAGCGTGGATGGATACACCAACCTTCAACTCATCAGCCTTTTCCCTGATCGCCCTCTGAAGCTCCGCGCTACAAGTGTCCACCTGGGACGGAAAGAGCATCGGTATCACTCTTCCGTTCAAAGCCCCTTTATATTTCTCTACGAACTTTGCTGCCTTTTCTAAACCCTCAAGCCCTACTTCCAGCCCCAGCCATTTTATTTGAATGTTGGCAGCCTGGGTTCGATTCCACGCTCCATCTTTGAAACCCCAGCCTAGGCAAGCCCTTGATCCCACCTCATCTATCAGCGCTACAGCTTTTTCCTCTCCCAAACTGTCGACTGGCCCTATCGCTACAGTGGTGGTGCATCCACTTTTCAAGCTGTCAATCAATGAATACTTCGCGAAGATTTCACTCTCCTTCTGCGTCATGGGGTCGAATCGCGGCGCGTTCTCTCCGAGAGCGATGTTACTCATGTAATTGACTCTATCTCCTATATCCTCCAAATAGCTCTTATTAGCCTGAGAGCCATGATAATGTGTATCGATCGTACCTGGTATAATGAGGCTCCTCTTAGCATCTATCCACTTGTCAACGTGTCCTGAGAAGGTTTTTCCTACATGCTTAACCTTATTTCCCTCGATCACGACAACTCCGTCTTCAAGAAGTCTATGCTCTTCGCCATCGAATCCCACAATAAACTTACCTTTAATACCTAATGACAATATATCCCCAGATATAGAAACCCTTTTTAGTATTTAACGTTACGTGCACGCATAAACTTTTTCCCTCAAGAAAGATTGATGGGCACAATCTCGTTAATCTTTATTTCCAAATCAGCGTCCATGATAGGACCGTCTAATATTTATCCTAATTAGGTTTTGTTGTTTATGTTCTGCACGCGCACGACTTCCCTTATCTTTTTATAATGATTTTACATTAAATTTGCGAGTCGTTCAATGAGTAGTGAAGTGGATAGTACACTACGTATCTTTCTAAGTTATTCCCACATAGATCGTCACTTAGCGGGGAATATTAAAACAGCTTTAGAAAACATTTGGCTTTCTGTTTTTCTAGCTCACGAAGATATTAAACCCTCACTTGAATGGCAAGAAACAATCTATCGCGAACTAAAAGAATGCGATATTTTCATTCCAATAATTAGTGAGAATTTTAAAAAAATTCAAAATAGACAGATCAAGAATCTGGAATCGCTTACGGATTCGAGAAAATCGTTATCCCAATCAGTTTGAACCTTGCTCCTTAGGGATTCATTGGCAAATATCAGACGTTGAAATTTAAGGAAGACATAGCTGACACATGCCAACGTGTCATTGAAGCGATAATGGAAAAACCAGTCAGTAACCGAATGAAAAACGTTATGATTACCTATTTTATAGAAAGTGAAAGTTTCGAAACAGCGAATAATCGAATTAATTTTATAAAACTATTTGCACCATTCTCAGAACTCCAACTCAATGATATTGTCTTTGGATTTATTTCTAATCATCAAATAACCGGTTCATTGAATAGTAGAAGATTTGTTACAGAAGTAATGACTAACCAGCCAGATAATATACATCCAATGTTAAGATATTGTTATAATTTAACAAGAGAAAATGAATCTTATTTTAATAGAGAACCTCATTACGATATTTCTAAAAATATATACGATTTCATATATAGAAATATCTTAAAAAGACATCACGATGTCAGTTCGACATTATTTGAATTACTTGTTGAAGAAGAAATGCAAAGAAATAATTTCATATCCCAAATAAATGCTACTCTTCTGATTTTTAATAGGTATGGATTACGCGATCAACCAATAGGCTAAATCCGCTCGCGCATTGGTAAACGAAAATAATTCGATTAACAGAAAATATGGGTTTGAAACGGAGTTAGTATAGCCCGTTTCCTGTGAAGGTCTTATTAGTGAAGCCTGAGCACATCATCGACGAGCAGGTCATGATACTCAAAATGGTTAAGTAACAGTTACATGATATTTGAAAAATCATGTGTGAATCCCCTAAATCCCCTTTCTACCATAAACTTTAAATCGATTTA
>JAEOSY010000144.1 GCA_016840125.1 Candidatus Helarchaeota archaeon | reverse complement strand
GTGTTCCTTTTTTTAAATCCTTCAGTTTAACATTTAATCCGCTTACAACTCTAGGAGTAACCCCAGCTGCCGTCAATAACACCTGCTCATTCTGAAACAAAAAGGGTTTTCCATCATCTTGCCAATACCTATCCAAAGTTACCATCTCTTCAAAACGACTGATTCTTATTCTAATTAAAAATAATCATTCGATAAAAAGCTAGTTTTCAGTTGTTTTATATTCCATTTTTCCTAAATATATGTAAGCGTAGAGAAAGAAATATCTTTGATATACTGGAATAGTAGTTAAAAGAGTAAGTATAAAAGATATTAATATTTGAATAATGAAGGAGATTTAGCTTTATGAGTAGAGAATTTGCATCATTTATGGCATCCATTACTGGGGATGCTGCCGAAACAAAAATTAAAGAATTGATGGAAATTTTGGATAAAGTTATGCAGATTATTGTGAATTCAACTGAGGGATTATTTGGTCAACTAAACCAATTGGAGAATAATATCCACGGTGTGATGGGTAGAGTTGTTAATCTTGAATCTCGCCCTATCCCAACTGGTCCCGTACCTGGTCAAGCAATCCCCGGCGCCGCTTCGGCTGCACCTCCACCGCCTGCTCCAAAACCCGCTCCCAAGCCCCTGAGTCCTATGAGTGCCCGAGCTGCTCTCCAAGGCGAATTAAAGGCTTTATTTGCAAAAAGAAAACAACAATAATCGCGGGAATTAAGAGGATATAGCTAGCACGTCAATTTTTGACGGTAAATCACTTCAGATTCTATCTATTTGAATTTGTCTTAAAAATATCATCATCTGTGTTATCTATAAACATTGTAATTGTGAAAAATTTTAATATGCGATACGCCTTATAACTTAGTAGTTGGTGAAACAAAAATTGAGTCACGAATTCGCCTCGATAATGGAAGCCATTTCGGGGGACACTGTCGAGGAAAAAATTAAAGTATTCTCAGATGTTCTGGATAAAATTACGCAGTTTGCCGTTAATACTCTTGATCAATTGACAAAAAAAGTAAATGAACTGCAAGGCATGCTTGTAAACATGCAACAGCGAGTAGTTCAGCTCGAACAACGTCCTATAGCTGCTGCACCTGCTCCTGGAAGTCCTGCAGCTCTTGGAGTTCCTGCCCCTGCTGCAGCCGCCCCTGCTCCGAAACCAGCTCCCAAACCCCTGAGCCCCATGAGTGCTCGAGCTGCTCTTCAGGGCGAATTAAAAGCCTTATTTGCCAAACGAAAACAAACCTAATTTTTTAAACCAGCTGCACACTCGCCCCCTAAAGGAGGACGGTTTCTATAGCCTAGTAAGGTTCCATTTCAGACACGGATTTATTATCTGGGTCATTTTGCTAAGGCTTCTTTCATTCGTTTAAGCGCTTCTTTTATTTGGTCCAAGGATGCAACAAACGATGCTCGTACATATCCTTCTCCTTGTGCACCAAAAACATTTCCTGGAACCAATACAACCTTCGCCTTTGTAATCATAACTTCTGAAAATTCAGCTGATGTCATTCCAGTCCCTTGAATATTTGGAAACGCATAAAACGCTCCTTTAGGCATTACACACTGAATTCCTTCAATTGAATTAAGTCCATTTACCAAGGTTTTCCGTCTGGTATCAAATTCAGATAGCATGTTATCCGAAAATTTTTCATACGCTGCTATATTCTTCATTCCCTCGACACATCCCATTTGTGCAGCGGAATTAGCAGCGACTGCATTCATTTGATGGGTGATCATCATGGCATTGATTATTTCCTTACTTGCTAACGCATACCCCACTCGCCACCCCGTCATCGAAAATGTTTTCGAGAAGGAATTCACCACTACTGTCCGCTCCTGTATTCCCAATGTTGCTAAACAAGTATGCCGGTTATTATCATACGCCAGCATTTCATAGCACTCATCTGAGAGGATAAACAAATCCTGATCTTGAGCAATTTCTGCAATCACTTTAAGATCAGAAGGGGCCATAATTGCGCCTGTTGGGTTACTTGGGAAGTTGAGAATTAGCATTTTCGTCTTTGGGGTGATTTTTTCCTGAAGATCCTCAGGTTTCACACCAAATTCATTTTCCTCGTAAATTGGAACGCGTACCGGAATACCCCCTGCAAAGGACACTTGCGGTGGATAAGTCAAGAATGCGGGATCCGGGATCAAAACTTCATCACCTGGATTTATAAGCGCTTGACACGCTACAAACAGCGCTTCTCCCGCTCCACAGGTTACACAAATTTCATCGAGGGCATAATCTAGCTGATATTCTCTTTTATATTTATTTGCTATCTGCTCCCGTAAGTCAGCGAACCCTAGATTTGGGGAATAAGCGGAATAACCTTCGTCCAATGCAGTTTTTGCAGCTTCTTTTATGAACTCAGGCGTATCAAATGAAGGTACTGGGTCTCCAATTCCAAGGCTAATGATCCCTTCGACTCCTTGTGCCAAGTCAAATAATCGACGAATACCACTGGGAGGAATACTTTTTATTCGGTTTGCTATTGACCGCATCAACTTCACCCTTTTTTTCTAAAAATTAATTAAGTTATTTAAATTAAAGAATATTGGTGAATATTAAATTGAAAATTCGTGAAATTGGAATATCCCGGATGCTCTTCATTAAATTAGAACCAAATGACGACATTTTAGAATCGCTAACGAAAGCAGTAAAAGAAAGTTCAATTCAATCCGGCTTTTTTACGGCGATCGGCGCATTGAGTAATGCGAACATTGGGTACTATGTTCTCGAAGAAAAGCGATATAAAACAATTACGTTGGTTGGCGATTTTGAGATCCTGTCGTGTATCGGAAATATTACTCAAATCGATAGTTCTCCTGTAATTCATGCCCATCTAGTTGTGGGTGATAAGGACGGACAAGCGTTTGGTGGGCATCTCCTCCCTGAAAATTACATCTCCGTTACAGGTGAAGTTTTTTTAGTCGAAGCGAAAACTCCACTACAACGAAAGGTAGATGAAAAATTTAATCTGTCTTTGATTTCTCTTGAGTAAATTGGAGCATTTCATAAAAATATATATAAAAAAAAAAGTAATGATTTTTTAAACGAACAAGGGCCATGAGGCTGATCCTGGAACTCCTGCCATCCAAAGTATATTGTAAGTTATAAGCAAAAGCAGTATACCGACGAATCCCACTATCGCAGCGGCTTTCCACTGATCAGTGACGAGCCATAGCAAGAAAACCATTACTAAGAGATATGCTATGTACGGTCCTAAACCATTTAAGAATGGAGCAGCTAAACCAGTAACACTTTGTACGATCGGAATTATCAAGACTGAGAGAAAAGCTGCTAAGAAAGAGGACCCTATATTCCGCTTCATGTGCAGCTTACCTTCAATGATCCACAGACTGAGGATAAAAAATAGCCACGTAAGCAATGTCCAAATGAGAATCCAGAGCCAGGTTATCGCGGTACCCAAAAGATCCCATGCAGGTTGCATTTCTAATTATCTCCTTTACTTTAAATTTTTAATTTTTTTGAATTGAATGTGTATAATAATCGGTATGATTTGTATTAAAATTTTATATGTAAAAACTGCACCTTTAATTCGAGTGGAGAAAGGAATTTGTGAATTGAATGCGCAAAAAAAGCGGAAAACTGCACTATAATTTAACTTTCTTAACTAAATGCGCAAATGGGGCGAAAAAATAGGACTTTATATATGAATATTCCATAAAGTATTACAGATATAAATCACTGAAGACGTGCGAAAGGTACCATCTCCGGCTCCTTTTCTCAAATTTATATCTATACAAACCCCCCCACCCCAATCTTCCCCTTGCGAGATGGTACCCGCCTCTTCTTCATGATTGAAAACAACTTTTCTATTCCACGTTGCATATCACACTCTATCGGATCACTACTCAAGCAAATCAACTGCTAAAGGGGATTTAAACCTTTTTTAGTACCTTTAATAAAAAAAATTATTTTGCGTAGCTTTAATAAAAATAATTAATATATCAAGGATGGATTAAAGGAAATAATAGCATAAACCTTTAAATCTAATTTCAAGTGTGATAGTATCAAAAATTAATCACTAACCTGAGTGTGGTTGAAATAAAACGCGTTACTCGAGATGAATATCTGGAATATATTGAGGGTCTTGAGAAAAAGATAAAACGGCGCCTCATAGCAGGTAAAAGCACTCCTAAACTGATTGAAGACTTAAATTTTCTCATCTCGGAATTACGAAAATTGAATTTTCATGAAAAAGCCGACTTACTTGAGATGACATTAAATCAATTTATGATGGAAGAATCGACTGCCTCCTCTGCGCCTCCCTCAACAGCCCCACCAATGGCAAGGGCGCCTCCTGGCTTTCCTTCTGCGGCAGGTCGCCAGTCGAGGGCACCTCCTGGCTTTCCTCCAACATCTCTACGTGCAGCAAATCCCCCAGCTGCCACCCCACCCGCAAGCTTTCCCCCGGCAGCTCCCCCCGCAGCCAATCCACCCGCAAGCTTTCCCCCGGCAGCTCCCCCCGCAGCCAATCCGCCTGCAGCCTTTCCCCCGGCAGCTCCCCCCGCGGCCAATCCGCCTGCAGCCTTTCCCCCGGCAGCTCCCCCCGCGGCCAATCCGCCTGCAGCCTTTCCCCCGGCAGCTCCCCCCGCGGCCAAT
>JAEOSY010000014.1 GCA_016840125.1 Candidatus Helarchaeota archaeon | reverse complement strand
CCTTTACAACGTCGATTTTAGGTAATATCTCAGTTAATCCTCTAACTATGGTTGTTTTTCCTGACCCTTTTGGGCCCTGAATCAGCACGCCCCCTATTTTCGGATTAATGGCATTAATTAATATGGCTAGCTTCAACTTCTCTAATGATACAACTGCTGAGAAGGGAAACGTGACATTTGTGGCCATACTTTATCAAACTCAATTTAATGGTATTCAAAGGAGATACTATTTTTCTATGTCTGAATTCCAACTACCTCAAAATAAGGTTGCTTTTGCTGCAGTTTGTAACAAATAAAAAAAATCTGTAAAATCACGAACCAAGATTTGAAAGACTCTTAATCATATCCATAATGATCGTGTGGTGCCGTTTTTCATCTTCAACAATATGCTGAAGAATCATGTTAATACCAGGGTTATTTGAATTTTTGATTGTATTTTCATGCTTATCTATCATTTCTTTCTCTAATTCAGCATGTTTCTTCAATTCACTCTCCGTAAGAAGTTGACCAGCATATCTGTCAGCACGGTAATCCCAAATATTATCAGGTGTATCCTCCTTAAGGATTGCTACCAATGTTTTTAGAATATGTGCATGTTTGGTGGAATCCATACGAATTTGGTAAAGCATAAGCTTTGCAGCAGGATTTTTTAGTTGACTCTCCTTCTCTTGACACATTTTAATATTGTCTAGTTCTAATTGTCGATGTTTTTCCAAAGTTTCCATTAATTCTTTTTTATCTAGCATATTCAATCGCCTATTGAAGTTTATCGTTTACTTTCTTACTTTCGTGAAAGATATCATATGATTAATAAAAAATTTGAGTTCATTAATCCGTAGAGCTACTTACCTCTTCGTTGCACATCATTCCTTGTTCAGCAATATAAAAAATATTTCATGTGAAGGAGGATGATATATTAGCGATAATAGTAATCTCAACTTCCATAGTTAGTTGTTAAAATATGCTGCATTATAGTATCGTGTAAATTATCTCGATTTCGGAGTGTTATTTCAATTACCTTCGTGTGACTCATTTGTTTAAGTTTTATCGTATCAGGGGAATCATAAAAGGATATTGTTCCCAAAATAAATCCCTTACCCTTGAAAAGAATTTCTAGAGTTTCTTTGAATGCAGATGAAAGGAGTTCCATTTTTCCAATTTCATCTATTAGGATGAGATCCGCTTCTTGTAGAAGAGATGGAATTCCAATTGTTTCCAAATCATCTAAATCAACAAAATATTTTCCAACTTTTTGTCGATATTTTTGATCTTGAAAAGTGGTTCTGGCAAGAATTCCGGTTTTATCATCTAAGGTGTGTAAATTAAAACCAATACGAACACCACGAGCGCAGACTTCCTTGGTAATAAATCCAGTTAATGTGAAATCAGGAAAATTATCCTTTAAGTCTGAAATGATGCCTTGGATGACAGTAGTTTTCCCAACCCCCGGTTTTCCAGTAAGTAAGAGATGACGTAAAACCAGATTTCCTCAACTCTTTTCGAACTATTTTGTTCCATTAAAAATTGATTTTGATAAGAAAATCAACCAATATAAATTGTCTTTACATTTACAAATGCACGAATACCGTGATAAGATAATTCACGGCCATACCCAGATTCCTTAATACCCCCAAATGGTAATCGAGGATCTGATCTGACATATGCATTAACAAAACATGATCCAGACTCTATTTCTTGAGTAGCAATCCTTTCTCCCTTCTTTAAATCAGCAGTAAATACAGCAGCTCCCAAACCAAAAACACTATCATTTGCTACCTTAATAGCTTCCTGTTCGTTCTTTACAGGGATTATTGCAGCTACTGGCCCGAAGAGCTCTTCATCATAAGCAGGCATACCTTTCTTAACATCAGTTAATATTGTTGGGGGATAGAAAGCGCCTTCTCCTTGTGGAAGCTTACCACCTAACAAAATGCGAGCTCCTTTGGATATACTGTCGACGACTTGTTTGTGCAACTCATCACGAAGATCTACGCGTGCTTGTGGACCCACTGAAACATTTTCCCGCAAAGGATCACCCATTTTCCGATTCTTCATATTATAAATATATAATTCCTCGAATTTCTTCCGCTGAGATTCAACCACAATAAAACGCTTGGCTGCAATACAGCTCTGACCTGAATTAATCAATCTACTTGATACACATGTTAAAACAGCTTCTTCGATATTTGCATCTTCTAAAATTATGTAAGGATCGCTTCCACCTAATTCTAAAAGTGAGGGTTTCAATTTTTCCCCCGCTTTTGCGGCAACAGCTTTTCCTGCTGCAGCACTGCCAGTCAGTGTTACAGCTTTGATAATAGGATTTTCTATTACCTTGGCTACTTGATTTCCTCCTATTAAAAGAGTCCGAAAAACATTTTTCGGATAACCTGCTTCATGAAACACCTCTTCGATTGCTAATGCACTACCTGGAACATTACTCGCGTGTTTTAAAACTCCTGTATTACCTGCCATCAATGTTGGGGCAGCAAATCGAATTACTTGCCAAAAAGGAAAGTTCCATGGCATTACTGCAAGAATTACCCCTAAAGGTTGGTAGGAAATATAACTTTTTTTCGCTTCGGATTTGATAACTTCATTTTGAAGCTGTTTTTCTGCTTCATCAGCGTAAAACTCCATCACCCAAGCACATTTCTCCACTTCGGCTCTACCATCGACAACTGGTTTCCCCATTTCAATGGCCATCAATTTCGCATATTTATCTTTATTTGTTCGGAGAATGTTTGCTGCTTTATGCATCAATTGTCTTCTATGTTTAAAGGTAGTTCTTTTCCATCGAATAAATTCCTCTTGTACATCTTCTAAGATGGAACTTACTTCATCAGCTGCCATTTCAGGATATTCAGTGATGATTTGATTGTTAGCTGGGTTAATTGCTTTGATTGTCATTTTTATCACTTTTAAGTATACTCCCTAATTCGTCAATCTAATAAACAGAGTTTCTCCCCTAAATCTTGGATTAGCACCCGCTCATTATCAGAATAGTCTACGGGAACATCTATTAGGTGTACTCCTGGGGCCTCCAAGGTGGAACTCAGAATCTCATGTAGATCATCTTGAGGCTTTATTCTATATCCTTTTGCCCCATAAGCCTCAGCATACCTACAAAAATTTGGATTTTTAAAGTCTAAACCAAAATCTTTCAACCCCATCGCCATTTGTTTCCATTTAATCATTCCATAGGCGTTATCATTTAAAATTAAAACTACTAGATCAAGGTTCAACCGAACCGCTGTTTCTAGTTCCTGGGAATTCATCATAAATCCGCCATCACCTGCAATTGCCATAATTTTTTTATCAGGATACACTAGTTTAGCTGCTATTGCAGACGGTAAACCAGCACCCATGGAAGCTAACGCGTTATCTAACAATACTGTATTTGGTAAATGAGCTTTATAGTTTCTAGCAAACCAAATTTTATAAACACCATTATCTAAGCAAATGATTCCATCAGAAGGCATAACTTTACGTACTGTAGTTACAATTTTTTGAGGGAATAAGGGATATTTAGTTTCCGAGATTGGTTCGTTAATATTTTGTTCCAAATGATCCTTTACCTTGAGAAAATATTCATTATCCCATTTATTTGTCGTAATCCCTTCTTTGAGCTGCCAAATACTGTTTGCAATATCCCCAATAACTTCTAATTGGGGAAAATAGACTTCATCCACACTAGCGGATAGAAAATTTATATGGATTACATCAATTAGATCTTTTTCATCCATAAGAAAGGGAGGTTTTTCCACTGTATCGTGTCCTACATTGATTATTAGATCTGCATGATTAATAGCACAGTGAACATAATCATTGGATGAAAGAGCACTCGTACCTAGGTATAAAGGATGTCTTTCGTCAATGACGCCTTTACCCATTTGAGTGTTTACAAAATGAATACCTGTTTTGTCAACAAATTCTTTCAGCATTTTTTGAGTCCTTTTTCTATTCGCCCCAGCTCCAATCAAAAGAAGAGGGCGTTTAGCATTTTCAATCATTGATATAGCTTTATTAATTGCCTTAATTTCCGCTGTGGGGCGTCTTATTTGATTTATTGGAAAAATTCGACAAGATACCTCTTCACGTGCAATATCCTCGGGAAGTTCGAGATGTACTGCCCCGGGTCTTTCTTCTTCCGCTATACGAAATGATTCTCTAACAACAGTAGGGATTGCATTTCCATTAACTATCTGTTTAGTAAACTTGGTTAACGATTTCATCATATGAATAACATCAATGATCTGAAATTGACCTTGTCTGCTCTTTT
>JAEOSY010000013.1 GCA_016840125.1 Candidatus Helarchaeota archaeon | reverse complement strand
GTCTCCCCCCACCGGTAATCCCTCGTCCTCAGTGTCGTGATAAGGGGCGTGAGTGCCAGGCACGTTGATTTCGTCGGAAACATTCAACCCATCGCCATCCGTGTCAGGTAACAGTGGATTTGTTCCTAGAGCAATTTCCTCACTGTCCAATAGCCCATCACCATCCTGGTCATCCGTTAAAATATTGCCTAACCATAAATTTCCGGTTCCATAATCGCGTGTTTGATTAATTGCAGTCGTATCGAAATTCTTCATGATTCTATTTCCTAGAAACCAATTATCATCACCATAAACTTGAATTCCGAATCCAAGATTATACCAGATTTCATTGAACCAGACATCATTTTCATCACAAAATGATGAGATATTGATTCCATGTTTCGCGTTGTACTTGATAATATTGTCAGTTAGGCTATTATTACTGCAAGTTGAATGTAATAAAATTCCACTTCCCGTATTGTTATGAATCGTGTTGTTGATTAAAGTGTTATCATCACAATGATTTATTAAAATAATTCCATTTCCGGAATAATCTCCAGTTCCTGTATTGTTATAAACCATGTTGTCGGTCAGCGTGGTATAGCCTGATTGATAAAAAGAAATTCCATTTCCGGAATAATCTCCAGTTCCTGTATTGTTATAAACCATGTTGTCGGTCAGCGTGGTATAGCCTGATTGATAAAAAGAAATTCCATTTCCAGAATAATCTCCAGTTCCTGTATTGTCATGAATCGTGTTATCGGTCAGCGTGGTATAGCCTGATTGATGAAAAGAAATTCCATTTCCGGAATAATTTCCACTTCCTGTATTGTTACAAACCGTGTTGTTAGTCAGCGTGTTGTCAAAACAACTATCATACATTAAAATACCATTTCCGGAATAATTTCCACTTCCTGTATTGTTACAAACCGTGTTGTTAGTCAGCGTGTTGTCAAAACAACTATCATACATCAAAATACCATTTCCGGAATAGCTTCCACTTCCTGTATTGTCATGAGCCGTGTTATCTCTCAGCATGTTATCACTTGATTGAAATAAATAAATTCCATTTCCAGAAGACGCAAAACTTCCCCCAGTATTGTTATAAACCATGTTGTCGGTGAGCGTGTTATAATCACAATCTGAATAAAGGGAAATACCATTTCCGGAATAATATCCACTTCCTGTATTTTCATGAATCATATTGTTGGTCAGTGTGTTATTGTCACAAATATCTCTTAGAAAGATTCCATTTCCGGAATAATCTCCACCTCCAGTATTGTCATGAATCGTGTTGTGGGTCAGCGTGGTATTATCACATCCGGAAAAAATGTAAATCCCATTTCCGGAAAAATCTCCACTTCCTGTATTGTTACAAACCGTGTTGTTAGTCAGCGTGTTGTCAAAACAACTATCATACATTAAAATACCATTTCCGGAATAATTTCCACTTCCTGTATTGTTACAAACAGTGTTGTTAGTCAGCGTGTTGTCAAAACAACTATCATACATTAAAATACCATTTCCGGAATAGCTTCCACTTCCTGTATTGTCATGAGCCGTGTTATCGGTCAACGTGTTATTTTCTGACACTGAAATAAAAATTCCATTTCCAGAACTGTCTCCACTTCCAATATTGTTGTAAGCCGTGTTGTTAGTCAGCGTGTTATTATTAGAAAATGAAACAAATATTCCATTTCCAGAAGAGACTCCACTTCCCCCAGTATTATTATAAGCTGTATTGTCTGTCAGCGTGTTATAATCTGACACTACGATAAAAATTCCATTTCCAGAACTGTCTCCACTTCCAATATTGTTGTAAGCCGTGTTGTTAGTCAGCGTGTTATAATCACAATCCAAAAGTAAATAAATTCCATTTCCAGAATTGCCTCCACTTCCCCCAGTATTATTATAAGCCGTGTTGTTGGTCAGTGTGTTCCAATTACTAGATAAATACAAGTAAATGCCATTTCCAGTATAGGGTCCACTTCCAATATTGTCATAAGCCGTGTTGTTGGTCAGCGTGTTATTGCTTGATGAATACAAAAATATTCCAATTCCAGAATAGATTACACTTCCTGTATTGTTATAAACCATGTTGTCGGTCAGCGTGTTATTGCTTGAAAAATACAAGAATATTCCATTTCCAGCCCAATTTCCACTTCCAATATTGTCATAAGCCATGTTGTTGGTCAGCGTGTTATTGCTTGAAAAATACAAGAATATTCCATTTCCAGAATATTGTCCACTTCCAGTATTATTGTAAATGGTGTTATCAGTCAGCGTGTTATTGCTTGATGAATCCAAATAAATTCCATTTCCAGTAAAGGATCCACCTCCCCAAGGATTGTTAGAGACCGTATTATTAATAATGTTACCATTTATTACATTTTCAAGGTGAATGCCATTATATCCTGGATCCCCTCCAGCAACCATGCAATTTCTCAGAAGGAAATGCGCATCTGTATTGTTGATTAATATCCCATGAGCTCCTTGCCCGATCGCATTGATTATGAGATTTTCAATGATGTAGGGATGGTGATCCGTTCCAAGGCCTCCACTTGAAAAAGCTGCTAATTCAGCATTTCCATTAATTATAATTGGATAAACAGAAGTGGGGTTAAAGGAAATCAATGGATAATTATCTTGAGCAGTTGCACTCCCCGATATTTCATATGCCACGTTCCAATAGATAGTATCTACGGGAGTCGCAGAATAGCGTGATTCGTGATCCGCCCAATAATTTCCCAGCTTGGTGATATTCCAAGAATTACCCGTGCCATCATCGACAGCTTGAACTCCCGTGCCATTATTTCCTTTAAAGTAATTAAGATAGATTGAATTATCAGAACTAGCTGTAATGTATACACCGCTAAGAGTATTATTAGAAATGAAGTTCCATTTTATCGTGTTATTCTGGCTCGATCCATCTACCTGAATTCCATTCTTAGTATTATTATAAATAGTGTTGCCGGTCAGTATGTTATAATCATTTTGCCAATGTAAATAAATTCCATTTCCAGAATTGGCTCCACTTCCCATATTGTTATGGGCCGTGTTGTTGGTCAGCGTGTTGTCAATACTATTATCATACAATAAAATTCCATTTCCAGATTGAGCTCCACCCCCACCAATATTATCATAAACCATGTTGTCGGTCAGCGTGTTGTTTTCTGAATTATATATGTGAATTCCATTTCCTGAATAATCTCCGGCGCCTCGTGTGTTGTTATAGGCGGTGTTGCCATTTAGCGTGTTATCATCCGAAGCTAACAAAAAAATTCCACTTCCACCCCAATCAGCCCCCGTATTGTGATGAACCGTGTTATCGGTTAACGTGTTGTTGTCACTGCTATCCCAAATCGAAATTCCATTTCCAGCCCAAAGTCCACTTCCAGTATTGTGATAAGCCGTGTTGTTGGTCACCGTGTTAAAATGTGACAACCTGAATAAAATTCCATTTCCACAAATATCTCCAGCCCCCCCAGAGTTGTTGTAAACCGTGTTGTCGGTCAGCGTATTATAATCTGACTCCCTTAAAAAAATGCCATTGCCAGCATAACTTCCCAATCCCCGAGTATTGTTATAGGCCGTGTTGTCGGTCAGCGTGTTATAATCTGAACCAAATAAGTAAATTCCATTTGCAGAATATCCTGTACTTGATGTACTGTTAAAAACCGTGTTCTCGGTCAGCGTGTTGTTGTCAGAATCCTCCAAATAAATTCCATTGTGATTGTTAAAAGCCGTGTTATTCATGATCCGCCCATGTGTGACATTATCAAGTGTAAGACCCGAAAATCCCACGTCTGCATTCATGATTGTACAATTCATGATGACGAAATGCGCATCCGTGTTGTTAATTAAGATTCCATGCGCATTCTTACCACTGGCATCGATGACAAGATCCACGATATAGTAAGGATCACCCTCAATTCCGGTGCCCGTTCCATTGTGATAAAGGGTAAAATCAGCATTATGAGTAATGTTAAACGGGTCGCTTGCGTTTATCGTTAGCTTTACTTCCGAGTTACTTGTAAACGGGGTTTCCACTTCAAATAATGATACGAATGATACTGAAAAGATTGAAATAATTAACAATAATGCAAAAATCTTTTGATTTCGCTTCATTTTTATCCCTTCCGCTTCTAATTATTTAAATAAATTAACCACATGTGATAAGGAATTAATGTAGTATGAATAGTATCTTGTTATCGTTTAAGTATTTTAAAATACTTGGAAGAAGAAAAATAGCGCTTGCGCCATATTGTTTTTTTCACACCAAACCAGTCCAAAAGGTGAAGGGTAGCTTATCGAGATACTCATTTAAGGGGATTATTGTAAACTCTCTTCCGTGTCATACAGGACGGGGATCAGGAGATGAGCCGCTTTATGAAAAGTCACGTAAGATACTTGCCCAGATGGCTGAAATCAAAGAAATGAGGACTATAAAAGAGAATACAAAGTGCTGTGGTGCGGGTGGAGGCGTGAAGAAAGCGTTTCCCGAGTTAGCTCTCGAGATTGCAAAATCTAGAATTGAAGAGGCCGAAGAAACTGGTGCGGAGTATCTAGTCAGCATTTGTCCCTTTTGTAATTGAAATTTGTCTGATGCCCTTAAAGCAACTAATTCAAAAAGAAGGATGATTGACCTTTTAGAGTTAATCGAGCAAGCTTTACCCTAATCCTCTTTTTAATACGTGTGTTACTTCAGAAAATTATTTGTTTTTATCTTTTTTTTGAATCTCAATTAAATAAAATGATAAAATAACGAACCGTAACTCTGGGAGAAGATTAAAATAAGAGTTTAATTATTATGGGGATCTGTTCTGGAGAGGAAAATATGGTCAATTACTTTACAGAGGATATTAGTATCTCAAAGGGGAGCTTCTTTCGGTTGTTTATCTCATACACTACGTCATTCTTTTTAACGATAGTCGCCGCTACAATTTTTATTCTTAAGATTATTGCAACATATGGACTCCCCATTTGGAGTGGGACGGTAGCGTATATTGGAACTGCAATTGGAGGTATTATAGTTGGTATATTAGTTAGTAGGAAGGTACCCCCATGGTTTTCGTGGATTTTGGCCATTATTTATGGAAGTATACTTCCTTTTGGCTCGATTTTCATCAGTTCTTGTTCATTTGAAATCAGATTAACTTTGATTTTTATCGCCTGTCTCATTCCTGGGAGTATTATGACAATTTCCAGCGTCTATGTTGGGAAACTAACAAAAATTGAAGAGCGGGGGCGAGTAGTAGGGATTTTAAATGTAATTGGTGGATTTATTTTATTATTTCTTGTACTTTCTATTGTTTATTTGGATTTATCATTTCAATTTATAATTCTTGGACTGGGGTATGCCATTACTGGCTTTTTAAATTTGATCTATACAAGAGATATTCCAATTGAGATCAAACAATCTGAAAGCGAAATTAAAGAGGATATTCGAAAAAAAGACTTTCTATTTTACTGCCTCATTTTATTTTTGATTTGTCTTTTTTGGGGAACCGTAATGGTGTATGTATGTTGGGGTTCCATCTATCCAACGATTCTCTTATTCAGTGAGGCTTTTTTTGGAGTCACCACATTTCTTGTCGGAACTGAATTTCCCGTTTTTCTTATTGCAATTATCTGTATTTTAATCAGTTTTTTCATAGGATTGATTGCGGATAAATTTGGTCGCAAGAACATATGGCTTATTGCTATAACGTCTTCAATTATTGCGATTTTTCTTTACGGGCTATCACAAGACATTTTAAGTTTGTCCATTGGATCTGTCTTTCTTGGTATCACGCTTCCCGCTATCCTAATTGGAATGGTTAATTTTATTGCAGATTCCACGACACCGAATAGAATTTGGATTAATTTTGGTTTGTTTTTTGGGTTAGGATGGGGTTTGGGATTAGCTTCAGGTATAGCATTGGGAATTTTTATGATCCCGTACGACTTTTTATTTGCATCATTTATACTCGCTTTTATCACAAGCTCTACGTACTTAGTGATTCTTTATACGCGGGAAACGCTACCGCCAAAAAAGGAGCGGCAATGGTTTTCTAAATTACAACAGTTATATGTTATTAACGAAGCAGGAATAAATTTATTTAATTACCCGTTTATTCCGCAAAAGAAGGATGCGTTATTAGTTTCAGGCGGAATTTCAGGATTATGTTCTCTAGTTCAAGAACTGACAATGAGCAAAAGTGAATTAAAAGTGATAAAACAAGAAAATGCAACCATTCTCCTTAATCACGGAGGTTTTGTGACTTCTGCACTCATAGTGACAGAAGATCTGAAAGTATTACATCGGAAATTAGACGCTTTTACTCAAGAATTTGAAAAGTTCTTTAGGGAATTTTTCAAAAATTGGATCGGTGATACCACCATATTTACACCTGGAAAAGTTATCGTAGAACGTATATTCGAGGTCGAAAAATTTAAGCAAATGCAAAACCAATAGAAAGTTTATATGACGGTTATACCCAGCTATTTATTAAAAAGAAAAATAGATGATTACTCAATTTACTCCAAACCAGTCCAAAACGTGAAGGGTAGCTTGTCTAGATAATCATTCAGAGAGACAATTGTGAACTCGCGTCTGTGTGATTTTTCAAGAGCAATTACCAAGGCATTTGCTAACTCTAAATTTGTAATTACTGGCACATTATGGTCCACGGCGCGTCTTCTAATTTCAAATTCGTCCTCGAGGATATCCACCATCTTTCTGGTCCCTGTGACGGGAATATTGATGACCAGGTTAATTTTGCGTTCAGTTAGGTAGTCGAGAATATTGGGTTTTTTAGAAGGTTCCTTAATTTTGTGTAAAATAGTAACTGGAATCTTATTTTGGGTGAAAATCTCAGCTGTGTGTTCTGTAGCCATAAGCTGATAACCCAGTTTATGTAATTTTTGGGCAAGTGGGACTACCATTTGTTTTAATTCGCCACCCACCGTGATCAAGACATTTCCCCCATGTAAGGGTACGTCAAATTCTGCAGCAAGTAGCCCTTTTAAGAGGGCTTCATAAATATCTTCACCCACGCATGCAACCTCGCCTGTACTTACCATTTCGACCCCTAATATGGGATCTGCTCCCGTAAGTCTCATAAATGAAAATTGAGGTATTTTAGTGCTGCAGTAATTAATTTCGGGGGTTTCTAACACTCCGACCTCCCTTAAATTTTTTCCTAGCATAATCGATGCCGCAACTTCCATCAGGTTGACTCCCTTGGTTTTCGAGACATAGGGCATGGAACGACTGGAACGCAAATTACACTCGATGACATAAACGTTATCCCCTTTCACAATGTATTGAACATTAAAGGGGCCTTTGATCTGCAAGGCTCGCGCGATTTCGCGGGTGTATAATTTGATTTTTGCAGTTTCTTTGCGTTCTATTGTTAATGGAGGGATGGACATGGACGCATCACCACTGTGGATTCCGGCATTTTCAACATGCTCGATCACGGCACCGATGAGGACGTCTTCACCGTCTGAAATCGCATCAACCTCGACTTCGCGTGCATTTTCAATATATTTTGAGACTACAACAGGGTAATCCTTGGAAATATCGGCTGCGAATTTGAGATATTCCATCAATTGAGTGTTTGAGTAAGCTACATTCATTGCAGCCCCACTTAAAACATAGCTGGGGCGTATTAACACTGGAAAGCCGACCTTGTTAGCAAAAGCTTGGGCATCTTCAAGAGTACTTAACGCATTCCATTCAGGCTGCCCGATATTTAGTTGATCCAGGATACTGCTAAACTTGGATCTATCCTCCGCTTTATCGATATTCTTTCCCAGCGTACCTAAGATGTTGATGTATTTTGTTTTATAATATTCTCGAGATGAGGCAAGTTTAGGAGCTAAATTATTTGGGGTTTGTCCTCCAACAGAGACGCAAATACCATATGGATTTTCTTTTGAATAAATATCCAACACTCTTTCTAAAGTCATTTCCTCAAAGTAGAGCTTATCTGAGATGTCATAATCTGTGGAAACAGTCTCAGGATTGTTATTATACATTATAACCTCATCTACACCGAGCTTCTTGAGCGCCCAAGTTAGATTAACCGACCCCCAGTCAAATTCTACGCTACTTCCGATTCTATAGGTACCTGATCCTAATACTATGATCTTTTTCCCATTTTCAGCAAAATCGATATCATCTGTCGTTCCCCCATAGGTTGCATATAGATAATTAGTTTCGCAAGGCCATTCAGCCGCAAGTGTATCGATCTGCTTGATTATTGGGGCTATACCCACACGTTCACGCATTCTTCTAATGCTTAAATCGTCCAACTTGAGACATCTGGCTATTTGTTCATCCGAAAATCCGTATTTTTTAGCAGTAGCAAGCGCCTTTGATAATTTCTGGTCATCTTCGAGAATCGATCTATTCTTCAATTTTACCTCAATTTCAACAATATTTCGGATTTTACTGAGGAACCATCTATCAATACCAGTTAATTGGAATAATTCTTCCACAGATAAACCACGCTTAAAGCCATCTACAATCTTGAAGAATCTTACATCTGTAGGTTCCGCCAATTCACGTTTTAATTCTTCCAAAGACATATGGCTCGTATCATCTGAGTTCCCCACCAAACCAATCTTTCCGATTTGCAACATGCGGATTGCTTTTTGGAAAGCCTCCTCGAAATTCCGTCCAATCCCCATAACTTCCCCAACACTCTTCATCTGTGTGCCTATGAGTCGGCTTACCTCGCCCCGGAATTTAGTGGTATCGAACCTAGGTATCTTTACGACCAAGTAATCTAAAGCAGGTTCAAAACAAGCAGTTGTCACATTCGTTACTTTGTTGATGAGCTCAGGGAGGTTATAACCAATAGCAATTTTGGCTGCTATGTATGCAAGAGGGTAGCCTGTAGCTTTACTTGCTAATGCGCTTGATCTAGATAGCCGAGCATTAACGTCTATGGCTCTAAATTCTTCGGAGAGTTGATGGAGCCCATATTGGATGTTGCACTCACCCACAATTCCGAGTTGGCGGATGACGCGAATTGAGGCATCACGTAGTAAATGATACTCCGAATTCGTTAATGTTTGGGAGGGGGCGATCACAATGGAATCCCCGGTGTGAATTCCGAGAGGATCGAAGTTTTCCATGTTGCAGACTGTAATACAGTTGTCTTCATAATCGCGCACTACTTCGTATTCAACCTCCTTATAAAAGGGGATATCTAGATACTCCTCCACTAGAATTTGACTGATCATACTTTGGGAAAGTCCCACTTTTACAATTTCTATAAATTCTTCTTCAGTTCTAGCGACACCTGAACCTTTCCCACCTAATGTATATGCAACCCGAATAATTATTGGAAATCCAATTTCATTTGCTATTTCAAGAGCTTCCTCTAGCGTCGTAGCACTTTTACTCTTCGCGATTTCTACTCCAGCCTTGAACATTTGTTGACGAAAGGCTTCACGATCCTCCGTATCCATGATGGCTTTAATCGGAGTTCCGAGAACTTTTACATTATTTTTTTCAAAAATACCCTTTTGATCTAATTCTACCCCCACATTGAGTGCAGTTTGCCCCCCAAAAGAAAGTAAAACTGAATCAGGGCGCTCTTTTATGATAACCTTCTCAACGAAATCGGGGAGCACGGGTAAGAGATAAACTTTATCGGCTAATTGGGGATCAGTTTGGATCGTGGCGATGTTCGGATTGATGAGTACTGTTTCAATCCCCTCTTCTTTAAGAGCCTTCAGACATTGGCTGCCGGAATAGTCGAATTCCCCTGCCTGCCCAATACGAATAGCACCGCTACCGATTACAAGCACTTTTTTAATCCACTCAAACTTCCCCATTATTGCCCCCCTCCATTACCTATTCTTTTAATATACTCCTCGAAGAGATATTCGGCATCGACTGGACCAGGGAAGTGTTCAGGATGAAATTGAACCGAAAAGGCGTTCTTCTTAGTATGCTTGACGCCTTCCACTGTCTTATCATTAACATTAATGAACCATAGCTTTAAATCCGTATCTTTCAAGGAATCGGCATCGACAGCAAACCCATGATTCTGTGTAGTAATATAACATCGTCCAGTCTCTAAATCCATGCTAGGTTGATTTTGTGAACGATGACCATATTTCAATTTGTACGTATCAGCTCCCATAGCCAATGAAAAAATTTGATTCCCATAGCAAATCCCCATTAAAGGTAATCCTTCGTCAGTGAGCTCTCGTACCGCGGCGATCGTTGGCTTTAAACTGTCATGCTTAGGATCTCCCGGTCCATTCGTAATAAAAAACCCATTTGGTTTATATTCCAAGATTTCTTTAGCGGAAAAATTGTAAGGCACTCTAATGACTGTTAAATTGCGAGCTAGTAGATTTCGAATGATGTTTAATTTAGCCCCTACATCAATCAGTACAATCTTAGCGGATCCATTATTCTCATAAATTATGGGGGTTTTAACTGAGACTTCTCCAACTAGATTTCTATCATTTGGATCCTGAACTTTCAGAGCTTTCTCTGTCAATTTGCTCGGGTCGGGCTGTTCACCTTCATCATATATTTTCAATAATCCAAGCATAACTCCATGAACTCTTAGTTTTTTCGTCAGTTCACGGGTGTCTACCCCCTCTATACCCGGAATCCCTTCACTCTTCATCCATTGATCTAGACTCATTTTAGCATTCCAATGAGATGGTTCTTTACAAAGTTCATGTATGATGATTCCGTTAACTCTAATTCCTTGAGGTTTGGGATGTTTATTATGATCTTCTGTTTGTTGATTAGGACGATATTCATCGAAATCAGATTCAAAGAAACGAGGAAGATTCCATTTATCTCTTGCGTCTGGATCGGGAACTCCATAATTCCCAATTAAGGGATAAGTAAAGGTAAGAATCTGTCCTTGATATGAGGCATCAGTCATACTCTCAGGATAGCCAACCATGCCTGTATTAAAGACTACTTCACCGCCAACTTCTTTTGTGGCACCAAAGCCGATCCCTTCAAAATAGGTTCCATCATTTAGCATGAGAATTGCTTTACGTTCTGACGTCATTTGTATCATCGAGATAAAGCAAAAAATAAGTGATAAAAATAGCGTTTTAATTGAAACGGATTATCTAAAATGATGTTCTGCAGACCACTCCAAATCAATCATTACTTAAGTGGTCCGAGGATAGTGCGAATTTGAGGATCTGGACGAAAATTAATCTTCAATTTTAACCTCTAATAATTGTAAAACCGCCTCAATTTCTTGCCCGATTTCAAGAGCACGGGTAGATAAATCCTGGAGTAGTTCTGAATTATTTTCCTCCCGCTCCAGCTCAAAGAGGGCATTTTGTAGTTGTTGAAGTGCGGTGATATAATTCCAAATCGATTGCACTGGTTTATTTTTTAGACCTTGAATACTTTTTTTTGATAATGTCATTATGATTATACCTTCGCTTTAGCTAAATAATAATTAATATGGGAGAGAAAATTCTCCTTTTCTTTTTTTCAATGACCCACCGAGAGAGCTTTAGGATCTTCTTGGATTTTTTGTTGATGTAGGTTATACTGGCGTTGATAGCCGAACGCTCTTTTGAGAAGCTCTTTCCGAGAGCGCAATTTTTTCTTTCCCACAATGTATCATTGATTTTGTTCTATTAAAATTTGATACTAAATCTCATATCTGGGATAGGGATCATAGTGTTTGTAATGTTAACTCTTGCTACCATTGTTAGAAAAATTAATGGACCTTCCATAAATAAGCGGGGCGATACCCCTCTTTGAAGGTGAGAGCGTCAGTTAAGAATAATACCGTCGAATGCTTAAGATGATCTATTCTAAACTTACTAAAATTACGTATATATATACTAAGAGCCCCCTTTTCCTCCAATGGGTAGATGACGTGTGCGCGCTGAGGAGTTGTCACACTTTTAGACTCTCTCTTTGAAAAGATTAGTGTTTCTGTAAGGGGCGATCCATTGATCAGATCTGCTATTTGGCGTGCGGCGTGATTAATTTCAAAAACAGAAGTCGCCTGCGACTCAAAAATTGTGTTAGGGGGATCACATTGGATCAGCAGTCCTTGAGCATCAATTATTAAAACACTGTCAATTATATTGTTGGATTGACCTGCATCGAAAAAATGAATATAATTTGTAATTACTGACCTTTGTTGTGGATTCAGAGACATATTTTTCGCTATCTCTATTGAAGTGTCTTGTGGAGGCAGAGTCTTCAAAGGTTCTGATTCTTTCGCGATTTCGTCTAATTTATATAGTCTCGCCTTCTCCAGTTCTTCGATAAACACTCCAAAGTGAGTACAATATTTTCTACCAGGATAGAGCTTGCCGACTGCATTATCTTGGACTACGATGCCAACTTTCTGTTTGTAGTGCGTTATCATGATATGGCGGTAGGGGGGGTTAAGCGAGAAGGGAGGTTTTCCCTTTGTGGGATGCGTCGCTTCCAAGAGGATGTATTCCCATGAGTCCCCATGTAGGTAATTGACATGAGAGAGAATAGTCTCTACGTAATGTCTGACCTGAAGCGCTTGATTAGAATTCCAAGTCCCTGTGCTTATACAATTTCCATTAAATGTGAGCAATACTTCCTCAATTTGCTCCCAATCTAGAATTTGCACCACCATTCGTTGGGCTTTTTCAAGTAACCGTTGTTCAATAACCATACTTTTAAAAAACCCCCTATAATTTATAAAATTTTAGATATAATGCGCAAAATTGATTGCATTATAAAATTAAATTCCGTATCTGAAGGGTAACTTCGACAAATATTCATGTAAACCAGTATAAGTAAATTCTCTTCGTTGTGATTTTTCAAGGGCGATCACTAAAGCATTCGCAAACTCCAAGTTGGTAATGACAGGAACGTTGAATTCAACAGCTCTCCGGCGAATTTCATACTCGTCCTCAAGTATATCGACCATTTTTTCCAAAGTTTGTGATGAGGGAATATTTATGACTAAATCTATCTTCTGTTCGAGAAGATAATCTAGAATATTTGGCTTTAGTGAGGGATCCTTTATTTTATGAAGCGTTATGGCGGGAATATTGTTCTTTGTGAATACATCAGCGGTATGGGCAGTTGCAAATATTTTATATCCCAGTTTGTCTAGTTTTATGGCCAGCGGAACAACGGACTCTTTGAGTTTACCCCCAACTGTAATTAAGACATTGCCACCGTTTAGCGGGACATCAAACTCAGCCGCGAGAAGACCTTTTAGAAGTGCCTCATAAAAGTCTTCACCTATACAGGCAACCTCTCCTGTCGAAACCATTTCCACACCCAAGATAGGATCTGCCCCTGTGAGTCGCATAAAAGAAAATTGAGGGATCTTAGTAGAGGCGTAGGTGATATCAGAGGTTTTGAGAATGCCTTTAGGCATTATCTCGCTTAATTTCTTCCCCAACATCACTGATGCTGCGATTTTTATTAAATTTACACCTTTGGTTTTAGTTACGTATGGCATCGACCTGCTGGACCTTAAATTACACTCTATGACCGACACATTGTTATCTTTTACAATGTACTGCACATTAAAAGGCCCCTTTATTTGTAGAGCTCGAGCGATTTGTTTTGAATAATCCTCAATTTTGGAAATTACCGTTGAATCAAGTGATTGGGGTGGAATGACCATAGAGGCATCTCCTGAGTGGGTGCCTGCATTTTCCACATGTTCGATAACAGCACCGATGAGAACATCTTCGCCATCTGATATTCCATCCACTTCAACTTCCCGAGCGTTCTCGATATATTTTGTAATAACGACTGGATGTATTTTGGAGACACTCGCCGCGTATTGAAGGTAATTTATTAGCTGCTTTTTGGAATACGCTACGTTCATGGCTTGGCCACTGAGAACATAACTAGGGCGAACCAACACAGGGTAGCCCACTTTATTTGCGAATGCTTCTGCCTCTTTCATATCACTTAAAGCATTCCATTCGGGCTGGCCAATATTTAATTGATCCAAAATACTACTGAATTTCGCTCTATCTTCCGCTTTGTCAATATTTCGTCCCAACGTCCCAAGAATATTGACATGGACCGTTTTATAGTATTCTCCAGCTTTCATCAACTGAGGGGCTAAATTATTTGGTATTTGACCGCCCACAGAAACGACAATCCCATAGGGATTTTCTTTCTCGTAAATGTCAAGAACCCGTTCTAATGTCATCTCTTCAAAATAAAGTTTATCGCTTATATCGTAATCCGTGGAGACGGTTTCAGGGTTATAATTAATCATGATAACTTCATCAATGTTCAGTTCCTTCAAAGCCCAAACTAAATTAACGGATCCCCAGTCGAACTCCACACTACTTCCAATACGATATACCCCTGAACCAAGGACTATAATTTTTTTATCTACCTTCTTGAACTCAATATCGTCAGTATTACCACAGTAGGTGGCGTAGAGATAATTTCGTTTTGCAGGGTATTCTGCAGCCATCGTATCGATTTGTTTTATGGCGGGTACAATTCCATTTTTTTGACGGATACGCCGGATGCTTAAATCGTCCATTTTGAGGCATTGGGCGATTTGTTGATCTGAAAATCCATAGACTTTAGCTTTTCGAATTAACTTCGCTAACTTTTTCTCATCGGTTAGCATATTAAACGCTTTTAATTGGTTCTCGATGTCTATAATATGCTTGAATTTATATAAGAACCACCGATCGATCCCGGATAATTGGTAGACCTCATCAACTGATAGCCCTTTTTTAAGCCCCTTCACTAATTTAAATAGACGCTCATCGGTAGGCTCTGCTATTGCCTTTCTAAGACTATCTAATGATTCCTCAATCTCTTCATCAGGATTCCCGACTAATCCAACCTTCCCTATTTCGAGCATGCGAATCGCTTTTTGGATAGTTTCCTCAAGGGTCCGTCCAATTGCCATAACCTCTCCGACACTCTTCATCTGCGTACCGATACGCCGGCTCACCTCACCGCGGAATTTAACCGTATCAAAACGCGGAAATTTAACACACATATAGTCGAGCGTCGGTTCAAAACAACTAGTTGTTGTCCCGGTGATAGTGTTTGCAATTTCAGGGAGCGTGTAGCCTATAGCGAGTTTCGCTGCGATATAGGCTAATGGATAGCCTGTGGCTTTGGAGGCCAAGGCACTAGACCGTGAGAGGCGGGCATTAATTTCGATCGCGCGGAATTCTTCAGATTTGGCGTGCAACGCATATTGAATGTTACATTCACCTACGATCCCAAGTTGGCGAATTACACGGACGGAAGCATCACATAAGCGAGCATTCTCTGAGGCAGTTAGAGTTTGAACTGGGGCTGCCACAATACTATCACCCGTGTGGATTCCCATTGGATCTATATTTTCCATAGTGCATGCGATTAGGCAACTATTATCGCGGTCACGAACGACTTCGTATTCAATTTCCTTCCAATTTGGGAGATCTAAATATTCTTCAACTAGAACTTGGTGGATCATACTCTGGGTTAATCCCACATTTACAATTTTTTCGAAATCTTCTTTATTCCGAGCCACGCCAGAACCCTTGCCTCCGAGCGTGAAGGCGGGACGGATAATTAAGGGAAAGCCAATTTCTTTTGCAATTTCAAACGCCTCTTCAAGGGTGTTCGCGACTTTACTCGCTGGGATTTTGACGTTTGCCCGCATCATAGCTTGCCTGAAACGCTCCCGATCTTCAGTATCCTGAATCGCCTTTACAGGAGTTCCCAGGACTTTAATATTATATTTCTCAAGAATACCCTGTTCTGCTAATTGTGCGCCACAGTTTAAACCTGTTTGTCCTCCAAAGGATAGTAAAACGGAATCAGGTCGCTCTTTTTCAATAACCTTTTCAATAAAACTTGGAATAAGAGGTAATAAATAGACTTTCCCTGCAAGTTTCGGATCAGTTTGAATTGTTGCGATGTTTGGATTGATTAAAACAGTTTCAATACCCTCTTCGCGCATGGCCTTAATACATTGGCTTCCTGAGTAATCAAATTCGCCTGCCTGACCGATCCTAACCGCCCCTGACGATAAAATTAATACTTTTTTTATCCACTCATATCGTGCCATTTAATTCACCTCAGTAACTCCACAAATTGATCATACACATATTTCGCGTCAATGGGAGCTGGTTGCAATTCAGGATGGAATTCTACGGAAACGGCTCGTGCTGTTTTGTGCTTAACGCCTTCGATCGTATTATCATTCACATTTTTGAACCATAATTTTAAGTTGGTTTTGTCTATTGAGTCCTTATCGATTGCGAATCCATGATTTTGAATAGTAGGGTAACAGCGTTTGGTTTCTAAATCCATAGACGTCTGATTTGGACTCCGATGACCGCATTTCATACGATAAAGTTTCGCACCCATCGCTAGAGAAAAGACCTGATTCCCAAGACAAATTCCCAATAACGGAATGTCTTTCTCGACTAGCGCCTGAATCGTTGCAATGGTAGGTTTTAAGTCTGGATGGTTTGGATTCCCAGGACCATTGGAAATAACCACCCCATTAGGATTATATTCCAGAATCTGATCTATGGAAAAATTGTATGGGACACGAACGACTGTTACATTTCGATTCAGAAGGCTCCTAATGATATTCATCTTGGTACCCAGATCAATTAAAACTGTTGTCGGAGCCCCATTCTTTTGTTGGTATACTATTGGTTCTTTAACGGAAATATCCTTTATAAAGTTCTTTTCACCTGGATTGGGGATTTTTGAAGCTTCCTTCTTTAATTGATCAATATCAGGCTCTTCATTTTCATCGAAAACTTGTAAAATTCCTGTAGTTTCGCCCTCATCCCGAAATTTTTTCATGAGTTCCCGAGTATCAATTCCCTCGATCCCTGGGACCCCTTGCTTCTTTAGTGCCTCGTCCAAAGTCATTTTCATTTTCCAGTGGGAGGGTTGTTTACACAGTTCAAACACAACTAATCCCGTATTTTTAAATAAGCGGGGATTCGGATGGGTTTCATACGGTGTGGTTTGCTGGCCCGGGGCGTAATGATCATAATCAGATTCAAAGAATTGCGGGATATTCCATTCATCCCGTGCATTAGGGTCCGCAATGCCTATATTACCTATTAAGGGATAGGTCATAAGAAGAATTTGCCCATAATAAGTGGGATCGGTCAGTATTCCAGGATACCCTACCATGGTACTATTGAATACGACCTCACCTTGGACCTTTTTTTGGACTTTTTTTACGGCACCGAAACCGGTTCCTGCAAAACAGGTCCCATCACTCAACATTAATATTGCTACTCGTTCGTCTTCCATAATCATTCAATCCTTGTGCATTAAATCGAGAAAAATCATAATAATTGTGTGATATACCAACTTCTTGGCAAGAAAACCATAAGATAATTTCAACTAAATTCACACCTTTTCTTCTCTAATTGGTCATAAGTGTTCTGTTTCAATTGAAACATTGGCTACTAATGGTGTTATTCTAAGTTCCATTTGCTATTTCAATCCTCTTGGATATTATGTGGGTACTATGACTGTATATCTCTTGAAAGCCTTATTTTACGACAGGATTGATAGGTTGGAATTAAACAAAAATTTCATCAAATTAGGGGTGTTACATTTTAGTAAAAATAAAAAATAGGGGTGGAACCCAAATTTTGGTGAGAAAAATAATTAAAAAATTAATTACCTTTTCTCTGGAGTTAGGTTCTAGTCTTAATATCGCCGGGGTTTTCGTTTTGCATAACAATCCCTGCAATACACAGGTCTTGACCCATCGGGCTTAAAGGGCACTTCAGTTTCTTGCCCACAATCAGCGCAAGTTACTTTATGCAATTCTCGACCACGATCGTCGCGTCTACCACTCATATCATTCACCATTTGGTTAGTTATAAAAACTAAATTTCAATTTAGATACC
Organism: Candidatus Helarchaeota archaeon; assembly: GCA_016840125.1. The sequence continues at coordinate 19,598 of JAEOSY010000013.1, read as the reverse complement.
TAAAATTCTAAAACTAGAAGTTTTAACCTCTAAAAGAAGAAATTTACCTATTATACTGATCATAAAGTTAAAAATAATCTATTTAAAGTTGTGGGCATAATATAAAAAAACGATCGGAATCCAGCGTTTATGACATTTTACCATTTCAGCGACTTGAATCCCATCACAATAACTCGATAACCGCTTATTTCCACTTGATTAGTATTGAAAGATAAAAAATTTCCTCGAAAACTCCTTGATTATAAAAGGAGAAAAAAAAGAATTTTGATTTAATTAGAAATCTACTAAAATAATGATAAATGATTACTTGTAAACTAAGTTAAAGTACTAGTTGTATTTTATTTAATAACATTATTTAATAGACCAGAAGGAAATGAGGATGAAAAATCGGAGTTTGAGAAAGATGGGAAATTCTGTAAGCAGAAAACCTAGAAATATTTTAATTTGTGGTATATTCAGTTTAATTTTTCTCATGAGTTTATTTAGTAATGGAGTTATACCGATTTCCACCGTTGAATCGCAAAATTCATCATCAAATAACCTCAAGACTAGTGCTTGGCAGCTTCCATTTCTCTCAGATTATGGGCGGTTTTACATGATTTGGAATGATCTCTATACTGAGCAAGCGGAAGTGGAGCAGTTTGCAGATCTCTTGGAAGCAGTCTACTATCAACTTACAACCAGATGGAGCTTGCCTGATCCAATGGAAGGGGGGTATGAGCCGCCGGTGGAGGTATGGATACCGGACACAACAGGATATAATGGTATGGCAGTCTGCTGGGGTGATGAAAATTTCACGTTACAATTTCTGCCACAATACTTAGCTCATACAGATCCCGATTATTTTAACTATGCAGAGCCAAAAAAAGTGGCAGGTCATGAAATGTTCCATCTAACACAATTTAGACATCCCGGTGATCCCCCAAAAGATTGGGTTATTGAAGGACAGGCCCGTATGCTTCAGGATAAACTCTCTGATTGGCTAGATCACGCAGATGGTACCGAACTTGGGACCAGCTATTTGAGAGAATTAAATGGCTACCTAGAATCAAGTACCGATATTGACCTAACCCAGCTATCCTACGCGGCTTGTCTTTTCTGGAATTACTATTTGGAGCAATTTGGGGCGGATAAGACGGATGCTGATTATGGGATTGATGCCTTGACTACCTTCTGGGATACCGCGGTGAACCCGGTAGGCCAAGATGGGATTACCATGCTCAATAAAGCGTTAAACAGCTTAAGTCCGGGGACCACTTTTGATGACGTGTTTGAAAATTTTTGCGTTGCGAATTATGCCAAAGATTTGGCGGATTCCACAGTCCCATCGGAATGGAAGTACGTGGATGATAACGCGGGGGATGGATCCGCAGCATATTCAAGCCTTATTGATCCAACCATCTTAAATCTCAGTTCAGGTGGGTCGTGGCAAAGCAGTTTTGAATTAATGAATTATGCTTGTAAGTATAAAGAGATCGGTCTTGACCCGGATGTAAATGCAGTTACAATTCAGATCAATGAAACCATAGGAAATACCCTATTTTATGCTTTATTGGCTATTCGGGGCAATGATCTGGTCTATTCCTACACGGTGGAGTCGAATAATAATTTTCGCCGGGCGATAGTAAATGATAATTATGACAAGATTGCGCTCATTGTGGTGACGTTAGATAATGAGTTTTTTAATACAGCGGTGGGTGACTATAGGGTTTGGGATTCAGATCCCGAGGTTACAATCGAAACCCCCAACTTACAGTATAAAGCACGGGCAGGTCCCCATAACGCCTCAGAAAAATTCGTGGCGGTTGTAGATGTTAGTGATATGACAATCCCAATCCATGGGTTTTCAACCGAAAATTTTCGTGCGACGGTTGGGTTAGAGCCTGCAACTGTGGTATCGGCTGTAGATGTCTATGGAAAATATTTCCTTGAGATCCAAGCTCCAAACCAAACCGCTGATGGACTATATGCGCTCAGGGTGGATCTGGTTGATAATGATGGTACATCTATAGGGACATCATTGCGACTAAGTTCGGTCGAGTATGGCGAGATCTATATTGATAATGCCGTTGTGATTGATCATTCTGCGAGCATGAGTACAAATAACAAACTATTAGCAGCTCAGAATGCAGCCATTTTGTATGTAAATAGTTACCTCAGTGGAGATCAAATGGCAGTTGTCAAGTATAATAATTCAGCAACTGTTTTACATCAACTGACAAAATTAGATTCTACTAACCGGTCTAACGCCATAACTGCTATAGAAGGAATAACTGCAATTGGTCAAACGTCAATTGGCGATGGTCTATGGAAAGGGCAAGATGAACTAACATTACGGGGTATTGCAAATTACTCGAAGGAAATTATTCTACTATCAGACGGGCTGGAAAACAGGATGCCTTCGATTGCGGATGTCAAACCCATGCTTCAAGGGAATGCCACTAAAGTGCATGCAATTACAATCGGGTCCGATGCAGACCATGCGAAGATGCAGGATTTAGCGGCAGATACAGGTGGCAGCTATCATTTTTGCTTCGATCCCTCGAGTGGTGATATTCCAAATGATTTAGCCGAAATCTACCGGTCCATTGTGGGGACTGTTCGGAATTTACAGCGGTTCTATCAAGCCAGGGGAAATGTTACAGGAAATAGTTCCTTCCTTATACCAGTTGGAAATGAGGCCGATATGATAGAAATTGTGGTGAATTATAACTCCTCGGCAACTCCAACTATAACATTAGAATCCCCTAATGGGACTACTATTTCTCAGACGCGAGAATATGATGCAGCAGGGATGGGTCATAAATTATATCGCATATCTAATCCTGATTTTGGTCCTTGGAGAGTGAATATCTCCCCGGTAGCGTCCCTAAACTACTTCATTGAGGGCGCGGAACATGGGATGATCACAATGCGGGTTATGGCCCCCCCTATTGGATCCGTATCGTCGGAATGGGGAAAAGCGCATCATATTGGAGATCGCATCCCAATAATGGTAAGTTTATCCGATACCCAACCGATCCGTAATGCGGATGTCTGGATGGAAACAACACCACCTGGGTATAAATCTAATTTAACTAAATTCCTAATGCCGTTACTTGATGATGGCGGACATGGCGATGGGGCTCCGAACGATGGGATTTATGGGAATTATTTTACGCAGACCTCCGAAAACGGAACCTATTCATTTTTAATAAACGCAACAGGGGTCTCAGGCCCGTATGGTCCCTTTACCCGGTTGAAAACGGGCGCATTTCATGTGTTTAAAGATACTGAACCCTTGAATTATGATACAGATCTTGACGGTTTACCCAACAAATGGGAAAAATTTCATGGCTTGAACGCCTCGAGCGCAGTTGGGGAGGATGGTGCTTTGGGAGATCCAGACAGAGATGAGTTAATGAATGAGGATGAATTCTTTTATGGCACCCATCCTCTCAAGGGCGATACGGATGAAGGTGGTCAGGGTGATGGATCAGAAATCAGTAAAGGGCAGCAACCATTACATCCCAGAGATGATACCATTGATAAATTTCCAAATATCCGCACATATCCCGGGAATTGGACAGTTTCCTTCTTGATAAGCGCAAATCCATCAGATTATGACAATCTCACGGTCTTCCGGTCATCTACCCCAGTTTTTAACTATGGAGCTCCGATTTTCAACGGACCTTTCACTATCAACTTCACGGATCCAGCCGTTATAAATTATAACACCTATTATTATCGGTTCGCCGCCCAATCACTCGCAAATGGGAAAACAGGGTTGAGTCGTGCCTACGAAATAATGCCCAAAGATAATGTGCTAGCCCCAGAGGGCTGTTTGATAATCAATAATGGAACAAAATTAACAAAAATGACCAATGTAAGCTTAACAATCTATCAGGTTGAAAACGATGGAACTCTTTCTAATGCCTTTAACGCAACAGAAATGCGGCTCACAAATAATCTCAGTGCCTTGGAGAATACAACTTGGGTCACATACCAGCAGGATGTAGCATGGAACCTCAGCTCAGATGGAACCTGGCCAAAATTCATGTTCGCTCAACTCCGTGATAATCAGACAATTCCTGAAGTCTCTCCAATCTTTAGTGCCGGAATGGGGTATGGAACACCGGGTGGAAATGGAGGCGGGGAACCACCTATAGGACCTGAAAGCACCCTCACAGTGGTTATCATCCTTGCTGATTTATTGGTTGTTATTGTAATCTATTATAAGAAACGAAAACCCAAGTCTCGGGATATGTTTAACTATGTCATCAATTGAAGATAGAGTTCATGACTTTGAGCAAGCACTCCTTGCAGTTGATAGGCAGGCTGCCAAAAAGCTGTTCGAGAATGCGAGAGCCTCTGATGATCCATTTCAAATCATAGAAAGTATAATAATTCCAACCCTAGATCGTATTGGAAAAAGTTGGGAAAAAGGGGAAATTGCCCTGTCTCAAGTTTATATGAGTGGTCGTATCTGTGAAGAATTAATCAATGCAATCCTTCCATCAAGTGCATCGGCACGCATTAAACACCCAAGAATTGCAATTGCAGTGTTTGAAGATTATCATATTTTAGGGAAACGAATTATTCTCAGTATTTTACGCTCTGCAGGGTTTGATGTTTTAGATTTAGGACATGGAGTCACAACAGAGGATCTAATTAATACTATCAATGAGGAGGATATTGAACTTCTTTTAATATCAACGTTAATGTTACCTTCAGCGTTGAAAATCAAGGAGCTTACAAAAAAGTTAAGAGATATTAATGCTAAAATAAAGATTGTGGTAGGGGGTGCGCCGTTCAATTTTGATGCGGAGCTCTGGAAAGAGGTGGAGGCGGATGCTTATGGCTATAGTGGCTCTAGAATTGTAGATTTAATAAATCAAATGGGAGGAAAATAGACATGTCTTCAACAAAAACAAGCTCTCTTCAAAGAGTTTTAACTACGATTGGCCATAAGGAGCCTGATAGAGTCCCGCTGTTTCTACTTGTGACAATGCATGGGGCAAAAGAACTTAATATGTCAATTTCTCAATATTTCTCAAAGGCTGAAAACGTAATCAAAGGCCAACTTCGGATGTGGAAAAAATATCAGAATGATTGCCTCTATAACATCTTCTATGCACCCATTGAGATAGAAGCTATGGGGGGAGAGGTAATTTTTCGCGATGATGGTCCGGCAAATTCAGGCAGACCAGTCATTGAAAGTTCAGAAGAGATAGAAACTTTAGAAATGCCCGAAATATCAGAAGCTGAATGTCTGCAGAAGGTTTTAAAAGCGACTGCGGGTTTGAAAGCAGAAGTTGGTGATGAAGCCCCTATTATCGGAGTTGTAATGTCCCCCTTTTCCTTGCCAGTTATGCAAATGGGATTTGATAGATATCTTGACTTACTATATGATAATCGAAAGTTATTCAACCATCTAATAAAATTGAATGAAAAGTTTTGTATTGAATGGGCCAATGCACAAATAGATGCTGGGGCAACCGCAATCGGATATTTTGATCCGATTTCGTCTCCTACAATTATTCCGAGGACCCTTTACTTGGAAACGGGATACAAAATTGCAAAACGAACCCTCTCGAAATTTAAAGGTCCTGCTGCGATTCATCTCGCTTCCGGTCGAACCTTACCAATAATTGATGATATTAAAGACTCTGGAGCGCTAATTGTTGGAGTTAGCACCCTCGAAGATATTACAGAATTAAAAGAAGCTTGTCGGGGTAAAATATGTATCCTTGGAAATTTGAACGGCATTGAGATGCGAACTTGGACGCCGCAGATAGCAGAAGCCAGGGTAAAAGATTTAATTGCCCGGGCGGGTCCAGGGGGAGGTTTTATTCTTTCAGACAATCATGGTGAAATCCCATGGCAAGTTCCGGAGAAAATTCTGTTAGCCATCTCAAAAGCCGTTCACAAATGGGGGCGCTATCCGCTCGATTGGGTTGAGGATTATGAAAGATAAGCTCACCCTTCTAATTTGTGAGGCTTATTTGCGGGAAGCGAAGAGAGTTTTGAATGAAGAGGATTTTAGTGATGTTCAAATCATAACATTTCCAGTTCAAACCTTTCAATCCCCGAAAGATTGGAAGGAAATAATCAAGGTATTTCAAAAGATTAAAGCTGAAGACAGCAATCCATATTTAATAGGGGGGACCTGCTTTGCACATCTTCGAAACCCTCCTGAAGAATTACAGAATTGCGGCATTAGTAAGTTATCGAACTGTGCTTATATGTTTTTGAATCAGACCCTAGTTAATCACTTATTTCGGGAGGGAGTCCATACTTTGACTCCAGGGTGGTTGGTTAGCTGGCGCGACCATATCACTAGGGGAGGATTTGATCAGAGAACAGCGCAAGAGTTTTTTGGTGAATCGATAAAGAAAATCGTCCTATTGGATACGGGTGTCATTGAGGACATTGAAACTCAACTTCAGGAGTTTGCCGAATTTGTTAATCGCCCTTTTGAAGCACTTCCAGTAGGTTTGGACCACTTCAGATTATATATAACGAATATAGTGTTGGAATGGAGGGATAGAGTACAAGAAGCTAAGTTTTCATCTGAAATCAACATGAGAAATAGGCGGCTTGCGGATTATGCAATGATATTCGACCTACTTGACAATATTACAAGAATAACCACCGAGGAGAAAGTAATTCAGAACTTTTTTAACATTCTCACCATGCTTTTTGCGCCAAAAAATATCATATATCTTCCGATTATTGAGAAAAACCCGGGAAACCTACAAGTTTCAACAGAAATAACCATCAATCGTGAGAGTCTGATTAAGCAAATTGGTGATATGAAGGATAGTTCTCTTTGGAACCCTTCAGAACAAGGATTTACTTTAAAGATAGAATACAAACGCCAAACACTAGGCTTTCTTAAAATTAACAATATCAAGTTCCCCGAATACAGAGAACATTATCTTAATCTAATACATTTTCTGAATAGAATAGCAGCTTTAGCAATATCAAACGCACGAATTTACCAAGATTTAGAAGAATCGAAAGAAACCTTACTAGAAATTGATGATTTAAGAAAGAAATTCGTGTCCATGGTATCTCATGAGCTAAGGTCTCCCACGACTGCAATTATGTTATCAGCATCTATCATATTAAACCATTTTGATACTGTTTCCAAGGAGACTCTTCATAAAATGGCAAATATTATTTCTTTAAACGCAGATGCTCTTGCTGAATTGTTAGAAGACCTCCTCATTATTTCAAAATTAGACGAAAGCCGAGTAGAATTAGAGTGGGAAAAATATGACCTTTCTTTAATTATACAGAAAGTGTTGGAACAAATGGAACCTCGCCTCAAAGAAAAGGAGATAAAATTAACCATTTCTATACCAGAGGAAACGCATCTTTATGGTGATGAGAAGAAGATCCGTCAAATTTTCCGAATTTTCATTGATAATGCAATTAAATATACGAAAAAAATGGGATCCTTGAAAATAAATGTGATAGATCATTATAGAGGGGAATATAACGTACGAGATGAAGATGGAATGTGGATTCAATTTCGTGATTCAGGAATCGGTATTCATGAGAAGGATCTTCCCCGATTATTTGAAAGGTTTTTCCGAGCAGCTGATGTAGCTGCCATTCCAGGTACAGGGCTGGGATTATCAATTGCTAATGAGTTTGTCAAATTACATGCAGGAAATATCAGTGTGGATAGTGAATTTGGTAAGGGAACGACATTTTCTATATTTCTTCCTCGGTTAGCTGAAGCTCCAGAGTAATTAAGCTCCAAAAAGTTCGTTCAGTTTTTGGCTATAGTATTCGCGGGCGATTTCAATCTCCCGGCGCAGTATTTTAATGGTCTGATCTCGAATGAGCCGATTAATTTTCACCATTTTGTTTTGAACCGTGAAGTTAATTGTTTTTTCTGTATCGTCAATGAGATCAAAAGTAGCCTTCCAAGCAGCTTCTTTCGTACTATAGGCATTCAATAGCAAATCATCATAACATTCACCTTTGCTAAATAATAAATCATGGGTGTTCTGTAACATGAGAACAAAGGCATTTTTAATCCGTTCTTTCAATTCAGGTGATTTGGAATGCCGTTTTTTACATCGTTCCCATGCGGGATCATTAGCGATGTATTCTTGATAGTATTTTTCAACAATCTCTTCTGAATTCCCATCAAATTGCCTGCCGTTAAATTCCCGCACCGCCTCAATTAAGAGGTCGCCTTGCTTCAAAATTTTATGCTTTATATCCTTTGATAAAAAGAAACTGTAAACGTTAGCTACAATCCGATTAAATAATAAGACCCATACTCCAGTATAGAACTCCTTTTTAATCCGATCCTCGACTTCTTCCATAGATTCCTCTAGCTCAAAGCGCCACTGCTCTCGTAATATTTCTACATTTTTTTCAAAACGCTCATTGTTTATAGGGATCATATTGCTCAGAGGTTCCGTTTTGTTCTGAAATATTAAATCACAAACATCTATAAAACCCTAGTTTTTACAACTATAAAATTAAAAAGAGGCATTCGAATTCTAAGGTGAGGTAGTTGGCAATGGACATCGAGAATGAGGTAAAGCGAATAGTCGATTTTATTAAGGATATGGTTGAGAATTCAAAGACAGAAGGTATTATAGTGGGTTTAAGTGGGGGGATCGATAGTGCACTTGTTGCCAGATTATGTGTACAGGCACTTGGGAAACAGAAAGTACTAGCGTTAATAATGCCAATTCAATCGAAGCAGGATGATGTTGACGATGCCTTATTAGTGGCGAATTTTTTAGAAATTGAATATAAAATACTTTATCTCTCGGATGTTTTTGAAAAATTTTTAGAAGTTCTCTCGCTTGATCACAAACCACCCAAGACGCTTGCAAAAGCGAATTTAAAACCTCGAATGCGTATGTCTACCCTTTATTATTACGCGAATCAGCTGAATTACCTAGTAGCTGGAACTGGGAATAAATCCGAAGATGATATTGGCTATTTCACTAAATATGGGGATGGTGGTGTTGATTTTCATCCCATCCAACATTTATATAAGCATGAGGTGCGTGAAATGGCAGGTTACCTTAGCATCCCTGAAAAAATAATAACTCGAAAACCTTCTGCAGGCTTATGGGACGGCCAAACAGATGAGGACGAACTTTCAAAACAACTAGGTTTTTCGATCACCTATGATTTCTTAGATGAGATGTTGGAGAAAATAGAACAGAAGAATTTTGACCCAAAAGATGAAAAATACAAAAAATTAGTAGAATTAAAAAGAAAAAACCGACATAAAATTGAACTACCCCCTGCCTTAAAACGTAGATAGAAAGTTTACTGCCTTTCTAAGCGGTTTTCGATGAATTTGTTTAATTTTCTTTGACTTCTTTTTATAATCCCAAAAAAGATATAATCCGATACAACAAATTGTGACAGATGAAATTATAATGATTAGAGGGATAGGATCCCATGCGGAGTAAGAATCAATTAGTTCAATGTGATAAATTAAATCCCAGTCACTTCCTGTACCATTATATTCCTTATAATACTGAAGGACTCCATCCACATTATACCCATATTCCTTTTTACTTTCATTAACATCGCCAGTCACGGAACCATTGAATCCGTATGCCAGTCCATCATATCCATGAGAACCACCAATCCATTCATATGTTTGATAATGCCAATCGGAAGTAAATGTAATGTACATGGTTGAATTTACTACAGTTTCATTATGAGGGATGAAGAATTGCCCACTTGATCCGAAATATCCAGTGGATTTATTATAAACTGCAAAAAAATTATCCGTTTCAAAAAGAGTCCAGATGCGATCTGCTAGGGAATTGTTGTACATATTTCCGTATAAAACATCACCGAAATGACCACAACAGTCAGGGCAACTGGACTCTGCTACTGTGATCTCTACTTTCAGACGATCACCAAGATTCGCAACTTCCGGACCTACCACGACGACATCCGCATTTTTCACTTCCCATATGAATCCATCACCAACTTTTTGAAAAAAAGAATCGGACGAAAATGCTATTGAGAAATTACCCGAAACCAAAATAACTAAATAACAACAAAGAATAATCTGAGAAAGAAATCTGATTTTTGCTTTCATGTTAATTTCAGGGCATTTTCTTTTTAAGAAATCAATTGTTTAAATCCCGCAATTTCTATAAATTTCTTTTGAAATAAAACATTTTTGAATTGGCAAAAATTATGGAGGGGGTGTATTTTTTTTTACGTCTCATCTTTTTCAACAATCACTTCTGCGCTATCTTCAACCGCATTCAGAACAGTTGCATCACCAATAACTTTCCCAAAGATATTTACAGGGCTAGCTGCAACAGGTTTTTCGTCTTTGCTTGCGGGAGTGCGACCCCAAAAGAGACACATACTCTTTCCAACGTTCCAATAGCCAATTTCCCCAACTTCTACGTTAGCTCGTGCGTCAGGTTCTAGAGGCAGGGTTACAGGGATATCGAAGTAAATTTCTTCGCCCCATGTATTTATCGGTGTTGAATGTGGTAAGACGTCCCATACCTTCTGTGCCGTTGGCGTATCGTATAATTCTCCCCGAAGTTCAATGCCAGCACTCTTAAAAATTATCTTAATTTTTTTACCCATTATCACACTCTCCTAAAAGAAAAAGGAGAAGAAGTTATAGTAAGATCACATGAGGATGCGCTGTTTCCAAGCCTCAACTTTCTCGATCAACGACTGCAGAGTTGTTGGATCGATCGGTGTGTTCGCGGGACCCCTCTTCACCCGTCGAGCGAAGGCTGCTAATTCAAATAAGGTCGGATGCCATTCAAAAATTTCCACAATTTGATTTCGAATTTGTTCCATTTCCGCCGCGAGTTGGGGGGCAGTCATTCCAGTCTGTGCCTTCACAAGGATACTGTCAAAAAGCATAATAACCTGTGCCTTTGGGCCACTAACAGGAGGGGTAATTTGAGCGGGTTGTTGGGGTGTTGGTTGCGGTGCCATTGCAGGAGCTTGGGGAGGAATTGGTTGGTATTGGGGTTGAGCAGGGGCATATGATTGTGGAGCCTGCGTAGGAGTTGGCTGTGGCGGTATTGGGGCTTGCATAGGCGGGGGAGCAACGGCAGCGGCAGCTTCCTGCTGCGAGATTTGCGACTGAATCTGATTTAACATAAGTTCAAATTTTCCAATACTCCCTTCTTGTTCGGATCGAATTTGCTCTGACTGCTGTAGCTCATTTTTAACTAAGTTTAACTCATTTTGAAGCTGAAGCACAAATTCATCATAAGCCTTTAGTTTTTGGGCATCCAGCCCGGTAGAGAGGCGTTGAATTTCTGCTTGTAGTTCTTGATTAATGGTTTCTAGCTCCTTTGTTCTGCCTGCTTGACTTTCAAATGACGTAACTATTTCTTTCTGTTCAGTTAGCATTTCAGTCTGTAAACCATCGATGTCTGCGATTTTCAAGTGCAATTCGTCAACTTCTGCTTGTTTTTTCTTGAGTTCGTTTTGTAACTCTTTGACGCCTTTCCGAGACAGGTCCTCTAGTTTTGATTTTAATTTGTCAATTTCACCTTTAAGCTTCTCATTTTGGGCTGTTAGGCTATCAATTTGCTTTTGTTTCTTATCACTTAACGATTTTTGAATGTTAAACTTATTTTGCAGCTCTTTAATGGCTTTTTTTCCTTCTAATAATTCCTGAAGTTCTTTAATATTTGCATCTTTTTCTTTCAATTGTGTCTGCATCAGGTTTATTCTTGTATCTCTTGCTAAATTCATCTTATCCTGTTCAGCTGCGATATTGGAAATTTGTTCCTCAAATTTCGCCCGTTCTTGAGCTAATTCTTGTCGGGTATGCTCTAAATCGACTTGCAGAGCAGCGACAGAGCCTTTAAGTTCTTCAATTCGTTCTTGTTGGGACATATTTCAACCTCAGAGTCGAGGAAACAATTATCGTTCTAGGGTTAAGAATCATAGATAGGTCTTATTTTAAAGTTTTGAAACAAATTTAAGCGAAATTTTTAAGAAAATGAGAAATTCATTAGAAGTTGGTAATTAGAATGGTGAAGATGGATAAAGAAAAAATGATGCAAGATATTGGAAAGTTGTTTTATGGGAAAGATGAACCCACTTTTTCAATGGAGAAATTTATGAAGTCGATTCAAGAGGCTCCAGTTATCGATTCGCGGCTAACAGGTGAAAAAAGTGATGAATAAGGATACAATGAATTCTATAGAACGTGTTGAGACCGCCCTTGATTTGAAAGAGGCGGATCGCGTACCTGTCGCACCTCTAATTGCAGCCCATGCAGCGAGAGTAGCAGATGTTCCCGTAAGGGACTTCCTATTTAACTTTGAAGTATCTCAACAAGCGGCGCGAAAAGTGTTCGAAATTTATGAAGGATTAGATATTATTACCTTCATTCCAGGTGGTGTTGGATTACTTTATAACTCCCCATTTATCAACAGTCATTCACGTCTCTTCTTTGATTGGAAATTTCTCGAAAATCTACCTCCACAAATGCGGGAATATCCCTTAATGGACCGTGAGGATTATGATAAAATCATCAATGAGGGGGTTATGCCTTGGTTGAAACGCCCAAGCGATTACAGTTTACAAAATATTTTTTCCATGCAATCGAAAATGAAAAAAGAACTCAAGTACTGGATACGAGAACGGCAGGTTCATACGTTTATTTCTGCCACAACCATAAGTCCGTTTGATTTACTTTCACATCTTCGGGGCATGAGTAAATTTTTCATAGATATGCGCAAGCAACCAGATAAAATTATGGAAACTGCAGAATTTATGGCCCCAGGTCTTGCTGCAACGGCTGAATTTATGTATTCCCAAGCAAAAGGCCATAAACGCATTTTTATTGGGGGCGTCCGTGGATCAGCGACCTTTATTTCACCTACAATGAGTGCTGAATACTTCTTCCCGAGTTTAAAAATCATGGTTGACTACCTTGTGCGTGATGGATTTCAAGTCAATTTGCATTTCGATACGGATTGGACACCCATGCTCGAATTGTTTAATGAATTTCTACCTCATAAAAAAGGAATCACACTTCAACTAGAGAACACGGATATTCAAAAAGCGAAAGAAATTTGTGGTTCCAACTTTTCAATCATGGGGAACGTTAATTCTACCTTGCAACGGTTAGGAACCTCGAAAGAAATCGAAAAAGAAAGTAAGAAACTAATAGAAACTGTTGGAGAAGGTGGTGGCTTTATTTTAAGTAGTGGTTGTGAAGTGGCTTTTGATGCACCCATTGAAAATGTGAAAGCAATCATTGATGCCGCATATAAATATGGATACTATCGTCAATAAGATTCTGTAATTTAAAATAAAAAAGAAAAATAGAAATTGAAAAATTTATTTATTCGCTCAATAAAGTTGCTGCTTTTTTGACCGGTTTGAGCTCATCAGGCACAAGTGAAAGCAAGCCGTTCTCGGTTAGAAGGGAAAACATTGGTATCAAGTTAAAAAGAGCATTTCCAGGATTGCCATTACCATTTCCTCCTCCACCGAGCATGACAATCTTGCTGTTTGATTTCAATGCAAACGCCATATTTTCGGAACTTTTCACCATTGCATCCGCCAGGATTTCAAGTGATTTAATTTTTGTTCCTTTTTCACCTGCTTGTTGATATTCTTCTAAAGCTTTTGCTTTTTCACGAATACCAGCGGCTTCGGCATGTGCGCGCATTTCGATGGCTTCTGCCTCTGCTTGCGCCTTTACACGAATAGATTCGGCCTCTGCTTCTGCTTGAAGCATGAGTTTTTGTTTTTCAATTTCGGCAGTTTTGGTAATTTCTTCCCGTTTAATCTCCATTTGCTTGGTAACTAATTCTTTCGTTTTTGCGGTGGTGATCATTTGTCTCTGAATCTTAGCTTGTTCCTCCTCCATCAAATCCCCTTCACGTTTAACTTGGGCCATTTTATGTCTGTCGCTCTCCATAATTTCAGCTTCACTGAGATGAAGACTTTCTGCAATCCGCGCATCTTTTCGCAATTCTGCAGATTTGACGCGCTCAAAATCTTTTATTACAGTGCTTCCTTCGGCATCTGAAATGTTCTTTATATCGAAGATCACGGGCTCTAGACCCAATTTCATCATACTGTCGACAATCATTTTGTAAATCGCCTCTTCTACTTCCTCTCGCTCCCGCATTATGGTTAAGATCTCCATCATCATACAGATACTTCGTGAAGCGGACATTACGGTATCTTCGACTAGAGTATGAAGGTGATGTTCATCAATCAAACCCAATGATTCTGCTGCTTTGCCTGGATCCTTTACTTGAATTTTGCATGAAATTTCTAAGATGAAAGGCAGATTGTGTTTATCGTGAAGCCTGATTTGGCTTACTTCTATGTCTAGCACACGTTTGGGAATGATAATCCGACGATTGAACATTGGAAAATAATAATACCTTCCCTTTCCATCATAGACGTTTCTCTTATCTTTTGACACGACCACATGAAATTCGGAGGGGGGGACTACTACAATTCTTGATAGAAATACTCCCAGAAGAATCACTGCAACTATGCCGATTATGACTAATGCTACTATCAGACCTGCTGGATTAAAAGACATTCAAAACCTCCCTAAATTTTTTATTCATTAATATATACACTCTCGATTCGCGCCCCACAATATGGACAGAATTCAATTGTAGAATCAATTGTAGCCTTACACTTCTCACATTGGAATAAGTCATTATGTGTTGTCTCATCCCTTGAAGGGAGTGGAATCACATACGCCACTGCTCCAAGGAATCTTTCAATAAAAACCTCGCTATTTTTAGAGACTGCGAGGTCTGCTTTAGCTGGAAATTCCAATGGATTTTCAGCGCTAAGAATTTTTATTCGACCAGTAGAGTTCCGACCGATTGCGATTTGAACAATTGCCTTTTTGTTGATATAGGTAGAGAGCTCATGAGGTTCTGTAATCATAGCTTTATAGGTGTAATAAATGGCGAAAAAAAGGCCGAGGCAAATAAGTGTAGCAACCAGTAGAATAATCATTAATTCGATCTCAAGGAGAGTCATAATTGAACTGATAACGCCAAATATACATGTCGTAGCAAAGACGGGTATCAATGGCAGATCGAGAACATCAGATTGCTCGATGACTAGGTAAATCATGCCCGCTAATGAAATTCCACTTAAAACTATGAATGCAATCAGCTGCTCCATGTTCAAATTTGCGACCTATCTATTTCCTCTTTGTGGGGGGAAATTCTTCTAAGTAAATTTGACTTAATGCGGAGGTTAAAAGTTGAGTTTTATGTTTTTTATGTAGTATTCAAATTGAAAAAAGGGAATTTTAAATTAATTTCCATGAAGTAAAAACATGGCTATCTTATACCAGAGCGGCATTCCTTCAGCACCAATCCATTGATCCAATGGAACACTTAAAGCAAGAACAAATACTATGTACAAAGTTACTGATAATGCAGCTCGCCATAGAAGACGTTTAATGGTAATTCGTGGCTTTCGAATCTGTGGAAATTCAGCACCCATGGAAAAAAGAGAGGTGAAGGCAAAATAACCCATCCATAATAGAAGAATCCACGTCGTAATTGTTAAATATAATCCCAAATTGTAAATATTCCAAGTCCGTGAAATATTCGTGATTCCCATGCTAAACAGAACTACAGCCATAGGGAGGAAATAGAGATTATTTCGTGTTATATATAATCGGCTGAAGATTCTCATACGAGTTTTTTTCGGTTTTTCTGTTTCGGTTGGAGTACTAGAGTTAGCGGTTAATTGGTTATTAATATCCTTTTTGAACCCTAATTGAAAATAGAACAAAAGAGCGAAATTGATAATTAAAACAGCTCCGAGGAGAATTAGAAATACGATCTCTGTAGATATAATGCGGTCTGAGATAATGTAAATCGCAAACTGGGACCAAATCCAGTATAATTCGACTCCACATACTAATGGAACTAAATAACTCAAGAGGAATACCAAAGTCTTCTTTAGACCAGAGAGTTCGGCGAAGGATTCCGAGATTTTTGTAAAGAATCGGTTTGGGTGAAATAACCAGTCAATGAGGAGGTAGTATTTATTATATGATTTGCCGGTCATTAGAAATTACCTCCTAATATAATTGATCCAAGGCTAATTGCATTATTTTCGATCGTGTAGTTGGTCGAAGGTAATAGTTTTGCACCAACATTGATTGAATTTATAGAATCCAAGGGCTCTAATCCACATGTTACAGCACTTAACGTGTTATTCTCATGTATATTTAAAATCCCAGAACTAAGAGAGAGTAAGGTTTCACCGTCAATTGATAAATCTTTTAAATATTGAGTAAAAACTTGCGTAATATTGTTAGTTGAATTGAAGTGAATAGTGATTTGGCGCCCTTTGAAACTAATGTTATAACCTGTGAGATTTAACTCAATCTGGTTAGCCCCAGTCGTTGGTTCGGAGAGAGTGATGTGCAATTCAGCACCATTTCCATGCTGAACGTATATAATATTCCCAGGGGCGTTACCTAATCCTCCACTCATGTAACTCTGCCCCCCATACTGAAAGAGAGGGGTAATTACAGATATATTAGGATCGTTCTGGGCGGGATAGAGTATAGTAAACCAATTACTCGGACCATTTACACTCCCCAAGTACCGTAGTGTAACACCCTCCACAAACTGATCCAGTTCATTATTATACCATCCATAAGGTTGACCGTATGTAGCGGAGTCACCACCAGAAATATTTAAAATCTGGGACCATGGACCAAATCCATAAACCCCAAGGTTTCCGTACCCGAAATCCGTTTTTACACAGCGAATATAATTGTCGAAGTCGGATTGATTGATCTCCTTCGAACTATTATCAATAAAAATTGGTTGATATAATGGCATTTGCCAATGCATGGCTACATCGTGAGAACCAGACCCACCCCAAAAGTCCGAGACAATCCAATAACGCCCCGTATCGTCTGAACTCGAGGGAATAGTTAAGTTAATATCGCCAGTATTATTTTTTCGGAAATTAGAAAACGTGACTTCCCGTTCTAACGTAGCCCCATAATCTGTGTGGGCAGCCCGAACACAAGATCCTAAATACCCCGCTGCCCAGGAGGAGGAAGTCGGGTTAATAGAGCCCTGACCCTTACCGTCAATTAAGACGACGTTGTGACTGTAAGACTCTAAGGTATAGATGCTCAATTCGTCCATTGTATAAGAGCTACGCCCAGGATCTACAATTAACCTTCTATCAAACGCCGCGATTTGAATGCTACCGAAGTCATAATGACAATGGTAAAACTCTCCAAAGGGTCCGCCATCAAAAAATGAATACAATGCGTCCGAATCATTCCAAGCGCTCCGAGAGATGTAAATACCGCTGTCAGGAAATGCCGCATTTAATCGCGGAGGATCATTACCGGGAATAGGATCTCCATTCGCATCAAAATAATCTAATTCTGGATGATCACAGAGCTGGGACGCAGATCCAAGGTGCCCTTTATGCCAATCGACTTCACTATCACCAAATGTTGTGGAATAATAATCCGGTAGAGTATTGTGTAAAATATAGACGTACATCTTCCAAATCATATCTTGCAGATTTGTAGGAGCTGTAATGTGGCTAAACTGTTGAGCGATACGGAGCGCACTTGCTAATCTACCGGTAGAAACTCGGTGATAATTAATGGCTTGCTCTTTACTACCCCCATCAGGGTAAAATGTATTTTCAACTGCAGTTTCGAATTGACTCCAGGCAGTTTGCTGCCACGAATCGATTAGGGTAATTTCCGGTAAAAATGAGCAGAGTTCAATCATTGCACCTGATTCAATAAACGCCCAGTTAAATTGGGTTTTATGAAAATCCGCAAGATAACGCCCATGATCTACCAGGAATCGTAAAAAGATGTAGCAAAATTCGGGGGTAAAGGCGCTACTGTTTTTAATCGCCTCAACCGAGGCGATGGCATTTGAAACTCGACCGGCGGAATCGATTGTCCGCCATGAATAGGCAGTTCCAACTGGCTCTTTCTGGATGAAGTCCGTTACGAGGTCTACCAATGCTTCAGCATAATATTCAGCGAGAGAAAAATTACCTAGTGCGATATTCCCGAGATATGCACGTCCAACATCTCGCAGCCATCCCCAACGACTTAGCTGCCAGATCCATTCATCATCGTATGGATAAGGGTTCCTGTGCCAGTTTGTATCATAAATTGATCTGCTATTTAAGGTTATAATACCTGATTCTGAGCAATTATACATGCTAAAGGTTCGCCCAATAATGGTAAAAATGCGTTGGATCACTAAATCAGCCATCTGCATTTCATGTGATACATTACTACTCGAGATCTTTGAATAGGGCTCAAGGGTTCTATTCACGAAATAGCTGTGTAAAAGAAGTTTTGCGCCAGTTATATTCCCCTGGGCTGCAGTTTCGCTTATTTCTTGTAGTGTTGGATCCTCCGAGCGCAAAATTGAGAACAGATCATTCGATACGGAATTGTCGAGAGGCATTAGCGGATAGAGGACTAAAAAAAATATTGCGGACAGTAGAAGAATGCCTCGGAGAAGGTGCGTTTTTTTCATCTTAACTCAATTCATAAGCCTAGTTATTGTGATAATATATTCTAATTTCCAATCTTATTACTGATACACAATTTTAAATTAATATTTATGAAATGCGGTTCTTCTCTCAGATTAGAAATATAGCTTCTGGAGATGAATAAAAAAAAAAGGGAAAAAACATGATTTCAGAGATCGCTGCTAGCAAGTAGGAGTATGCCACCGATAAGAATCAGAACCGCTTCAATGGTGAGACCGAACACTAAGTAGTCAAAAGGGAAAAAAGATTCTAATAAAGCGAAATCATGGATTGCAAATATAGTTATGTGGAAAATAAAGTATATAACACCTATGGCACATGCAGCTATACCTGCAGCCAGTGAGAGCCCTCCACCCGCGTTTTTACTCGATGTCATCCCAATTATTCCACCTACTAGTGCTAGAGCTCCAATAATTAAAGCTATTATCAACTGAAGTGGAAAAGAGGGACCGAAAATGGAAAATGGTATGAATAACGCCCCGGCTAGAAAGCCTGCACCTCCAATAATTGCTAAAACGCCGCCTGCCGTTCTTGCACCGCTCATTTTATTTTACCTCCTATAATGATTATAGATAATTCTTATCCTTTTCTCTTTTTAAATTATCATATCGAGAGTTTTAACTCAAACAAAAATAGATTTAGAATAAGTTGGCTAAAAGAATTGTTTCAATTTTCCCTTGATTGTCTGCGGGGTGTAGATAACATTCAATAATTTCATTATATGGAAGGGATTCCACTATTGCAGCCATTATTTTAATTGCGGCGACGTTTATTTCAATTAAAAAATTTGTTTTAGCCATGGAATTATTCGTTTCAAACATTCATCAGGTCGTTCATGAAGGATCAAATGAGCGGCATTTTCAATTATCTCTAACTTCTTATTTCGCGAATTTTCAAGACGGTCAAAGATTTCCTGCATGTATTCTACAGATAGCTATAAACTGGACAAACTTGGACACCTGCTTTCGCTGGTGAAGAAGTTGTCAGCCGTCGCCACATCCGAGACGGACAATACATTTTTCATATGGATCGCACCTTCTCACACAATTTCT
>JAEOSY010000143.1 GCA_016840125.1 Candidatus Helarchaeota archaeon | reverse complement strand
GCAGGTGAACTTGTTAATTTTTCTACCAAAGTCGAGGGATTCGTGATGATATTCTGCCCGGCAATCACCAACGTTCCGAAAAAGCAGAGTACGAAGAGTAGTGAGAATTTTTTTTGAGGTTTCATATTAGCTCCATTCCATTTCACTTATATTCAACCTCTTGTCTTTACTCTGATTTAAGTATATGGATAGAAGAGATTTTTGGTCCTTTTTTGAACTCCATCGAACTTATTACTAATTAGTCTTGATACATGATAATGGTCTTCTCAGATTCAGCATGAAAAAAAAGTGGGAATTAAATTAGTTGCTTCCGTTTTATCGAATAGGCTACAGCAAAGAGGGTAATCAGTACGAGGGGTAATCCAAAGCTGGGGATGTCAGAACCGCCGTTGCCAGGAATCCCGAGACCGAGTGCGTAGGTATTATATATTCCCGTCCGATCATCCTGCCAGACGATTATCGCGCCCCCAGGACCTGCATTGACAATTTGATGGTCTGATTGTGAATTATTTTGGGTACAAACGGCAGTCCCATTTGCCGTCCATTGGGGCAATCCAGCGGAAGTCACACGTTGCGCGTAGAGGTCGGAATCAGCGCCCGCCCGCATGTCGAACCATGTCGTAATTGCACCCCCAAGGCTATCGCTACACACTCTGGCGTCCATTGCAGTAGCGATGTTGGTGAAGATTGGAATGCCGTTTATGGTCCATTGACCGGCGCCTGAGGCATTGATCCGCTGCATGTAAACCTCTGAATAGATTCCACTTCTGGAATCAGTCCATGCAAGGATAAAGCTGCCAGTAGCGGCGCGAATTATAGAAGGGCTATCACAAACTCCGGTTCCGTTGCAAACTGCAGTACCATTCGCAATCCATTGTGGGTGCCCTGTAGAATTGAGGCGCTGGGTATAGATCCCGTTATTCATTCCACCTCTAACATCACTCCAAGCTATGACAGCGCCAGTACTCCCGTCGGATACGATTTGCGGCTCACTTTGGGATCCAGCAGCATTGCAAACTATACTTCCATTCGAGGTCCACTGGGGAGAGCCCGACGAATTTACACGCTGTGCATAAATGTCATTATTCCCCGCCCTATTGTCTTGCCAAGTAATTATCGCACCCATTTGACCGTCACTAGCAATTTCAGGGATCTGTTGGTTACTTGTATGATTACAAATGAGGGCACCATTGGGTCCCCACTGCGCAAAACCGGAGGCATTGATATGCTGTGCGTAGAGATCATAGACTACACTTGATGGTACCTGGCTTTGCAGCCAT
Organism: Candidatus Helarchaeota archaeon; assembly: GCA_016840125.1. The sequence continues at coordinate 9,530 of JAEOSY010000143.1, read as the reverse complement.
ACTACGATCGCCCCCTGGGCTCCATCGCTGCAGATTCGAGGTTGGGTAAGCCAAATATTGGTGCCGATCACAGGTTGAACCACCGATCCGTTAGCAGTCCATTGAGGCGTACCAGCTGCGTTAACACGTTGGGCATAAATTGCCATGTCCCAATCTCTATGATCTAGCCAAACAATGATCGCTCCACCGGCCTCATTACTGATGATTCGAGCTTGTTCTTGATCACTACCGACCCCTACGGCATTGCAAATCAATATCCCGTTTGGATCCCAGAGAATCTGCCCTGTTTTGTCGATCCGCTGGGCATAAATGTCGTAACTCGTTAAGGACCTATGATCCTGCCATACGATGATGGCCCCCGATGATCCGTCGCTGCAGACCTTGGGATACGCTTGAGCTTGCGGATCTTCACACACGCGCGTGCCATTTGTGTTCCAAGCTTGTACCGTTGGCATGAGAAGTGGTATAAGAAAGACCATGCAAATAAGAAGCAGTGTTTTACCTACTAATTTTCGTTCCATGTTTCTAATTCTTCCTATAATTATTTCTATTCGTTTGTTAATTATTTATTCTGTTCAACTATTTAATCCATTTGCAAAGAATTTTAGAGGGTTTTACTCAGTAATAGTTGTGGGTACAATATGCGAAAAGTAGAACTTCTGGCACCTGCAAAAAACATGAAAGTGCTAAAAGCAGCCCTCCCCTACGCTGATTCATTTTATTTTGGAGTCCAAACCTTCAATATGCGGATGCAGGCGGATAATTTCAAGGAGAGTGATCTCCCGAACACGGTTAAATTTCTTCATGACCACGATAAGAGGGCGATCCTTACCACTAACATTGTGATTTATGAAAACGAGTTAGGAAAGCTCCGAAATTTATTAGAAAAAGCGAAAAACGCGAGAATCGATGCAGTTATTGTACATGATCTCGCCACAATTCAACTGGCGAAAGAGTTAGGCTTGGAATTTCATATCTCAACACAATGTAATGTATCCAACTCAGTGGCAGCTAAATTTTATGAGCAATTAGGGGCAGCCCGTATCATTCTTGCCCGAGAATGTTCCCTCGAGCAGATTAAAGAGATCAAATCGAAGATGACTACTACTCAAATTGAGGTATTTGTGCACGGTGCCATGTGCACCTCAATTTCAGGACGTTGCTACTTTTCACAAGATATTGAAGGTACTTCAGAGAAATCTGCAAACCGGGGAGAATGTACTCAGCCCTGTCGTCGTCAATGGTGGGTCTATGATGAAACGGGTAAGGAATATATCTATGATGGGGAACGTTTTCTAAATTCCCGTGACCTTTGCATGGTAGCTCACATCCCAAAACTCATTGAGGCTAAGATAGACTGTTTCAAGATTGAGGGGCGCATGCGCGATCCCCATTACGTGGAAGTCGCGACGAAGACCTATCGGGAAGCCATCGAGGCGCATTATGAGGGAGTATTCTCAAAGAAGAAGGTCAAATATTGGATTAAAGATCTCAAAAAAGTCTATAATCGGGGGTTTACTACGGGTTTCTACTTTCAACGCCCCACCGAACTTGACCACCAACATAAATCGCCGTCAAATCTTTCTCATTTCCGGATGATTGAACTCGGTACTATCACCAATTTCATACCAGAGTCAAACTTAGCAAAAGTTAAACTAACGAATGGTAAGCTCCAATTAGGTGATGAAATATTTGTGATGGGGGAGAAAAGTTCAGATACCTATTTTCACCAAACGGTTCAATCCCTTATTTTTAATGGGAAAGATGTTAGTATCACACCTCCCGCGAAGTTGGAAACCCCCATTATAGCTAAAATTGCACTATCTAAACCTGCAAAAAGTGGGGATAAGATTTTCACATTCACAGATAAAACCTATCGACATCGAAAATCCAGACGGCGCTTAAAACGGAGATCGGATTATTATCGCCTCTCCTAAATTATTTGTCTTCTTTTTTTCTTAAACTTATTATATAGTCAATCGACATTATAGCTAAAAACCTGAATAAACAATGAATGGTGTTTTGAACTTTAGGGATGGTTGATTAGTGGGAAAGGATTTACCGAAAGAGAAAGTGATATTACTTGCGGAAATGACGGATCTTATAGCACAGGCGGAGGTTTTTTATGAGGAGGAAGACTACGGCTTACTTCCAGAGATTCTTTCTCGAATCGCTGAAATTGCTCGCAATTTAGACGATTTTGAGTTGGCAGAGGATTTTAGTCGTCGCGCCAAAGAGGTTCATAGCATTTTACTAGCGAAAGATGCACCTGCTGAGCCCGAAATCTTATTAGATGAACATTCCAAACCTCCAATAGCACCTAAAAAAATAAGTGAATCAATAACACCAATTCCATTAATTCAATCTGCTTCTAAAAAAATTGACGCATCTATGAATAAAAGATTACAAAAAATAAGAACATTATCTGATCTCATATTAACAAAACAAACGGCAAATTAATTAGGGGAAATGAATATTCCCATTGGAAATTTCTTATAACTACTCCTTTAGTTGCTCTAAAAATAGGTTTGAACCGCTTACTTAATGATATAGACGCCATTGATGCGTGGTTATATATCATTGATCCATTTCATAGTGTTATCTATTCAGTCACTAAAGGACGCGATACATCCAATATAGAGAAAGAGAAGGAAAGAGAATTAAAACGAAGCTTAAAATTCCCTTTAAGACCACTTGACACAGAACAAGAGTTTTCCAAATATACTTTTGATAAGAAATTTCAAGATAAACCTAAAAATTACATGATTTTTGGGAAAACTACATATCCTATTAAGCCAGTGAGTTTAGAATTGATTGATGAAGACTTATTAAATCTCCAATATCTACTTTTCATTCATAAAGGAAAGGGAATGCGCTTTTTTTCTCAGAATTGGACTACAGAGGCTCTAGATACAGATTTAATTTCGGGTTTAATTTCTGCAATCGATACTTTTGGTAAAAGCTTTAGCCGCGCCAAAGGATTAAAAGAGATTGTATATGGAGGTTTTACGATGTACTTTGCAGAGGGGAATTATGTGAAATGCTGTCTATTTCTCAAAAAACCTCCTTCGCCCCGTTTAAAGGAATTATTAACCTTTGCGTTAGGCCAATGGGAATCACGGTTCAAAAACGATATTATTAATTTTAATGGAAATGTTACCCCTTTTACCAAGAAGAACTCGGAATCCATCCAGCTTTTAAATGAAATTTTCCTCTACGAACATGAAATCCATACCTAAAACCCTCTGGCGATTCTAATCATTTTTGAGTAAAAGACCACTTTTTATTAGTCACTATAAGTTATGTTTAAATATGATGTTGCATTATTGTCTCTCGAACACAATTTAACCTTGTATACTCAATTAAACTAAAAATCAAAATAGAGGTGTTGTTAAAATGAGTATAATAAGACGAAGGCATTGGCCTTTTAGAATAATGAATTCCTTTTTCGACGATTTATGGGATTGGGACATACCTGACTTCACTTTAATGCGGGTACCGCGAATGCAATTTCCAAAGCTCGATATCAAAGAGGAGGACGAGAGTTATCTATTAACTGCAGAAGTACCTGGATTCTCCAAAGACGATATCAATATTGAAGTCGAAGACGATGTACTCACAATCTTTTCCGAACATGAAGAAGAGAAGGAAGAAGAAAGAGAAGGGTATATCTATAGAGAGCGATCAAGCAGATCTTTTAGCCGATCTCTCCGTCTTCCGGAAGGCTTCACTCGTGAAGAGATCACTGCAAAATTAGAAGACGGGATTTTATCCCTAACTATTCCCAAGCGAGAACCGAAACCGCCAAGGAAAGTTGAAATCGAAGATACCAAGTCTGTGTGGAAAAAATTAGCTGAGGATACCAAATCCGATACGAAATAGACAAAATATCACAATTCTTTTCTTTTTTTCTCTCATCTTTTTTTTAATCACGTTTTTTTAAAAAAAAAGTATAAAAACCGAAAGAGAGCTTTAAATTTGAGAGTGCATGGTTTCTCTTACGCCGCTTGTGGCTTTTTCAACGACTTTAGCAGTGAGTTCGAGCTCTTGGCTGAATCGATATACACCTTCTTGCATTCCTAGTAACTCATTATTGGAGAATTTTTGTCCAGACATCGCCTTATCCATGATTTTATCCATTTTTGTTTGACCTTTAGTTACCAGATATACTAGTTTTAGGATCATTTGTAACTCACCCTCAACCAACCTAGCTTGAGAGTTAATTTTATCTATAAGTCGTATAAGTGGAACCGCTTCCTCACGGCTCAATGGTTTCCCAGTTTCGATCTTGTTTATAATCGTGTCGATCTGAGCCTGGGTAAAAGGAGAGTGTCCCACACCTCTTGGTTCTGCCATATCCGTATCACTTTTTCAAAATTTTCATTTGATATATTAAAACCTAGTTTTGATTGTTGGGTTTATGCACTGTTCCTGCGTCCTCCCACCCAAATTTTATCCAAATCGGTCCAAACTTCTTCAATCTTATTTAAGACGGTGTTCTCTACCACCGCCAACCTAACACTCTTAGTCAGAGATCCTAATTCGCGTACCACTTGATTCTTTACAGTTTCCACTATATCTCGCTTAGTCATACTCAACTTACGTCCCTTAACAGCTTTCGTCAATAAATCCTTTACTAATGTCGAAATTTTCGCCATTTGGGCTTTAGTAAAGGGCGAGTGCCCGACGCCTCTTGGACTTGCCATTATTATCACTTTTTCAACTTATTTCCGTTCAGCGCCCGCTAATCATCATCTGCGTCGCCCCATATTCCAGTTTCCTCATTAAACATAGATTTCATATCGGTCCAGACTTCTTCGATCGCATTAAGGACGGTTTTCTCTACCTCTACCCGATCGATGTTCTGAACCCGAGCCCCTAACTCGTTTATTACTTGAAGCTTAACTTTCTCAACGATCTCCTTTTTGTTGGGGGTTGATTTCAGTCCTTCAAGCTCTTTTTTCAAAGCCGCTTTAACTACATTTATTGAGGTTCCAAACCATTTTGGCCATTTTGTACTCATTTTTAATCACCTTCTAATGTTAAAATCCATTCTTCTTAATGTCTTTTTCTAGAAGTAGAAAAAACCTATGGAGATATTAGAATATGGCACACTTAGGTGACAAGTCGGAAAAGGTAGTACGCGCGGAATTAAATGCTGCAGAGAATTCGCGATTATTGGCAGTGACAATAGCTATCTTTGTAGTTATTTTCATCTATAAAGATTTTATTCCTACATTACTGTTTGGGTGGATAATTGGTCAGTTAGTAATATCCTTACCTTTGTTCTATAAGAGTTCAGATGAGTACGAAAAATTGGCATATAGAGAGAATTCACGGTGGAAATGGTTACTAAAATTTTGAATTCGTCAGCAACTGCGTTAGAGTTTAACGCTATTGGGCTTTTAATCTACACCTTTTCATTTGAATTTGCCCTTTTCTTCTTTGGGTTAACTTGGGGAATTGAGATTATTTACTCCGTAATGGATATCAAAGAAATTAAGAAAAATTTTAGAAAACGAGTATTCAAATCGCTCTTCTTTATAGCATTGCAACTCATATTTGGCATGGGGATCATGCTTACCTACCATTTGTCAATCTAAACGTCACTCTTTATTGCCTTTAATTTTAAATAGCCCGTCCTGAATATTATACTCTAATTCGTGATTTCTAGTTTTTCTTCAACAGGAGTGAATTTTGAGCATGAAAGAATATGATTTGATATCGATTGGCACTGGCGTTGGACTGACGCTTGCGAGTCAAGGGTTACGACGTAATATGAAGGTTGCAGTTGTGGAGAGAGATAAAGTAGGAGGAACCTGTTTAACGCGAGGCTGTATTCCATCAAAAGTATTGGTCTACCCTGCAGATATTATTAGAGAGGCGCAACATGCTGCGAAAGTTGGGATTGAGATTAAGGTAGGGAAGATTGATTGGGATATAATAGGGAAACGTATGTGGTCACAAATCGATCATAGCAAGGGAATGGAAGAAGGATTGAAACATACCCCTGGACTTGATTTTTACCAAGGAACTGGTGAATTCATTGGCGAGTACCAGATGCGGATAGATCTCGGTGGTAAAACTGAAGAAATCAAGGGTGAAAAATTCGTACTTGCATCAGGTGGCAGATCTCTCGTTCCGCCGATTCCTGGACTTGAAGAGGCGGATTATGTTACAAGTGAAAGCTTCTTTGGTGATAAATTTCCGAAAAAACCGTGGAAGAGCTTAGCGATAATTGGCGGTGGTATTATCGCAGCAGAATTTGCCCACGTGTTTTCTGCTGTTGGAACCGAGGTTACCGTTATAGAGATGTTGCCACGCTTAGTCATCACCGAAGAACCCGAAGTTTCCCGGTTTCTAGAGCGCGAATTTCGCAAGCACATGAACGTTTTACTTAATCAGAAGGCAGTCGCGGTATCGGGAAAAAAAGGTCAGAAAGTTATCACTGTAGAAGATATGAATTCAGGAAACCAATCACAAGTGAGTGCAGAAGAGATACTTGTGGCAACCGGTCGCCGACCTAATTCCGATCTCTTAAAAGTAGAAAAGACAGGGGTGGAGACGGATCGCCATGGGTGGATTGTCACAAATGAGTATCTCGAGACATCCAAGGAGAACATTTGGTGCATTGGAGATGCGAATGGGAAGTACCAATTCCGACATAAAGCCAATTCTGAGGCCGAAATTGCCTCGACAAATGTTTTTGCACAGTCCCCTGAAGAGCGAGTTCCTATGAATTACAACGCAGTCCCTTGGGCGATCTTTACCTACCCACAAATTGGGCATGTAGGACTAACTGAAGCAGAAGCAATTGAGAAGGGACAAAAAATCTACGCAGGGATCCATAATTACTCCTCAGTTGCGAAGGGCTTTGCCATGGGATTCGATGAGGAGGCGCCGGATGATGGATTTATCAAACTAATTGTGGATCAATCCCGGTCAATCATCGGGGCGTCGATTGTTGGTCCACACGCAGCGATCTTAGTTCAACAGCTTGTCTACCTCATGAACGCAGGTTTTGTTTGCGAACTCAAAATGCCACACAAAGAGGAGCCCATTGAGATGTACTCCCAAACCTGCCCAGAAGCGGGTTCGATCATGCCCATCTATCGGTCGCAGATTATTCACCCATCCTTGAATGAAGTAGTTGGGTGGGCTCTTGGCAATCTACGTCCAGTCAATATCGAGCAGGGTCACCACGGACATCATCATGACTAAATAATTAAACTCTTTAATCTTTTTTTTAAGCAGACTCAATGGTGTAGATAGAAAAAGAAGGAAAGAATTTCTAATTTTTAAACAACTGTAAAACTTTCAATGATGTAATCCACACAGATTCCGCCAATGTAGGGCCAATCGGTCCAAACAGTTAGATAGACTTTATAGGTACCGGTGGGTACAGTCGCCCCAGTCGGGATATCGAAGTAGAATTTGACAACAGTATCGAGCCCCGCTTGCACTTGAACAGTCGCGTTGTATGTCAGATATCCATTCAACGTGGGATCATCGGTGTGAGCCATGACCACATAGGATCCACTTCCTAAGTCGCCGCGGATGGTGACCTCGTAGATGACTTGCTCTCCGCGGGTGAAATTATCCTGTGGAGAGCCGGTGGAGTTGGTAGTTGTTGCATTGTAAGCATCGGCATGTTCTGGCGGTGGAATATAGAGGGTTATATTCACCCAGACGGATTCGGTGTCATTGACAATTCCGAGACTATTATAGGCGCGTATTTCAAAGGGGTGAATTCCCACCATTCCAATTGAAGTATTCCACTCATAAAGATAGAGGGATCCATTGTATTGGAGATTAGCGACATATGATGAATTGGTATATAGTTCGACTGCAGTGATTGGGTAAAAGTCCGTGACATTCACTACAAGAGGTACAGACTGCATTTCTTCAAATTGATTTCCATTGCCGGGAGAGAGAATTTCCACAGAAGGCATGATATAGACCGTCACATTTTCACAGTTGGAGATGGAACTATTACTCAAGTCATTTTCCGACATAATCGCATAATAATAAACCCCATTGGTGGTAATATTGTCGGTATAGGTATAATTCGTGGTCGATGCGATCGGAATCGAGCCTGCTACCGAAGTGATGAGCGAGGTATTTCGATAGATATAAAATTGTGTGACATTACCAATACAACTCCAAGTTAAATTAACGATACCATCTCTACTGGGATTTGGTTGTATGGGATCCAAAACGGGTTGCTGTGCAGTATAGTTCAGTCCATACGGACTCACTAATGGGTAATTATCATAATTTGAATAGACTGGATTGATTTCATAAGGTTCATCCCAAATAGTCCCGTCATGGTTAGCTAGAGGATAGAGGGTACGGTAATCACTGTAATAATTACCCATGCTCCCGTTATCGACAATAGTAGACATGGAATTTGAGAGAATTGGGTCAAAATTGTTCTCAATAAAGGTGTTTAGATAAATCGAGTTAGAGGTAGATGGTATATCCATCGTTATTCCATAATCATCATTATAGGAGATGTTATTTTGTATAATTCTGTTTTCAGTACCGGACTGTAAACGGATACCTGAACCTGATCGAGTAAGGGATAAATTATTGTTTATGATGGTATTTTTACTGGAACTCCTTATATACAGATTATTATAGTTATTGTCTGAGATGTTATTCGCGGAGATGGTACTGTTGAGGGATATATAGGAATAAATGCCATTCGGATTATCATAAACATGATTTCCCGTAAGAGTGGTATTCTCAGCAGAATATAGTACTATTCCCCCTTTGTAAATTGTTCCACCAGCCGTATCAAAGACTGTATTATTTATAATCTTATTGAAATCAGAATATCTTACCTCAATTCCACTCTCGTAACTAGTAAATACCGTACTGTTGGAAACCGTGCAGTTCCGCCCCCCATAGATGTAAATGCCGATATACGTCCCTGAAATGTTCACATTCGATATGCTTGAATCATTGCAGTTGTCCAGAAGAATTTGCCCCGCATCGGTGAAGTCAATAGGGGTTAGACCAACTCGATCCTGATAGTAATAAATTGGTTTCCCATCGATTGTGTTATTCTCCACAGTTAAATTGATGCACGTATTACCCACTCTGAGACCTCCACCTTCTACGGGGTTGTCCAGAACGCTGACGTTGATGGCGTTATAGAGGGAAATACTGGTCCGATGCTGGGTGATATTATTTCCCCGGATGAGGCCCTTTTCCCCCCCGTTCAGGGAGATACCTATACTAGTAGAAAGCCAACCATCAGTGAGGGTATTGTTGGTAATATTGATGTAATCAGAATTTAATACACTAATTGCATACTTGGAATCTGTCAGGGTATTGTTAAATATGGAACAATTATTCGAATATTCCAAGCGCATGCCCGTATCATGATGATTTTCGAGGTAATTGTGGGAAATATTCATGAAGCTGGAATAGGCTGAGTAAATCCCCCGATCGACACTCGCCGTTATGTTATTATCAATAATTCCACAGTTGCTAGAAGCATTTACATAAATCCCATCTTGATT
>JAEOSY010000142.1 GCA_016840125.1 Candidatus Helarchaeota archaeon | reverse complement strand
GATTTGGCCTACTAAATGTTCAACAGTTTGAATGAAATATTGCATCTGTTCGTCGCCATATTCCTTAGAAATCGCCATAATCATGCTAGAAACTTCTGTAAGAACGGGAATAAACCCCTCATTTAATTCAAAAAGCGTTTGAAATACAAGGGGTTCGATACCTTCCAATAATCCTGAATGGCAGGTCAAAACACCTTTATTTTGATCTGTAAATACAGCTGAGAAGACTGGTCGTCCGAGGCCTGCATTCTCACCTTTTTCTTTTGCCACAGCATCTAATGACAAAAGGGTACCTCCGAACTCCTCTGAGCCAATATTAAATGAAGGACTGGAATGAAACGCGATAGGCAACCCTAATTCATTGGTGATACAATTCGCGAGAAACAAGGGATTACTAATTTTCAAAATCATTTGTATGGGGTCTATTTCATCCTCCTCGTACGCATGTGGCGGAGTAACATTTCCCGAAAAAAATGCTGACAAGATTCCAGGAACACCTTTTATTACCGAAAAATCATAACCATCTAAACCGAGTTCAGAAACCCACATGGATATTAAATCATTTAAACATGAATTGATCAAATTGGCATCTAAAATCCATTTTGCCTTATGTTCCACTACCATAACAAGATAACCTAATCCTATGTCAATTCCAATAATTGACTTCTCTGGAAACATAGAAATGTGAATAACACTTTTACCCAGGGAAAGAAATTCACAAACGTCTTCAGCTGCTCTGAAAATCGAGGATTCTAATGCACCGATCCCCTCAATTGGTTTTATCCGTAATACTTTGCTGATCACCAGTCCTACTTTATCACATATTAAAACTTGCTTTATACTTTGAGAACTCCTCAAAATTTTTGCTAAAATCGTTTCAGGATTTGCAGCCAATTTATCATCTCCATCATATAATTAAGAAGTCTGTGAATTTAAAATCAGCAGCCTTGCTTATACAATTATTTCCATATTCTTAAGTTTTTTATCTTGTATTTAAATTTAAATTCATTAACTCCAACTAGTAAGTTAAATCATTCCCAAATGATTACTATAGTTCACGTTGATATTTTTAAATTCAATACTAAAAATCAGATAGGTTAATGATAATTTGACTCTTGGTTATTTCTTTTATTCTCCCTTTTATTCTCTTATTCCTCTCTTTCAATCATCTTCCTTTCTTTCACTAAAATTTAAATATTCACGAAGGAGTTATATCTTATAACCGACTTCTAAAAATATTTGTACTTTAAGTATTATGATATACACAATTAATTAAGTCATTCATTTTCAAGGAGAAAAAAAAGAATGGATCCTATTGAAGGCGAATTCATCTGTAGAAAGTGTCAAAAACCCTTGAGTATTGACAGAATTTTAGTTTCTAAGAAAGGGTTTGCTTTATTTGAAGTTAGATGTGAAAGTAAACATGCTGGCAAGCGAAAATTTAATATGTCGCAGCAAAATGAATGGATGCCTACCGTTATTAAACATCTCTACCAATGTCCAAAATGTAGTTCAAATTTAACTGATATACGTCAAAAAACTGAGAAAGATAAAACTACGCTCATGTTAAACTGTCCCACCCATAGTAAAATCAAAAAGGTCGTTTCAACTTCTTTTTGGTATGCAATGGATGCATTAAGAAAGCAGCTTTTTGCAAAACCCGCATATCCTGCAGGATTCCCTGGACCCTATGGGCAACAACAACCCCCTCCTGGGCAATATCCTCCAACTTACCCACAACAACAATTTCCTCAACCGGGTTCCCAGCCCCCCGCATATCAGCAACCTCCCGGTTCATTTCCCTCACCTTCTCCCTCCGCCCCCCCTGAAACAATCTCCCCCCCAAAAATGGACGCCGCGCCATCTACTCCATCTCTAGCTACTTCTAGTTCTCCTAGCAGTACAGATTTTTCCCCTACTGGTGGTAACATTGATGCCGGTGATTTCTGTCCAGCTTGTGGTGAAGAAATCACTTCAGGGGCGAAATTCTGCACCAATTGTGGAACTGAATTAGAGTAATTCCTTAATTTTTCACTTTATTTTAACCCTTCTTTTACCTTTTTTACATATTCCCTAGTTTACCATCTCCTTAATTCGAAAAATTTAAAGTAGATCAACTTGTTATTTTTAGCTATTCTAAGGTGTGAGTCAAATGGATATCCAAAATAAGAAAATAGGCATAATTGGAACCGGAAATATGGGTGAAAGTTTGATTAATGGATTGATATCATTTGCAAAATTAAATCCCGAAAAGATTTTTGCAGCTGATATTGATCAAAAAAAATTGACGAAAATTCAAGATCAGTTTAAAGTTCAAATATGTTCAGACAACAAGGATTTATTAGAAAAAGTCGATATTGTACTTCTCTGTGTTAAACCGCAGGGAATTGAACCTGTTTTACATGAAATTTCCAATTATATAAAAAATGTTGATGCAATTATTTCTATTGCTGCAGGTATTGAAACCTCTTATATCGAACAAAATATTAACAAAGCAATTCCTGTTATTCGGGTTATGCCAAATATCTGCGCAACGGTGAATGCTGCGGTTTCCGCCTTATGTCGCGGTGCTCATGCCTCAAATCATACTTATCAAATAGCTAAGGCGATATTCGAATCGATTGGAGAAGTTGTTGAAGTAAAAGAAGAATTAATGGATGTTGTAACTGGATTAAGTGGGTCTGGCCCTGCCTATATATTTTTAGCTATTGAAGCACTCAGTGATGCTGGAGCTGCACTGGGATTACCAGCTAAAATCTCCACTATATTAGCGGCACAAACAACCTTAGGTGCTGCAAAAATGGTCCTAGAAACCGATCTACATCCTGGAGCTTTGAAAGATAAGGTAACATCTCCCGGAGGAACGACTATCCAAGGACTTCTTGCTTTAGAGAAACATAATTTTCGCAATGCACTTATAGATGCAGTAAAAATGGCTACCGAACGATCGAAAGAATTGAGAGCACAAAAAAATTAAACAATTTTCCCATCTTTTCAGTATTTACTACAAACAGGGCAATCTGGGTGGCGCTTAACCTCAATTATGTCAAACATCATATTTAGACCATCAACTATTAAAAGACGCCCAATTAGTGGTTTTCCGATCCCAGTAACACATTTTATCGCTTCAGTAATTTCTATAGACGCCATTATCCCAACAGCAGCGCCCACAACCGGAATTGTTTTCATTTCCTGTGGTTTTTTAGGATAAAAACATTGTAGACATGGTCCCTCTCCCGGTACAATGGTTAAAATTCTCCCTTCAAATGCGTAACAAGCGGCATGCACGTATGGTTTTCCCAGTTCTATGCATGTTTTATTCAAGAGAAATCGAGTCGCAAAATTGTCCAAACAATCTAAAACCACATCACAATCTTTGATAATATCAACTATATTTTCTTCAGTAAGTTTAGTATCATAAGGTTCTATTTTAATTTCTGGATTTAAGGCAGATAGTTTTCCAGCTGCCGATTCCACCTTCTTTTTGGATACATCGGATGTATAATGCACCACTTGCCTATTTAGATTACTTAAATCAACCACGTCATGATCCACAATTTTTATTTTGCCAAACCCTGCCGCAGCTGCATAAATCGAATTAATACTTCCTAATCCCCCAATTCCAATGATTACAATAGTACTTTGTTTCAATTTAACCTGAGTTGATTCACCCCAATTTTTAATAATTAATTGACGAGTGTATCTCTCCTTTTCAGTATCTGATAAGTTGTCATTAACCAATTCGTGTCACACCCAAGATGTAATAGGCTTTGTTTGTTATATTCTTTTCACAAATTTAATTTATAAAAACGGGCTTATAATAAATATCTAACGTTTCCGTTTCAAATTTATAATAGCTGAATGGAGCACCAATAAGATGCATAATGAGCTTTTTGACTTTTTAATTATAAGATATGGAGAAATTGGGTTAAAAAGTAAAAAAGTCAGACGGAAATTGGAAAATACTTTAGTCAATCGGATTAGACAAGTGCTCCAAAGAAAAAACATAAGTTATGAAAAATTGCAGTTACTTCCTACTAGAGGTCGCCTCTTTCTTCATATTAAAGATATCGCTAAAGCGAGTGAAGAACTTAGAAAATGCTTTGGTATTGTCTCCTTCAGCCCTTCATTTCAAGTTTCCTCTAATAAAAATGAAATTTGTGACGGCGCATTGAAATTAGCGGAATCTATTTTCAAAGACAAGGAAACATTTGCAGTACGCACGAAACGTGTTGGTAAACACCCATATTCATCTCAAGATATTTCTGTAGAGGTAGGTGCACATTTATTAGAAAATTACTCAGACCGCCAAATTTCGGTGAATCTATCAAAGCCTGATCACACTATCCACATTGAAATTCGTGATGCTAAAGCTTTCATATTCAACCAAATTGACCGTGGTCTGGCTGGTCTTCCTTATGGATCTCAAGGCACTTTAGTCGCTCTGATATCTGGCGGAATCGATAGTCCTGTTGCATCGTGGTTAATGATGAAACGAGGTTGTGACATAATTCCACTTTATTGTGATCTTAATCCCTTCACAACTGAAGCTGCAAATGAACGGGTTGTTAAGGGTTTGCGCCAACTTTTCGAATATAGTCCCTACCGTAAAGTTAGCTTATATATCTCTCCTCATGGCCCCATTCTTGAAAAGGTAAGAGAATTCATTCCTCTTAAATTGAATTGCCTTTTCTGTAAAAGAATTATGTACAGAATAGCAGAAAAATTAGCCAACAAAGTTAAAGCCAAAGGCATTGTTACGGGTGAAAATCTAGGGCAAGTTGCGTCCCAAACTCTAGATAATCTTTATGTTTTAAACCAAGCGACCAATTTACCAGTATTTCGCCCATTAATTGGGTTTGACAAGAGTGAAATCATTGAATTAAGCGAAAAACTTGGATTATATTCAAGTTCAATAATGAAAGCTCCTGGTTGCTCAGCAGTTCCTCAATATCCAGAAACCCATGGAATACTTGAAGATATTTTAAAAATTGAAAAGGAACATGAGATTCAAGAATTGATAGATGAAGGATTTCAGAATATAAAAGAAATGAAAATATCATTATATCCCTAAAATACGTAATCTTAAAGAGCCGAGAGAGGGAGTTGAACCCTCGTATAGTGGATCGCTACTAATATTTTTATTATCTGCAGTCCACCGCCTCGCCTCTAGGCTATCTCGGCTTTAATTGCAAATAATTACATTACAGAAAGGCGAGTTTATTATAAAATTTTCGCTTTTATAACTGTAAATCCAAAGTTACATCCATTGATTTAAAAGAATGAGTTAAATATCCCAAAGAGATTACATCTACGTTCAGCTTTGCAAATTCAAGAATATTATCTGGGGTTATATTTCCTGAAACTTCAAGTATTACGTGTTCTCGTAAATTCTGCTGTTCTAATAACTTGATTGTTTTTTGTACATTGGAAACTGTAAAATTATCTAACATTATAATATCCACTTGCGTTTTGGCAGCCTCAAGCGCTTGATCTGGGGAAGTAACTTCAATTTCAATCTTTTTACTGAAACTTAATTTGCTCCGCACCGTTTTTATCAGATCTGGAATATCCGGAACAATTTTTAAATGATTATCTTTTATTAATACCATATCATCCAAACGGAATCGATGGGAATCTCCTGTAGCCAATTCGACTGCCCTTTTCTCGAAGTAACGAAAGCCAGGAGTTGTTTTTCTGGTACATGCAATCTTTACAGTAGAATTGACTTTTCTAATCTTGTCCATAAGTTTGTAAGTGGCTGTTGCAATACCACTCATTCTCATTAGCAAGTTTAAGGCGGTTCGTTCCCCCTGTAATATATTTTTTACTTCACCATCTAACTCTATTAAAACGTCGTTAGGGCGGACTTTGTCCCCATCCGCTTTTTTGCAATCGCTCTTTACTCGGAAAAAATCAAAAATTATTGTTATTTCTCTAATTCCGGCAATAATTCCTTCCTCTCTGGTTAGTATTTGGGCTTTTCCCCTAGGTCCCACACCTGATATAAT
>JAEOSY010000141.1 GCA_016840125.1 Candidatus Helarchaeota archaeon | reverse complement strand
CCGTGAGAGTTTCGAGGCGGCGGTGGTCCAATCCCTCGAGGCGGCGCTCCAATGCGTGGAGCTTAAGGAGTCCCCGCAGCCTAGGTTGACGACGCGCTGGCTGAAGGAGAAACCGCTCAACCCCCAACAGCTGGAGTTCTTGCTCGGACATCATGACATCACTCAAGAGAAGCTGCCGCGCAGTAGAGAGTTCACCCGGATCTTCATCCACACCATGCACGAGCAAGGGTTCGACCTCATCCGCCCCGATGTCACCCTCAAAGGGGATTGGGGGGTCTTCTTTGGCAAGCATCGCGGGCGCATCCTCTACCTCCCCTCCGACCCCACGAAAAAGAGTGATTTCTTGGAGAATTTCCTGAAACATGAGGAGGAGTGAGAGTAATGGAGTTAGGTAGGTAATGTAGATTGTGGGGGACAAGTCAGTATGGGATGGACCTGCCAACGGGCTGGTCATCCTAACTTAGGTTGACTAAATTACTTACCACAGTAAAAAAACCTTCTTTTTTTTAGAAGGGAAAAGGGAATCCTTGTCTTGTGGAATCCCGCCTTGAACTTTAAGATACCTTTGCTAATAGATTGTAATCCTCAAAAACATAGATTAAAGGGTCAGGATGTTGTTTAAGAAATAATGAAACGAATCGTCTCAATGTTTCTCTAACTGAATTTTCTTTTTTCAAAGGTTTAACTCGAAAATTCTCCTTGAGAACTACGTGATCTAGTTCAGAATATACATAGAGATTGCCATCAGTCATTTTAAGAATTTTAAATAATTCCACCGCATTTTGAATTCCAACTTCAAAAGTGACATTGGAACATTTATTTTCTATAATCCAACGCATTGCTTCGAGATACGGTTTATCTCGAACTTCGTTTACGGTGTCTAGGTAATCTTGAGGACCAAAACCATCTTGACATGCAGCTAAAATTAGGATACTTCCCCCTTCCTTTACCGCATGGCTAGCTGCATCATATCCTTTACCTGCTTGGTAAAAATTTACTGATGGTTTAGTTATTATTACTAAATCTGCCTTTTCAGAAATGGTAACATCTCTAATAGTACGGAGTTTTTGGACTGCATTGTTATGAATTGCAATAATGTCCCCTGCAAATATATTAACAATTTTCCCCTTATGTGTTATTGCATCTATCACAAAGATTGGATGATCTCTTTTTATGATTTCAACCATGTTTCTAATATCCTGAATACATACATTCCCTTCGATATTGGCCATCCGACATGCAGGTTTGAAGCCAGTGTTGAGATCAAAGATTCGGGAGTGATTGAATCTTATCGTCTTACGTGCGGCACTTCCGGGCACAAAGAATTTTACCGAGCCGGCCACCCCGGCGAAATAATGGTATTCAGAATCGGAAAGGGCAATTCGTAAACAAGCAGATAGAACTCTCTTATCTATCTTTATCGGCGTTTCTAGGGCAGATAGTCCTAGATCTTGATGTTTTTCCTTAATGTCACAATCATGAAGCCATATCCGATCTTTCCAAACCTCAAATTGATCTTGCAAAATTCTCGTGCGTATCAGCTCATCATTAGGGGGTGAATGTGATCCCGTGGCAATGAAAAGATACACATCTTGTTCATTAACACCATATGAAACCAGTTTCTCTAAAAGTAAGGGGAGAATGATAGGAGTGTGGAGATTAGGACGAGTGTGATCATCAACCATCAAGACGACTTTTTTACCAGTCTCATAGTATTTTAACACCAACTCACGAAGAGATAAAGAGTTTAAAGGTGAATTTATTACCTTATTTAAAAGTGTTGGGAGATCCTCCAGCTCCTCAACCTTAGGAACTCTCAGATATTTACATTGCGCCTCAATCGGGATAAAGTGGTTAATTTTTTTATCATTATAATGAATCGGCGTGTCATGGTACTCGATAGAACTCACCGCTTTTATGTATATCATAAGAATTAAAAAAGAGCTATTTTAAAATTTTGAATATAGATAGGTTTTTTTTCACAGGTAAGATAATACAAAATATGAATCTCAAGATTATGTTCGCAATTCTGCCTGCCTTCGTCATTATAAGTGGCATACTTATTTTTGGTTTGCTAGTTACAGGAGCCAACATCCTCCTAAGCATAATTTATGGTATCATCGCCACACTGGTAGGAATAGAATTGCTTAAAAGCGGCATCCACAGTCCTAAACATCACATTAAGAATCTCTCACGTAACACCGTGACAGCTGAGCGGGTTGAGATTGAGTTTGAGGATGGGGTGAAGTCAGTAGGTGTGTTTTATCGCTCGATTTCACAAACAATCGCAACATCGGAAGGGAGAAGATATCCCGAACCCAGACCCGCAGTAGTATTTTTCCATGGTTTTATGAACAAAAAGGAGTCAAGTGAGAAGTTTCATATTCCTTTAGCACATGTAGGCTATGTGACGTTTTCGTTTGATCAACGGGGGCATGGGGAGGCTGGGAAAGGACTGAATGATCGGTTTCAGCTTTTTGATGATGCCCGAGTTGTGGTAGATACCGTGTGTGCTGCAAGTGATGTCCGGATGGGGGCAATATGTTGCATAGGTACATCTCTAGGTGGTACCACAGTTCTAACAAAGTGTTATGAAGATAAACGAGTAGCAATGGTGGTCGGAATGAGTGTTTTTCATTCAATTGCCGCCTTTGGTGAAGTGAAGTTCCATCCCTTCTCGATCGGGAAATTTTTCCGATGGATAATGGTTAGAACCAGACGAAAAGATAAGACCCCCGAGGTATCCCCTTCTCTATATTTAAAAAGTGATCCGGAATATAATAAAAATCGTGTTTATCTAATACATGGTCAGAAGGATGTGTATTTTCCGCCTAATATATCTTTTGAATTAAATAAACAACTAGCAAGCATTCCAGAGGAACATGCACTTCTCTTAAATAATGCAGGTCATGGATTAGATGATCAAGAATTGCTCATCCTCGCAACCTTCCTTAAATGGATTGGTGAAAATGAAACAATGACCTTGAAGAAAACCTAATATAATAAAACCGTCTGAAATGAATGATAAAATTATACCTCTCTTCTATTACCGTCCAAAATAAGCAATGCACTTACTAAACTAAGAATCCCTTCAAGCGAAAAACCGCGTCCCCAGATGAAAAACCAAGGGGTGTATAAGAAAAATATATTGTTGCCTGTAATTGTATAGAGTATTCCAAATGTAAGCAAAAGGAGTCCGATGAGGGTTAATATAATGCTCCCCATCCGGGCATTTCCAATACCAATGAGTCCCCCAAGCACTAACAAGATTGCAAAAACTAAGTTAATTTCCCATGCAACATTGATAAATGCATATAGAATTAATTCAGCTCCAATAAGCGATGCTGTAATGACGGTCAATAAAACCCCCGCGGTCTTTTCCCTTTTTCCCCAATCAATAGCTGAGTTTATTTTCGTTTCCATTCAAGAAGCTTCCCGTTACCACTCTGAAAAATGCTTTTCTTTTGAAAGATCTCTTTTCAAAGGTTTTCCTAAAAGTAGCGTATAATATCTGAGCATTGCGGATTGTTCAGCACCAGTTACATTTTGGAGCGCATCGATCAATGAACTTCCTTTGGCAAAAACACCATGTGTACGTACAACAACAATTGGGTAATTTTTTAAAACTTTTGGCACTTCCTTAGCAGCGTTGGTGGGTCCTGCCGGGTTCTCTACTTCTATTATTGGGACTTTTTTATAGAGATAACAGCCCTCCGCATCCAGACATGTAATTTCATCCTCCACCAGTGAGAGAAT
>JAEOSY010000140.1 GCA_016840125.1 Candidatus Helarchaeota archaeon | reverse complement strand
TTTTCAAGGATTTTTTTCAGGCCATACTCGTTTTCAGCTTGAATAGTGAAGAATGATTGTCCCATCAAGATTCCCATAAAAAGGAAAATTCCAATTCTTTTCCATTTTCTCATATATTCTCATCTCAAATAATTGATTTTTAATAAAAAGCGGTTTTTTTCAAGTTCATTCATTATATTTACTGCCCTTACTCTATTTTTTCAGTTTTAGATAAGTTTCAACAGTTTTTGAGCTATCAACGAGTGGTACAAACTTGACTTTTATTGGTGGTGAGAGCGCTAACATGTAGTTAATGAGCTGTTCTTCATTGTCAGCTTCCATTATTGAGATGCCTTTAGTGATGTCTCCAAATCCATGTGGTGGGTAGAGGTATCTTGGATATTTCTCTGGGGTTCTCTTGCTTTCTTCGAGATAGTTTCCCCATACTACTACGGCTTCGTCCATGTCTTCTGGACGGAACTCCCAAAACTTTGCATACTTCATTCATTTCACCTTTTGTTATGTGCATAGAAAGTCAAATCAAAAAACGAAATAAGAACACCCTAAATCGGATATAACCAAGATTAAAACAATACTACCAAGAAAGGAATTATTCTTAAAGTCCAAGCGATTTTTGATGATCTGTTTTAATTCACGGTAATAGACACATAAAATGGGATCAATGACCAGTCCAAAGGCTGATCAGCTCTATGATACATTATTCGAGATATCCAACGATATCAGACATAAAATATTACTTTTATTAAAGGAACAGCCCGAAAGAGTAACACAAATCTCGAAAAAACTGGAGCTGATCTCACCAGAGGTTAGCCGTCACCTCACACGATTAAGTGACTCTAAATTAATCCAAAAGGACTTGAATAATTATTACCACGTCACGGGGTATGGTCTCCATATTTTGGACTTAATAGGTGAGATGGAGTTTTTTACTAAAAATAGAGAATATTTCATATCTCATAACGCTTTACATATTCCAGTAATCTTTAAACAACGATTACCCGAGCTCTCAAAGTATCATTATGTCAATAATTTCATGGAATTCCTAAATTTTATCGATGAAAAAATCAATGAAGCAGTTGATTATGTATGGCTTTGTATAGACCAGTATCCAATAATCGCAGTGGACTCTCTATTGAATGCGGTTGAGAGAGGGGTAAAGGTCAGGGTTATCGAACAGAGTGATTTGTCTGGACCAACTATTGCGTTCGAGGATAAACATCTTCTCGCTTTAGGAGATGAGGTCCCAGATGTAATGGTTAAAGTCCATGAACGGAAGGATGTGTATCTATTCATATCGGACGCTGGAAATGCTATATCATTTCCAACTGGAGACAGATTTGATTACTCCGGGTTTACCACCGCTGAAAGAGGGCTAGGACCATGGGGTGAAGACCTCTACAATCATTACTGGGAGAATTCAAAATCTAAGATGCCAGTTAAATTAAAACAGTATGCTCCCGACTCAGCGAAACAAGGTAAAACAATAACTGTTGACGCTCACACTGATCCAGAACTCAATTCACGAGCCATCCAAAACGCTGTAGATAACTACGATGAAATAATTCAAAGAGGAAAATTCAGGTTAGCAGAAACAAAACTACGAAATGCTGGTCCGGGAACAGGCTATACAGTCATAAAGATAAGGAAAAGTGTCATTATCCGTGGTGAGGGAAGAGAAGAGGACATACCTTCTACTAAGATTATTGAAAATAGTTGGAAGTTTCCCAGTGAGTTAGATTGGCTCATCGAAGTTGATGGTAATGGGATAGACGTTGTATTAGAAAATCTTCACTTTCAGGACTTTAATGGAAGTTGTATAGTAGCTTCAAGAGGAAATAGCGTAGTAGTCCGTGATAACAGAATAACTATTCCTAGTGGATTAGGGAGAGGACAATCATACCCCAACATTGGAGATTATGTTATCGGGATTACTGCATGGAGCCCTGATTTCGATAAAGGACAGTTTCCCGGTGGTGTATTAATTGAGGGAAATTATCTAGACTTTGCATTAGGATATCATGAGGGAGGGTTTATACCAAGGAGAAAGGTGTTGAACCCAGAATATCGTCCTGATCCAGACAGTCGTGAGAGCTATCTTTGTTATGGGATACATGTGAACAGTATGCTCGGTGAGGTTGTGATTCGTAAGAATGTTATACGAAACATGAATACAGGAAGTATAGTGGTTCAAGACAATTATGATTCATCGAGTATTCATATTGAGGGAAACACTGTTGTCTCCGAGGTATTCGGTTCATATGCCCCCTCAAGACATTATGCTGGAATCGGGATACAGGCTCTTGGAGCCTACGGAGCTCCTCGATCTGGGACAACAGTCGTGATTTCTGGTAATGAGATCAGATGTGACAAGTTGAATTACTGCGGTATTGCAGTATATGTTCAATCAATGTACCGGGAAGGTGCAGGTAAACTTGGAGAATGTATCATTAAGAATAATCATATTCACCTTGAGGATGGGTCTGACTGCATTTTGATTCGAAAAAATGATGAAACAAAAGTTGTTGAAGACATTATTTCTGGAACCGCATACTATGGAGTCCATTTATGGGGTAGTGATATTCGTGACGGTTTTGATCTAAGTTCAAGCTATAACCTTGTGAAAGATAATGACCTAAGTGGATTAACAATCAAATCTCCAGACGAGTATAGTAACAACCATGTTGATGGACGAATGTTCACAGGATCCGAGGGAAAGTCAAAAACAGCGCATTTTTGGTTGAATAAATACACCCGGAATAATGTGGTCAAACTACAAGAAAATGAAAACATAATAGATGAAGGAGATACCAATAAAATCAACATACCTCAGAAAAAATAATATGCACGCACGAATCCATCAATTTTATAGTGAATA
>JAEOSY010000139.1 GCA_016840125.1 Candidatus Helarchaeota archaeon | reverse complement strand
CTTTTAAAAGAGTGGTCTTTCCAATTCCACCATCACCACCAACAATGATTTTAAATACGGATCTTTCTTTATGAGTCATTATTTTATCCTCAGCTTTCATCATTTTTCCTCGAACAACCATTTTTATCAATTTTTTTCATTTTTTTAATCCAGCGATGCCTTGTACTTAGTAGATAGTCGGTGATATTTAAAATAAAAAGTTAAATTGAGTTAAGTCTAACCAAAATGACTCAAAATGAATTGATAACCCAAATTATTCCAAAATCCGTTCTAATTTGTTTTTCTTTAGTTTATTTTTAGGTAAGTTCAATTGAATTAAGTTAAATTGAATGAACCTAATAATTGTAAAATAAGAAAGGACTTTTATTAGTATAAATGAAAAAGCCGGGATTTTCAGTATGAGAATAATGGTTATTGACGATGATGAGACGTTCTTAGCTAAAATGGAAAAAATCTTAAGTTTGGAAGATCATTCAATAGTCACTGCAATCTCTGGTGAAAAAGCAATATTGATGTTAAATGAAGACCAATTTGATCTGATTTTAATGGACTTAAAGATGCCAGGATTATCAGGAGTAGATTTGATAAATGAAATCAGGGGAACAGGTTGTACTTCAATGATTATTGTAATAACAGGTTATGGAACAATCGAATCTGCAGTCCAAACAACCAGAGCTGGTGCTTATGATTATATATTAAAACCATTTGAATTTGCTCTATTAAAATCAAAAATAAGAGAAGTTGAATCGGAATTAGAATTAAGGACTAATCTAGTAATTCCAGAAGGCGTTCAAAAATTAGAAAAGAGTGAATTTTTGAAAATGGGAGATTTAAACAACTATAATAGCCCCGTTTTAGTAATATCAGATGGAGATCCAAAAAAAATTATCAATAATTTAAAGATTAGTCAAGGAATACCCCTTTGGCTGACTCATGAAGCGGATGAGAATACGGTTGCCCCAACCAAACTATATATGATTAAATCTGTTATTGAAGATTTTGTGAATCAAAATGAGAAAGGAACTATAATATTAAAAGGAATTGAGGAACTTTTAAAGATCCATGAGTGGATTGATTTTAAGCAATTTCTTATATATTTACAATCAGATATAATTTCTTCTAATTTTTCCTTGATTGTTCTCATAGATAGTGATGATTTTGTGAAAACAAATTACCAGTCTTTATTACATGACGCTTTTTCGATTTTAATAAATCCCGTCTTTCACAATATAATTGAATTGTTATCGCATCCTTTAAGAAAAAACATTATATCGCTCTTGAAAGCACAAGATAGTTTAAATTTTAACAAAATAGTTAAAAAATTGAATGTGGACCGCTCCTCAATTCTTGCATTCCATATGAATAAATTAGTTCAAGGGAATATTCTGGTAAAAGAAGAAAACCTTTATAATCTCTCTTCGAGAGGCATTTACTTTGCTGAATTAATTTTACTTTTAGAAAAATTGGGATTTTCAGATCCTCAATCTCAAGTTAGAGTTTTTAATTATTCAGAAATTTCTAAAACTTAATTTATTTAAACTCCAGATAAAAAAATTCTTTAGTACTGACCTGATAGAAAAAGGAATGAGATAATATGACAGAAGCTGAAGATATTTATCCAATTTTCTTTGAAAATATACCTTTTGCAGCATTATTGGTGGATTTGGATGGATTTATTATAAATTTGAATCCAATTACCGAAAAAATGTTGGGATTTAAGAAAGAAGAGTTAATATCAAAGAATTTTCTTGAATTCTTCAGTTCTCAAGAGTATTCTGGAGTTCTAAAGCATTACCATGAGGCGATATTGAAAGGATTTAGTTTAGATTCAATCGAAATTCCACTTAATCTGAAGGATAAAAATTTTATTTGGGTTAAGTTTCAAAGTGCTATAATTCACTTAAGACAAAAGAGATTAATACAAATAATAGTACAGGATATTACAAAGCAGAAGCTAGCTGAGGAAGCCCTAAGAGAAAGTTTTGAGTTGGAGAAAGTAGGTTCCTTAATAACTTCACGGTTTCTTGGTGTTAAAAAACTCAACGAGGCAATTGATAAAACTCTTGCCGATATAGGTAGATTAAGTGATGCAAGTAGGGCATATATATTCCTACTTAGCGATGATAAAACTCAAATAAATAATACTCATGAATGGTGTGCTGAAGGAGTCGTTCCGCAAAAAAATAATCTCCAAAATCTTTTTATTGAGCATTTTTTATCATGGATGAAGAAACTCTGTCTGGGAAAAATTATTAATGTTGGAGATATATCGGAACTTTCCGATGAAGATAAAGCGGAAAAGGAAATATTAAAGGGACAGAGCATCAAATCGCTTTTGTTACTCCCGGTTTTAGGTTCAACCAGGACTTTAGGGTTTATAGGTTTAGATCAAATTCAAGAATCGCGTCATTGGAGTAATACTGATATAAAACTCCTTCAGATTTCGTCTCAAGCTATAGGAGCTGCCGTTGAACGAAAGCAGGCAGAAGATAAACTCGGAGAATCTGAGGAAAAGTACCGCCTCATTACGGAAAATGTGTCTGATTCGATTTCTATAATAAATTCAGATTTTAACTATGAATACGTGAATAATTCATTTTCAAAACTGGTGGGATACTTCTTTGATGATGTAAGGAATATAAATGCGCGCGATTTAATACATCCGAGTGATCATGATAAACTGAAAACCTATCTTCGAGAAATATTCAAAAGAAGTGAGGCAATAGCTGAAGTTAGATTTAAGAAGAAGAATGGTGAATATATTTGGATTGAATCAAGGGGAAAAGTATTTACAGGGACGGATGGGAAACAAAGATTACTTTCTGTGAGTAGAGATATTACTGAAAAGATATTAATTGAAGAAACTCTTAATAGTAAAACTTCAGATTGCATGTTCGTTGTTGAGCCTAAAACACGTCGAATATTGAAGGCTAATTATGCATTTCAGCATTTATTTGCGTATTCCGTAGAGGAGATACAGGAACTATCAATATATGATATTGTTGCACAAGAACGGCGGGTTGTAGATGCGAAGATCCACCAAATTCTGAAAGAGCAAAGCAGTTTTCTTGGAGAACAACTCTATAGAAAGAAAGATGGGAGCAAAGTAGAGGTAGAAGTTCGAGCAGGTCTTATTACTTATAGAGGACAGCGAGCTATTAACGTGATTGCACATGATATCACAGTCCGTAAGCTAATGGAGAAAAAGCTGGAAGAATCCGAGAAAAAATATCGGAATATAATCGAAAATGTGAAAGATGCAGTGGTGATTATAGGATTTGATGGAAAATTGCACTATCAATCCCCCCAATTCACTAAGTTGGTAGGGAGGGAGATACTGGGGGATGATCTGATTGCTGTGAGTAAATTCATCCATACGGATGATGTCCAAAAGTTGTTAGATACTTTTTGGAAATCCGCTAAGGAACATAGAGTTGGGAGCACTCCAGAAGTTGAATTTAGGGCATTACATCAAAAGGGCTATTATATTTGGCTAGCAAGTTCAACCAAGCCGCATTACAACGAGGAAGGAAATGTTGATGGCTATCTTATCACTCTGAGAGATATTTCTGAACAAAAGTCTGCGATCCAAAAAGTAAAGGAATCCGAGGAAAAATATCGGCATCTATTTGAA
Source organism: Candidatus Helarchaeota archaeon (assembly GCA_016840125.1). Next base: position 8,706 of record JAEOSY010000139.1, on the reverse strand, counting down.
AAAACCCCATTTGCAATAATACTCGCAAACAATAAAGGAGAGATTATTGACTGTAATCATGTAACGTCTCAATATTTAGGATATAGTAAGGAGGAATTAATTGGAAAGAACTTTCAGGATATGAAAGGAATAATTCAGTTTAAAGACTTTCCTTTATTAATAAGGATGTTTGAAATATTACTCAAAGGTACGGTTCCGGATCCACTAGAACTTCAAATTTCTACAAAAGACGGAAATTTCATATGGGTCGACATTCAAGCTTCCTTCATTGAGGTAGGTGGAAATAAATATATCCAGGGAATTGTCCGAAACATAACAGAGCGAAAAGAAGCTGAATTAAAATTAACAGAATCGGAGGAAAAATATCGAGAATTATTCGAAAATTCGCCAAATTCCATAATATTGATGGATATCAGCGGTACGATTAGAGAGTGCAACTCTGCAACTATCCAGTATTTTGGCTTTGAAAAAGAAGAACTAATAGGAAATAGTCTTGGAGAAATATCATCTGTTCTAGTAGAAAAAGCTAAGAATAGATTAACAGGGAGCATTACAGAACCGGTGGAGCTTTTAATTCACAAAAAAGATGGGAGTTTGTTGTGGGTAAGTTTAGAAGCTTCTATAATTGAATTTCGACATAGTGTATTCATTCAGGCCCGAATACAAGATATTACCGCCCGTAAACTGGCTGAACAAAAACTGAAGGAATCTGAGGAACAAATTCAAGAAAAAAGCAAACTGGCGGCAGAAGGTCAACTAGAAGCGGGTGTAGCTCATGAACTCAATACGCCTTTAGCGAATATCAATTTGACCGCTGAATATCTAGAAAATTTTCTTGAGAAAGAAAATAGAGTGCCGAATCCAGACCTATTGCGTTCAGAGATATTAGATATAAAGAAACAAGTGAAATTCTGTGCAAAAATTGTTAAAGATCTCCTTCAGTTTTCAAGAAAAATCGAAATAAAAAAGCAGATATTTTCAATTTCCACTCTATTAACTGAAATAATGAATTATCCCGCATTAAAAAAGCAATTAAAAGAAAGTAATATTCAGATTTCGTTGGGAATACAAGAGGATGTTAGTATTAAAGGGGATCAGACGTTGATCTCACAGGTTATACAAAATCTTATAGAAAATTCAATTGATGCTCTCGAGGTAATCTCACGCCAACCTCAAATTGTTGTTAGAATAGGGAGGAATAAGAACAAATTAGAAATAAAGATAAAAGATAATGGTAAGGGGATCAGAAATGAAGACATTACAAGAATCTTCGAACCTTTCTTTACCACGAAGGGTGTCGGGAAAGGGACGGGACTTGGTTTATCAATTAGCCGCGGTATAGTTGAAAAACATGGCGGCGAGCTTACAATCAAGAGTGTTTTTAGTAGAGGAACAGAGGCGACAATCATTTTACCAACAGATTAATCAAACCTTCGTTCGTGGATTTTGTTTAAGGGCTTCATAAATAGCTTTCTTTGCATCTTTACGAGAGGATTTATCAAAAATTAATGAAGTAAAATCATTCCCCACATTAGATGCAATTTGGGCATCGAAGAGAAAGGTAGCGAGCTGAAATCCATTTGTAAAAGGGGTATAAGGTGGATATTTTCCCCATTCAAAGGGCGTTAGTGTAACCAAAAGTGGTGCTAGAGCAGTTGCCGTAGGATGATTCTTGAGTATTTTAGTTATAAGTCCGGCATATTCTTTTAAACGTTCAACTGGAAAAAAGGTTCCTCCAAGGTACCCCCCTTTTTTAGATATTTTTAGTAATTGATTCCCGATTTCGTCCAGCATCATTTCTCCATCGCTACCAACCACCGAAACACCTGCAACTCTGTATTTTAAAATACTAGAGTATTCTCCTAATCCAATTGCAGCTAAACCCATCGTATCTTCAACGGGGGAAATGACTGAACTCCCTTGAAAAGTAAGGGAATCCGTACCACCGTCAATAAAAATCACCATGTCAATCTTCTTGAACTCAATTAGTTTATTCAAACTCTGGACCATGTTTTGGATCCCGTGATAGCAGGAGAGGAGGAAAATTTTTTCTTGGAGGTGTTCCGCAATATCGGTCTCGATTAATCTGTGAGGTGGCGAGCTACGGCTCTTTTCTGTAACCCAAGCGGAAGTCTCATCTAACTTAATAAGGTGTTCAAAATGATTGATATCAGCGCCTGTAATGCCACCTTGTACCCATTCAATATGGGGAGCTATCTTCTCAAGAGCCCATCGAACATGCAACGCAGTTAAAACATCCCCACCGCCGCCGATTCCAGAAATTAAAACTCTTTTTACCTTAGTCAGCATGTGATCGATTCCAATATAGGAGTGAGTTGGAGAAGACTTTTCGGTCATACAAAACCCTCATGTAAGGTAAGAAAGAATTTATTTTCAAAAACTTAAATTAGGTGTTATTCCTTGACATTCAATGACATAGCAGTTTAAGAAGGGATTTTGTGTATATGGGGGATGATTTCCCCATTCAAAGGAAGTCAATGTGACTAAAAGTGGTGCCAAAGCAGTAGCTGTAGGATAATTTTTAAGAACGTTCGTCAAACTTAAAAATAAAGATTGATTTATTAATTTAAAAGAATGTTAATTATAAATGAAATATTAGGTTATTTAAATGGAAAACTCCATTAAATTTGAAATTCCTCCTCAATTGCGACCTTATTTAGAGGATGATCCACAAAGTAAGATTTTAATTTTACTCGTTTTTGAGCTTTATAGGGAACAAAAATTGAGCCTTCGCCAAGCTGCAGAAATTTTAAAAATATCTTATAGAGAAATGCAAGAAATTCTAGCAAAAAATAGAATATATTTGGACTTGGGGAAAAAGGAATTAGATGAGGAATTAACTTATGCTTTTGGCAGTAAGTGATTCCGATGTTCTTATTCATCTTTCTAAATTAAATAGACTAGAACTTTTACAAGATCAATTTTCAAGGATTTATATTTCGGATATTGTTTACAATGAAACTGTTACGCAAGGAATAGCCTTAGAAAAAAAGGATGCATTTGTCCTAAAAGATTTTTTACAAAAAGAGCTAATTATAGTAAAACAGGTTGAAAAAAATGAAGTTACGGCGATGATGAAAAAATATAGTATTCATGAGGGGGAAAGTTCTATCATTGTCTTGGCGAAAGATTTTAATGTATCATATTGTTTAGCGAATGAAAATAAAGTAAGAATTGTAATGCAATCTGAAGGATTTCAAGTTGTAGGAACTTTGGGAATTATTTTAAAATCTTATAAACTCGGTAGAATAAATAAAAAGGATACGCTAAATCTTCTGAAAAATATTCAAACTCATGTAGAAGAGTATAGGTTTCACCCTAAATTAGTTAGTAAAATAATTAATAAAATCAAATAAGAGATAAATATCAATCGCCATTTGCCCGAATATATATGCTCACCTTATGAGAGGATGAATTGTGACTTTAAAAACCCCGAAAGAGTATCTTGAAAGCATAAAGGAACAGGAATATAATCGCTTTTTGTTTGGCAAGCAGATATCAAGAAAAAATCTTGATATTCAATGACATAGCAGTTTAAGAAGGGATTTATTATTAAAACCATTGATCAGATTTCAGGTTCTCAGCTATATGAGTCCATGATGGATTTTATTAAGATAGGCTGGCGCAGACCAGGTACTCCTGAAGCACATCAGACTGCAGAGTTCATTCTTAAAAAGTTTGATGAATTTGGGCTTCAGGATACGCGCTTAGAGCCCTTTGAAATGTTATTATATACCCCCACCAAATGGGATCTGACAGTCAAATGTGACTCTCTCCCGAATAATGAAACAATAATTAATTGCTTACCTGCTTGGCATTCCAATTCAGCCGAAGTGGGGAGGATTGAGGCAGAATTAGTCTATGTGGGTTTAGGGACAGAGAAGGAATTCAAGCGAAAGGAAGTTAAAGGAAAAATTATTGTTGTAGATTCATTTCGTATGATGAATTTTTTTCCTACCATGGATTTTTTCCGCGCCTATGAGCGGGCAAGAAAAAAGGGAGCACTTGGGCTCATTGGAATACATGATACACCCCCAGGCACTATTTTTGCGGAATACGCAACCCGTCATCAAACATTTAAAGATACAGATCTTCAAAGTGGTAGCATTCCTTCCTTGTATATAGGATTAGAACCGGGTCAATATCTGAAAGCGTTAATGCAATCGGAGGAACAATTGACAGCAAGTATTTTGCTAGAAACAAGTATTAAACCTGCTCCAACTGACAATTTAATTGGAACTTTACCAGGTACAAAACAAGATGAAATCATCCTTATTGGTACTCACATTGACAGTTGGTTTGATGGAGCCATTGATAACGCAGGTGGCAACGCAGGATTTCTGGAAATTGCGCATTATTTCAGCCAAATTCCAAAAAAGGACAGAAAAAAAACCATGGTCTTCGCTGGATTCGCAGGGCATGAAGTGGGATCGATTGGGGTGATAGAATTCGCCAGAACGCATCACGAATGGTTCGATAAAATATCCACTTATTGCATGGTTGATGGTTTTGGTTCGAAGGGCTTCACTCTCGCGAGTCCCTCACGGAATGTTATTGGAACGCAATTAGATGAAGCCAAGGGATTATTTACTACGGATAACCAAGTTCTCTTCGAGTTCCTCTCAGATGCGGTGTTTAAATACCATTTATTTCCTGCAATGCATGTTTCCGCGGTGGCGGGTCCCTATTCAGATTTAGGGCCATTAGTTGCGGCAAAAGTACCAAGTATCATGATGATTGGAAAGGGAATATTCTATCACACCATTGAAGATACCGCCGATAAAGTACTACCGGATCAATTAGAGCGGACTGCAAAGGCACATCTAGAAATATTGCATAAATTACATCAAACCCCAACCAATCTTATTAGAGAAGCCGATAGGAAAGGGATTTCTTTTCCTAATAAACCCGATCCCACTAAACGAGGGGATATCTATTTCAATTTCAATATTATACCCAATCCAATGATCAAAGGTACCACCGCCCTTCTATATTTAACATCCTATTTGAGTACAGACAGAATCATTGTCAGTTTAAAATGGACAATTGATGGTAAAAAAGAGGTGCACGCTCCAATTGTTCCACAGTTCTTTAATAAAATTGGCCAACACGAGGTAAAATTAACTGTAATGGATAATTTCGGTAATGAATATTCATCGATCAAAAATGCTTATGTCATTAAAAACAAATAAGTAATATTCAAAAGTGGTCTGAAGCAGAAATTACGAAGCGCGTCCTTCTTTATAATGAAATTGAAAAATTTCTCTTGGACTTTCGGCGCTTGGGTGAAAAATGGAGATGGGGAACTTATAAAAAATTACGCCCCGTCGAAATAGCTTCGACCATCATTCAGGTTGTTTCTGATAAAAAGTCTGAATTCGTAGAGTTACGATGTATCCCTTCCAGCCTAATCGAGAAATTTATTAATGACTGCATTTACAAAGATGGACGGTTTTTGACTAAGGAGATCCGCCTGATTCTCAAGGCGCTGGATCGCCACCCGTTCTTCGACCATATTCTCAAGCAGATCTTTGGTAGGCGGTTGACTATAATCTTCAATTAGGCGGAGTCCCCCTATTTTTTTATGATGGTTTTTGCCAAAAAACTGCGACCTTATCCATTTTCACACGACTTTCCAATGGTAATTCTCTCGGTCTTCCCTAAACCCCCAATAATGCATCGCACAAAAGGGTAAGGGCTTTAAGAATAAACTTTTTAAAGAAGTACTGACTTAATACCTCCAGTGCGAGTCGGATGTGAAGGATGGCAGGCAAGTCCCTCTACTTTTGTTGAAATTTATTATTCCCTCCTCCCCTCCCCCTTTTCACAAAACGGGGCTGCCCATCACACTTCACACCCGATGTATTGCCGTTAGTATGATCCAGAGATGCTTATCCTTGTAGGGATGAAGAGTATCGGAGTGAATAAGTATCAAGAGGAGTTTTATCTCGGAGTTTCTGCGAGTAAAATTTTCAAGAAGGCGAAGGAGTGGCTGGAACGAAATGAATTTAGAATAAAAACTGAAATTCCTGAGACCTATATTAATTCTTATGCTGGCTGGGATGCCTTTTTTTGGACCGATCGACAGACGCGGCGATGGCTTGAAATTCAGATTAGACCTCATCGTGGTATGCAAAAGGTCATCCTTTCTGAGAAGGTTCGATTCTTGGCTTGGATGTTTGGTTCCCTGATTAAGGAAGAGGTTATCCAACTTGCTACTTTTTTGAAAACCTGTTTTCCAGAGAATGTTATGGAGGCACAGGGTTCAAAGTATTGTATCCATTGCGGTACCCCACTACCATCCGATGCCACCTATTGTGCTGCATGTGGAAAGAAATTGGAATTATAAGTTATTTGAGTTTAAAGAAATCGGATTTGAGGTAGGATGTGCCCCCACACTTCACCCCCGAGATCTTATCGTTAGAACGCCTCCCATTACTTTTTCAAATGGTCCACTTATCATCAAGGTGTCACGGTGGAGCTGTAACTATAAATATTCGGACTATCAGAACCAGAGTAGATTCATGCATTCTAGGTTGAGGTTAAAGTTAGAGAAGATCCAAGCTTAGTGTGAGCATTCTAAATGATGAAAGGGGGATCTTCCTTTTTTAAAGCACGCTTTTGCTCATATATTTCTTAAGATCTCGATTCGTAAGATCTCGGGATTGTCTGATTTGTACATACGTCGCAAGCAGGTTAAGGAATTCAGTCTTGATGGTGTCGTCCGGGATTTGGAGGAAGATTTCCCGTACGGCGTACTTTGCGCTGGTAGGGAAAGTATGTGTAGTGCCATCCAACAGCTGGAGCTGCACCTCGCGGGGCTGCCCAGCCAAACTCTTCAACATCATAATTCAATCACTCATCCAAGTGCTAGGCAAGGAAAAATAGAAGTACGGCACGTACCGTAGGGATCATGAACATGGAGAACGAACCCTCTAATCCTTTGAACCCACAACCTCAATTCTATCCTCGCCTGACTCCACCCACCTTACTGAATACGATAGGTGGCGTATTCACTCCCCGTCTAGGTTTTCTCTGCGGGGCGTGCTGGTATGTGTCTAACTCCCCGGTTGAATAGGATAAGAAAGGTTTAGGAAAGAAGCTATGTTATAGGGGATTGAACTTTTTAAATGTTGTGTCTTTTAAAATGATGGAGGGGATGGTTCATAGGCTAAGATGAGGTGGAAGGCTGGGGGCTGCCAATCTAGACCGTGGGCATCACAAATATCCTTGAGGGGTTGAGTTGTGGTATAGGGGGGATTCAGGTGGAAACTAACGCGTGTTCGCGGTGGATGGAAGGAGGTGCCCACCTGGTGGAAGGTGTCGGGGAGGTAGAAGTAGCAGAGGGGCTCTTCGCGCCCTTCGTGCACGAATCCATCATACCAATACCAATCGAATTGGATCGCACTGTCGGTTTGCGCGGCAAGGTAGGCGTTGAAATCCGCCTTGAACCCGTTCTCGTAACGGTCACTATCTAACAGGTCACGTAACTCCACGGGCTCGCGCATTTCCAGAAAGTCACTATCCTCAGGCTCAATAAATAGCTCCGGGAAGTACTGCGCAAGGAAGTCCCGGAAGATCTTCACCTGCTTCATCTCAAAGGCGGTTTGAGGTACAAAACCATAAAAAAACATAACGAATACTTCTTCTCCACTCCGTAACCAGAACATGTATGATTGAAAGGATAGCCTTCTATACATATATGAGGGAGGAAACGTAACGGCGTCTCCAATTGAACTCTTGCACTGAGCTTCGATAGCCTTATCTAGTCCGCCCAAGAAAACAGGTCTTCTTTCATAAAAATCTTCTGAGAGTAAATGAAATCTTCGGTAGGAAAATGAAATATAGTAGTACAGTTCAGTGAGGTGCAGGTAATAACTCGTCTTGGACTCTCCGAGCTCTTCGTGAAGGAGTAATACGCCGGCTTTCGCCTCCGCACTCTGGAAGGATGTATCAGATGCTAGCTGGGCACCGACTTCCGATGAGAGGGGGAATCCGAAAAACAGGTGCGCAGAATAGAAATTTATGCTCATACTATCATGACCTTCAATAGGGGATGCAACTTAAAGATTTCGGTTCAGTTTTGCGCATATTTTCAATACGTGTGAATGATTAGAATTTCAGATCCATTTTTTGAAAGCCTCCTTCCTGAGCCATTGGATGAGACTTTCGAATGGTTCCACGTAGGCGGGGTGGCGAATCCAGAGGGCTAGATCAAATTTTGGGGTCGAAAGGGCTTTATTCTGTAAAACAATCAAACCCTCCGAATTATCTATTAAAATAGCGGCAAAAGGCAAAGGTAATTCTTCCTCTAATTCTCTAGGTGTCCACCGGTATATATTGGCACCGTATTTCGACAGTGTATTAGCAATTTTTTCATCTGCGGTCCCCTCCCGTAGTTCCCAAATTAAGGTTAGATCCATTTTATTCTTTTTTTCTTTAATGACCGATTGAAGTTCTGAAAGAATCTCTTGGCGGGTTTGGTTGTAAGATACAGTATCAAGTGTGGGAAGACTTACGATTATTGAAGAATTGGACTTTTCTATTAATTTAAAAATCGCATTCTTAATACGGGCTTCCGAATTAATAAGCCAAACAATATCGCTAGGTTTAGTCCCTAGAAGTTTTTTTTCTTTCCCCTTCTCCTTCTTTAAATAATTAGAAATGAGGGTGTCAGTTTTAGAT
>JAEOSY010000138.1 GCA_016840125.1 Candidatus Helarchaeota archaeon | reverse complement strand
TCGTGTTTTGCAAAAAAATCTTGGGCGATATCGGGATGTTTATTAAATAAAAAATCCATTATCGCGACGTAGTCGATGAATATATTTTCCCTGAGAAGTTTTACTTTCTTTTTATCACTTAATTCCTTCATATCTTTTACACTTTATTTACCATTTGTATTTTAAAGCTTATCTCTCGAATACTTCGTCTAGGCAACCCTTCTTTCTTTGCCCTCCCAATGCTTTTTCCGCAAATCCTTTTTCAAGATCTTCCCTTGCGCGCTCTTGGGTAATGATCGCTTGAACTTAATACTTTTCGGTGCTTTATAACGGGCAATTTGATCTTTCACATGCGCAATGAGTTCCTCCTCTGTAATATCTTTACCTTTCTTGTATTCTTTTTTCAAGACAACGACTGCATGTACTGCCTCGCCCCATTGGTCATCTGGAATCCCAATGACGGCACACTCTAAGACTGCTGGATGGGAATAGATTGCATCTTCAACCTCCTTCGTATAAATATTCTCACCACCGGAAACGATCATGTCTTTACTTCGATCCACCACATAGATATACCCTTCTTCATCCATATAACCCATATCACCAGTTCGGAGCCATCCGTCCCTTATTGTTGCCTGTGTTTTCTCTGGTAAATTCCAGTATCCCATCATTACCCCCTCCCCTTTCCCGATTATTTCCCCGATCTCACCTAGTTTGACATCCTTTCCATCCAGATCCACTATTCGGACATCGGTGCTAATTATTGCTCTTCCCGCAGAGAGCAAAAGGTAGTCATTTCCTTCCATTGCTTGCCTATGGTCTTCTGCCAACAACATTGTCATTATTGGTGAAAATTCTGTGCATCCATAAACCTGAAAAAGATTTGCGTTAGAGAATGTTTTAATTACTTGCCGAAGGATTGAGGGTGCAATGGGGGAGGCACCATACATAATGATTCTCACGTTTGGTAGGTAATCTCGGTATTTTTTTTCTTTAAGCTCCTCAGAATTAAGCATCATTTGCAACATTGTAGGTACGAGGCCGAAGCCGATACATTCTTCGTTCACCAGTGTTTCTAAGAACTCCTTAATTACAAAGCGATCCTGAACAACAATTGTATAACCTGATTGAGCTGCCTGCCATGCTGAAACGGAAGCGCCAGTGTGGAAAAACGGCAACGCTACTAGAACTCTCAGCTTTTCATCAGGGACGTCCATATTATGATAATTATGGGACCAAGCACAAAGACCATTATGGAGTAAACTGAAATGACTCAGCATTACGCCTTTTGGAAGTCCGGTAGTTCCACCGGTATATTGAATCATCGCCATATCGCGACTGGAAATTGGCTCAGAGGGTATAGGCTCCTCTTTCGAATAATTTTGACTGAGGTCATCAAAATTGATAAATTTCGAGGGGACTCCAGAGCCGTCCTGATCATAAACTATGATTTTTTCGATTTTTGGACATTCTGCTTTCAAATAGTCAATCATATATAACAATGAATTACTGATAAATAAGATTCTTGATTCACTGTCATTGATAATAAAGGCAATTTCCTTCTTATTCAGCATAAAATTGATTGGAACAACTGGAGCAACCTTTGTTATGCCGTAATAACAAAGAACTATTGCATCTGAATTATACAAAAGAAGTGCAATTTTATCATCCTTTTTCATACCCATATCTTGAACTGCATGGGTCAGCGAGTTCGCTGCCTCATTTAATTCTTCCCATGTATAAGCCCTGTCCTTATAAATCAACGCTTTCCGCTTTTTTAAGTGTGGTTGCCGCGCGTTGCGGGCGACACAATCTCCTATTAACATATATTACTTCCCCTTTTATTTGGTAATTGTGATATGTATATTTTGATTAATAAATTAAGAGGGTTTTGATTTTGGAAAAAATAATAATGGAATGGAATAAATGGCAATGAATAATTCTGAGATCCACAAATAGAGCAAATAAACTAATAAGAGAGCACCGACACCGCCAGTTAAGTAGAGGAAGATTGAATGAGTCAAATCCCAAGGGAGTTCGATATGTGTTAAATAGAGTAATAAAACTATCCGGTATATGTTGAGAATATAAACCAATCCTATTATAACAAATAATAAGAAAGTAAAAAAAAGAGGTTATAATCGTAATTTATTTCAGAATCACTATGAAACTCGCCTTTCACGCCCGCCCCAGTGCTTTTTACGCAAATTCTTTTTTAAGATCTTTCCTTGTGCACTTTTCGGCAGATCTCGCTTGAACTTGATACTTTTCGGCGCTTTATAGCGGGCAATTTGATCTTTTACATGGGCGATAAGTTCCTCCTCGGTCACATTATCTCCTTTTTTATACCCTCGCTGAAGAACAACTATGGCGTGCACTGCTTCCCCCCAACGGTCATCGGGGATCCCAATGACGGCGCATTCGAGTACAGCAGGGTGAGTATAGAGGGCATCCTCAACCTCCTTCGTATAGATATTTTCTCCACCTGAAATAATCATGTCTTTCCTTCGATCCATTATAAAAATATAGCCATCTTCATCCATGCGCCCCATATCGCCGGTAAATAACCATCCCTCTTTGATTGTCTGCGCTGTCTTCTCTGGTTGCTTCCAATAACCCAGCATAGTACTATCCCCCCTGCAAATGATTTCTCCTATCTCACCCACTGGAACCTCTTTACCATCCATATCAACAATTTTGACATCGGTCCCACCCATAGCACGCCCCGCTGAACTTAATAGGTACTCGTTTCCCGGTAGCAGTGCATTCTCATGATCTAGAGAGTCCATAACTGTAATAACGGGGGAGTACTCGGTTTGACCAAAGAACTGAAATACATCGGCGTTCGGAAAGGTTTCTATAGCTTGCCGCAGTACTGATGGGGCAATCGGTGAGGCGCCATAAATTATTAATTTAATATTTGGTAGATAATCTCTATAATTCTTAATTTCTGGAGAATTAATTAATAAATTAAGCATTGTAGGAACCAAACCAAAACCTATGCACTTATATTTCACCATCGTTTCTAGAAATTTTGAAATTACGAACCCATCTAATACAACCATCGTATTACCGACAAGTATGGCCTGTATAACTCCTATATTTGCAGCTGCATGAAAGATGGGGAGTGCTAATAGAACAAGATTTTCATCTTGGTCTATCTTAATGGTATATGTTGCCAATGAGGTTAAGCTATTGATAATTAAATTATGGTGTGAGAGCATGACTCCTTTTGGCAAGCCGGTGGTACCTCCAGTATACATCAAATATGCCAATTCCCTGTCATCCAACGGTTCTGAGGGGGTAGGTTCTTCCTTGGAATAGTTCGTTATCAAGTCATCAAAGTTGATGTACTCTTCCGGAACCGCACTTCCATCTTGCGAATACACTATGATTTTCTCAAGTTTTGAACACTCTGCTTTAATATGGGCAATATTATGCAAGAGATTATTGCTGATGATCAAAATTTTTGCGTCACTATCATTCAGAATGTATGCCATTTCCTTTTTAGAGATTAAGTAATTAATAGGACAGACAACTGCTATTTTAGAGAGCGCATATTCTGCAAGGATAATTGCATCTGAATTTCGCATTATCAGTGCAATCCTATCCCCTTTCGTAACTCCCATTTCTTGAAGAGCATGTGCAAGCGAATTTACAGCTTCATTCACTTGCGTCCATGTATAAACCCGATCTTTAAAAAGTATGGCAGTTCTTCTTCCTATGTGGGGTTGCGTCGCACATCGTGTAACTAAATCACCAATTAACATGTTCCTTCACCAATTCACAATTAATTTTTTAAATAAAAAGAAGTATATTGATTCAATTAATATAATTTATCATAGATTTTGTGGTAGGAGTTCAAAAAATGAGTAAGAAAAAATGCACCCGCTGCGGCTGGGAAGGTCCCGAAGAAGAACTAGTATCCGTTAATATCTGTCCTGACTGTGGAACGGGACATTCTCCACTATGGCGCTTAATGAAAAAGTTAAATGATGTAGAATGTCCGAATTGTTCATGGAGATCTTCCCCTGATATGGCGAAAAAGGAACCAGAGTGCCCCAAATGTAACGATGAATACCTAGTTACAATGGAATCATAATCGAGATCCTTGTATTAGTCCTACTCAAATTTTACAACAAAAGGTTAAAGAGGAACAAAGTTACAAATTGAAATTAATTACAGGGTTATAGAATAGGTGAGGCTGACGCCGCGCTCTAAGAAAGATATTACGAAACTCATGGATGCGATTGCTGGGCTCGAACGCGAGAAGACGAAAGATTATGAGGCATTATCTGATAGTTATCTTTCGCTTTCCTTTGCTCAAAAAGATATCATGGAAGATTGGAAGAAAAGTATTGAGGCAGCAGAAGACTCAATTAAGTGGGCTAAGAAAATCAAAGATAAATTCATTAAATCTTTTAAGATCAGCAAAGCAAATGAAGAGATTGGAACAACTTATGAAACTATTGAAGAATTCTCAAAAGCAACTAAATATTACAATGATGCGATTGAGATTCTCGAAAAATCAATTGAGAGTTTGATTAAAGACCGGAAAAATATTGATGAAGACAATTTTCTTAAATATTCCACACTAACCCGCTCCTTATATGTTGATTTCCTGAAGCGGAAAATTGATCTATATTTGAAAACCCAAGAGGAGAAGAAAGCAAAGGAATCAATACAGAAACCTTGGCAACGTTATCTGAAAAGAAAAGATCCCGATTACCTTGAAGTGCTGACTTTTCTTGCTGATATTAATATTCATTTGGCTGCACACAAGAAGGTAAAAAACCATCAACTATTAATTTATGCGATTAGTGAATTGGTCGTGCTTGAATTTTTCGCCAAGAAATACTCCGAAGATCAAAAATACTGGAGCAACAAAACTCACCGCGATTTAAAAGAAAAAAGCAAGATACTTGTCGAAGCTCTGAGAATCCCCTTGGATGAGCAGCTTTTAGGGAAAGAAACGTTGAATATCCTTAAACAGGAAGAATTAGAAACACAGGATCACATGTATATTGATAAAATCCTTAAAATTAAATCAGAGGATGTAGCGAAGAAAAATCAAGAGTTGGAAAAAATAATAGATGCAATTAAGAAGGATGAGACCGCTTTTATCGTCTTATCTATGGCTCAGAATGAAATGGTCATGGCTTTAGCTGAAGAAAATAGGTATCGTGAGGCTTTTGAGAAAGCTAAGGACCTAATGAAAGTCACGAAAAAAATTAAGAATAAACTCGTCAAAAATTTCATGCTCGGCGAAACCCAATTGACCATTTTTAGAGTCAACGTAAAACGTCAAGATTGGAAGCAAGCGGAAAGAGAAATCAAGAAAGCAATTGATTATTTTGATGAAAACATCAATACGATGTGCCATGCTTGCTTCGCAATATTGGAATTGGCGAGTCTGTATATTACTCAAAAAAATCTCGGCAAAGCCGAATCTATCCTTGAGAAACCCATTGAGATGTGCGCTGAGCTTGGATCTGCAGAATTATTATCAAGGCTCTACGAGTTATTAGGCGGAATCAAGCTTAAGAGTGAGGATATCGATGAAGCCGCTGTGCATTTTGGGGCGAGCGCACTTTTCTATTTAATTTCAAACAATCAAGATAAATATCGCGAGTTTCTAACACTTGCTATTCATCTATATGGCAAATTTTTAGAATCTATTGGCTTTGAACCCGTACAATATTAAAAAGATGATTAATTATGCCAGAAAAATTTGAAATAAGCTTGGATAAAAAAGAAGTAAAAAACACGATCGAAGATATTGAGAAGTCCGATTATTATAAACGAATCGCAGATCAAGTTAAGAAAATAAGGTCTGGCGAAGCGAACCAGGCGTTCAAAGGGAACGCTGATAAATGGCGAGATTTATTTCACAACTTCGCATTAAATGATCACGACGATGTTATTATGTCCGTTCTAAAAGAGGACTATCTCGGTTATCAAGCGTATATTGATCCGATTAAGAAATTAATTGGATTTCATAAACTTAATCTAAGAAAAACTTTGGATAAAATAGAAATTAACTCTAAATAATAATGAGGTGACTTAACATGGGTAAAACAATTTCAGTGCATTCCTTCAGAGGAGGTACTGGTAAATCGAATATTACTGCCAACCTTGCAACCATGTGTGCAATGAACGGTTCAAGGGTCGGTGTAATCGACACCGATATTCAAAGTCCAGGAGTACATGTTATCTTTGGACTTGGCAATAAAAAATTGAAAAACACATTAAATGACTTCTTGTACAAAAAGTGTGATATTGACGCAGTTGCGGTAGATGTTACTAAACAGTTGGGGATAACAGGGGATGGGAAATTATTCGTCTTCCCCGCAGCACTAGATGCTAATGAAATAACGAAAGTTTTAAGAGAAGGTTACGAAGTTACGACGATGAGTGAAGGATTCAGTGAAATAATGGGTGCGAAGAACTTGGATTATCTCTTCATCGACACGCATCCAGGATTAAATGAGGAAACATTTCTCTCCATTGCATTATCAGATATCTTGCTGGTAATACTGAGGCCAGATGAGCAGGATTATCTCGGAACATCCGTAACGCTCACTATCTCGAAGAAATTTGAAATCCCGAAGATCTTTCTCATAATGAATAAGCTCCTCCCTAAATATAAAGCCAATGACGTCGAAAAGAAGCTTACCAAGACCTTCCACGTCCCCGTAGCGGGAATCATCCATTTCTCCGAAGAATTCGCTGACGCTGCCAGCGCCGATGTGTTTATTGTGAATAATCCTGACCATGCCTTTACTAAGATTATTGAGCAAATCTATGGACACGTCACAGGCGATTAGTAGGAAGTTCTATTCCAATGCCCAAACCAACTCAACTTGTAGAAGAAATTCGAAACTTTTTCGAACCCTCTGGTGGCATCGCCGTTATTGGTGCTTCCGATAAGAAAGGGAAAGTCGGAAATGCTCTCATAACGAATCTGGTCCATGGGAGCGTCAAGAAAGCAGGTGTGGGGAAATCTGGTCTCTTTTCAAAAGGATCTGAAGTAAAAGGCTTTAGCGGTGCGATATACCCAGTTAACGCTCGCGTTAAACCTGGTGATACAATCGGCGGGCTCCCTGCTTTTAAATCCGTTGCGGAGATCCCGGATACATTCGAAAATGCTATCGTCGCCGTTCCCGCCAAATTCGTTCCCAGCGTCCTGGAAGATCTAGCCAAGAAGAATGTTAGATCTGTTGTCATCATTACGGCTGGATTTACGGAAGCAGGCGAAGAAGGCAAGAACGTGGAAAAAGAACTAGTGAAATACGCTCGTCAACACGGCATGCGGATCATTGGTCCAAACTGTTTAGGTATTATACGTACCTACAATAATCTTAATGCATCTTTTTCGGATTTGATGCCCCCTCAAGGTCCAATCTCATTCATCTCCCAATCAGGCGCTTTATGCACTGCGGTCATCAATTATTCATTTGATGAAAGAATAGGCTTTTCTAATTTTGTCTCGATTGGAAATAAGTCCGATGTGGCGGATTCTGATCTACTCTATTATTTCCGGGATGACCCGAGAACGAAGGTAATTGCGCTTTACATTGAATCCGTTAACGATGGGCAGAAATTCAGAAAGGCGATAGATGATGTCATTCAAGATGTACCAATCGTCGTGGCCAAGTCTGGGCGCACGGAAGCGGGTGCTGCGGCGGCTTCCTCTCACACCGGCAGCATTGCGGGGAGTGATACCATTTATGATGCCATGTTTGCCCAGTATGGGGTCTTCCGCGCAAACACTATGAATCAATTATTTTATTGCGCCAAAGCCCTCGGCTACCAGCCCCCCGCCAGAGGGGATCGCGTTGCAATTCTCACGAATGCCGGTGGGCCTGGAGTCTTAGCAGCCGACGATATTTTTACCCAAGGTCTGACGATCGCCTCCTTAGAGAAGAAGACACTCGATGCCTTGAATAAGGAGATGCCTGCTGCTTGGAGTCGCCGGAATCCTGTTGATATTTTAGGTGATGCCTTAGCAGATCGCTACGAAACGGCGTTAAACTTGCTTATAAATGATTCTCTAAATGATGCGATTATCGCGATTCTCTGCCCAACTGCTATGGTCGAACCGCTACAAACGGCGAAAATCGTGATAGATGTCATGAAAGAGAATCAAGCGGGCGATAATCCGAAACCCGTAGCCGCCTGTTGGCTGGGATTAGAGAGTCGTATGTCTAGCTACCTTTTAGACGATGCGGGGATCCCCGAGGTGAGCTTCCCCGACCGCGCTGTGAAGGCGATCAAAGCGCTAGTCCACCGAGGTAGGTTTCTAAAACGAAAAGGAATACTCTAAATAAATCCCCTTTTTTTATTTTTTTGAATTCTTATCATCATCATAATTGAAATCCTCTAGTTGGGATTGCTCTATGGGTATTCCATTTCGATAGACTTCATTTATTATTTTTTGCAAATCAATCTCTTTATCTAAATTAGGGATTGCTATTTTTTTCTCCTTACATTTGTCAATAATATAATCTGGCATTTCTTCATATTTCACCGTATAAGGGATTTCTATTAAACTAATCCCCTTTTGATCGCATAAAATCCTCTTTTCCTGGTCATTAATCTGTGCTTGTATAAAATTATCCTCTGTTCCATGAAAGTAAATATTGAAATGATAATGTTGCCTTCCTTGATATTCAAATGCTACCCCTAGTTCTTCATTAAAACCATCCAGCTCCATACTATTCCCCCGATCATTAACCAACCAGTCAGGCTTTACTGTGGGAAATTCCTGGTTAAAGAGCGCTTCAAAAACATTTCGGCAAATGAGTTCGCTTCTTGAGATATTACACTCAGTGCACCAATGACCCTGATTCATAAGCTTTTCTGGTGAAGCTGGCCATATGTGTTTTTCTGCGCATTCTACCACTATTTTTGAGACCTTGGTAGGCAATTCTCCTGATAGATATTCTGAAGCATCCAGCAGTCTCCCCCCTCGCTGCTCTATAAAAATACTAACCCTTTCAATAGTCTCAGCTCTCCGTTTGAGGCCCCGTTTTTCCCGTTCGCATTGATCGCAATATTTCCCTTGAACAATAGTAATGGGCAAAGGATTCCAGCGGTGCCCCTTCTTGCACTCGACCCATACTTTTGTACTGGCATTAACATAGTCAGATACCAATTTACCTCCTTTCTGTTCCAATATCTGGACAAAATGTGCCTTATATTCTTCAATTTGGCTAGAACTCACCTCTTCGTGCCAACAAGCCTTACAACCTTTCCCCCGCTTTAAATTACTAGGAGTTGCGTCCCAACGATGTCCCTTCTGACATTCGACCCAAACTTTTGTTTTTGCATTAATGTATTCTGGTGAGAGCAACTTATATCCTCTCTGCCCTAGAATTTCTTGTAGCTCTTTATACATTATTCTACGTAGGCACTCGGAGTCTTTGCAATATCCAACCAGTTCCTTTTTTTCTTTCTCGCTAATCGAAGGATTATCTTTTATCCAAATCGTAAATTTTTTTGAAAGCTTCAACCCCCTACTCACTCCCCCACTATTTATGGCTCTATTTCCGTTTTGGACATTGTATTCCATTACTAAACTGAGTATTATAGATTCAATTTTCCTTTCTTCTTCGAATATTTCTTGTGAAGTTTTTATGGCTTTTTGAGCTTCGAGCAAGGTTTTTGGTGACTGACTGTACTCCATACGAACCAGGTCATGAATTTCCTCTTTGACTTTGAACTCAGTTCCTTCAACTGGTAGAACTCCTGGACTTTCTCTTAAATCCTTATAATTCCGATTATAATATCTTTGCTCATGCCTTGCAATTGCTTTTTGTTCTCTCTCCAAATCTTTAAGAAATGGCAACTCCCTACTGTTCTTCAAACAAATCTCTAAAGTTTGCCTGAAGTTATTTCGTTTTTCTTTAGTATCAAAACCGGAAGAGGGAATAATTACATAACGTTTTCCTTTGAATTGGAATATTTCTAGGTTGTCAATGTGAAAGTTTAGCCTCGTCTTACCCTTAAATATATCAGTATTTTTTTTAGTAAGTAAATTGTTAATTCTGTTCTCAAATCTTTTGTATTGCTTCATTATGTTGGTTATATTTGAGGATTTATCTGGAGGGAGATGAAATTTCAAGTTTTTCATTAGACCCAATATCTTGGGTTGCATATTAGATTTATTCTTCTTATTTACAAGATCCTTGAGAACAGAAACATTCATTTCAAGGGTATTTTTGAGGGGATTCTTTATTTCGTCTTTAATTTCACCTAGTAAAGACTCAATTTGGTGGATCAGATAAATTTCAGGAAGATCTAACAGTCGTTCTACCTTCATCCCTTCTTCTCCTCTGAATAATTGCTTGACGTTATGTTTTTTACTATAACCAATTATTTGACAGAAGTCTCTTTGAGTTCCTCCTATTTTGTCACGGAGCTCACTAATTAAAGATCCTAGTCGGGGATTTGTTATGTTAAAATCGTTAAGCTTTCCATTTTCCCGCAACACATCCCTCAATCCCCCATGCTCGAAAACTTCAAAGGGCATCCAGAGCCCATACCCAT
>JAEOSY010000137.1 GCA_016840125.1 Candidatus Helarchaeota archaeon | reverse complement strand
GTGATGTAATTAACTCAAATCGTTTTCCTGATTTAAAAAATTTATATAAGTTAAGAAAACCAGCAAAAAACACTGGTACGACTGAAATGAATCCCACAATAATTGTAACGTCCGTTAATGGTCCCAGATCCAAGGTATTCAGATCCCCTATTGTTTAATTACATTCTTTGTTAACTTGAATTTTAATTATTCTACTATTCATTTATTTCTGTTGCAATTCTACTCGCATTTTCTCGTAAAAATCGAGCGATTCAGGATTTCTCAGAGCCCCTCTATTCGCCACTGCCATCCCATGAATGATTTTCGTGACCGCAATTTCCACCTTTTTATTAGAAAATGTGTAAGGGATGTTATATAGATTTATTTTTATTCTCTTTCATTTTAGAATAAGTTAATAATAATTTTGACTAGATTGGAGGCGTTTCAAATGCAATATGAGGACATCTATCTCTATCTTTTCATTGTAATAACGATCTATTTAGGAATTTTCACGTGCCATTTAATAATAAAAGCAGTTAAAACCGAAGAGGAAGGAAGAAACTATCTTTATGGGATTGCTTTGTTCAGTGGGTTTTATATGATCAGCCGGATCTTCCTGAATATTGATTTATGGCTTTGGGGGCAAACAAACACTCTCGATCCGCTCTATCAATGGGGATCTTTCTTTGCCTTACTCGGATTTTTTGCATTCATGTTTGCAGTCGAAAAATATGTCTATCAGAGATTGAAATTTATTCCATCAATCTTTATTCTGGCAAGCGCGGCGCTGGTGCTAATCTTTCCGAGGTATGATTCAATTAACCTGATTACTTATTGGGCATTAATTGCCTCCGCTTTTGCCCTTTTGATTCCCTTCTTATATCTAAAAGTTGGGTTAAACTCGATGGGGGAGGTTAGAAGTAAATCACTCTTTCTTGCCTTCGCGATAATCGTATTTGTTATTGGAAAAGGATTGAATTTCGCGATCTTTATTAATGCGCTCCCAATTCTCCGAATAATAGTACCAAGTATAATGCTTTGCGGATTAATTTTATTTCATATCGGGATCGTGCGATAAACATCCTAAATTTTAGAGAACGCACATGGAACAGACGCGCACGCCCTTGGACATCGATTTTGAAACCTAAATGGCACAATATATATTAACCTCAAAGACTTTACTTGTATATCACAATCTGAATTACACCTGATTATTATGCTTAGACTCTTGGCAATCTCGGACATTCATGCATATTTTGACGATTTAGAGGGGATTGTGGAGCACGTCAATACGCTAAACTTAAATTTTGATATGGTCGTTATCGCGGGCGATCTTTCGGCAAATACTCGCGTCTACCCCACTTCGGAAAACCCGAGGATCCTTTCCAAAATCGTTGAAATCCTGGACGTCATCGCGCCAATTTATGGTGTGTTAGGGAATGACGATGATCCCTCTTTAAATCTCGATGATTATGGCATCCACTCGCTGGAACGCACAGCAATTACAGTCGGAAAATGGACCTTCGTTGGTTGGGGGGGGGCTCCAGAAGCCGTAACCATCCCTGCACCTCAAGATCTCATGAATGCAGCCCCACGAAAACGGGAACTGGATGGAGTTAATCTGTGGAAAGATGAGACTGTCATTCCTACCTTAACGCCCGTATTAGATAAAGTACCAAAGGATACGAATCTTTGTATGGTTACCCATTATCATCCAGATGCGGTATTCCCCAGTCGTGGCAGATACCCTCTGCTCGGATCAAAGGGGCTTAAGGCAGTATTAATGCGTTACTACCCTAAACTTTGGATATGTGGGCACATTCACCCTCAAGTGGGATATAAAAAATGGTTTAATCCAACGCAAACGCTGTTGATTCGTGTTACCTGTGTCAAATCCGATATTGACAAATATAGCGAGAAACCTTTTGGTAAAGTCTATTGGATTGTTGAACTAGAGGATGATGGAAAAGTTCAGACCTCTCACTCAATGCTCGCCGATACAGAAACCGTTTTCAAAGAAGAACCCACGCCTGAAACCGAAGAAATCCCCCCTGAAGAAGGGAAGGATTCTCCAGAACCTAGTGATTGAGCCATTACATTCGAATAATTCAAATTGCTATTTTATGATGAACTGTATATCTTTTCTTTGGGAAAGGTGAAATTATCTCAATATTTATGTGTGTTTTTGCCTTTTCGGACACTAAATGATTTTATTGTATAATGAATTGTACGAGCTAATTATTGATCTCAACTAGGTCTCAATGAGAGTTTTGTGAGATGACAGCTAAATATGACAAAATTAATAACTAAAGAGCAGGTTGAGCACATCGCATGGTTGGCCCGCATTAAATTAACCGAAGAAGAAACAACGAAGTTTACTGGCCTATTTAATGATATTTTAGGATATTTTCGTAAAGTAGATGAGGTTGATACAACTGACGTTGAATATACCTTCCATGGTGTAGAGCTAAAAAATGTTTTTCGAGAGGATGTCGTGCAGCCGTCACTCTCACAGGAGGATATTTTCAAAAACGCTCCTAAAAAGAAAGATAAATACATCCAAGCTCCTAGAATGATGTGATAGACGATTGATCCCATTAAATGAACTGTCAGCGTATCAGCTCCGTGGTATGCTCCAAAATGGAGAAATTTCAGCTGAAGAGCTAGTTCACTCCATTTTTGAGCGAATTGAGAAAGTGGAGGATAAAATCAAAGCTTACCTTACGCTCTTACGAGAACAAGCAATTACCCACGCTAAGGAATTAGATAAAAAATCAAAAAAAGCCAAAAACCCAGGTCTCTTAGCAGGACTCCCTATTGCCATAAAAGATAATATTTGCACGCAAGGTGTGAAGACCAGCTGCAGTTCTAATATGCTTGACAATTATATCCCTCCATATAACGCGACTGTTATTAATCGGCTTCTCCAACAAGGTGCTATCCTCATCGGAAAAACGAATATGGATGAGTTTGCAATGGGTACCACCACGGAAAGCAGTTATTATCAGATCACACATAACCCTTGGAACTTGAATCATGTGCCTGGAGGATCATCTGGAGGGAGTGCTGCAGCCGTTGCAGCGGATGAAGCGATCCTAGCTTTGGGAAGTGATACGGGCGGTTCAGTTAGATGTCCTGCCAGCTTTACTGGCATCACAGGGATAAAAGTAACCTATGGATTGATAAGCCGGTACGGTCTCGTGTCTTATGCATGTAGCCTCGAACAGATCGGCCCTCTCACAAAAGATGCTCGAGATTGTGCATTATTTCTAAATGTACTTGTCGGGCAGGATCCTTATGACAGTACTACAATTGATGTGCAGAAGAAAGATTACTTGAAAAATCTCGATAGAGAAATCAAAGGCTTACGAATTGGAGTACCTAAGGAATTTCTAGGAGAAGGCACTGATGAAGCTGTATCGGAAAGTGTGTGGGATGCCATCAAACTCCTCGAATCACACGGAGCCACTTATGAAGAGATTTCGATTCCATTAATCAATTATGGTGTGCCCACATATTACATCATCGCGATGTCTGAAGCAAGTTCCAACCTCGCCCGTTATGATGGTATGCGATACGGGAAGCGTATTGAGAAAGATGAAGGAGAATGGAATGAAGTATTTGCTGAGGATCGAATGGGATTCGGTGCAGAAGTAAGACGCCGAATTATGCTTGGAACTTATGCTCTATCGGCAGGATATTATGATATGTACTACCTTAAAGCTTTAAAAGTACGCACGCTGCTACGTAAAGAATTTGAATCTCAATTCAACTCATTTGACCTGATTGTAGGTCCAACCATGCCATCTCCCGCTTTTAAAATCGGTGATAAAATTTCAGATCCCCTTTCCATGTATCGGGCTGATATAGACACAGTTTCATCGAATATAACCGGATTGCCCTCGATTTCAATTCCCTGCGGATTTACTAATGGGTTGCCTATCGGGCTTCAACTCATGGGAAACCTTCTCCAAGAGGAGCTAATTCTTCAAGTAGCGCATCAATTTCAACAATTAACAGATTATCATACAAAAAAACCTCCCATAAAGTGATATAATATGACAACTGACATTGAATCCAATCGACCTTCTACTGAAAATGATGTTATAATCGGATTGGAAATTCACGTTCAATTGACAAACGTGAAAACTAAATTATTCTGCGGCTGTTCGACGGATTATAGGGGAAAAGATCCAAATAAATATTTATGTCCAATATGCTTGGGCTTACCAGGTTCCTTACCAGTCGTTAATCAGCGAGCAATAGAATTTGCAATTATAGTTGGATTAGCATTAAATTGTGAAATACCTCGTCGGTCATTATTCCACCGTAAGAATTATTATTATCCCGATATGCCTAAGAACTTCCAGATAACACAGTATAATAAAGCAGGCGGAGTCCCGATTGGGCTTGGAGGAGAAGTTTCTTTTGAAATAGATGAGATTAAAAGAAATATAAACTTGACTCGTATTCAATTAGAAGAAGACCCAGGACGTTTGACATATTTAGGAAGTATTATGTCATCCCCTTACACGCTCGTGGATTATAATCGCGCGGGTATAACCTTGTTAGAAATTGTTACGGAGCCAGATCTCAGGTCGCCAAAAGAAGCTCGGATATTCCTTCAAAAATTACGCTCGATAATTGAACATTTGGGGGTTGCTGATTGTGGTTTGGAAGGCGCAATGAGGTGTGATGCCAATGTCTCACTCAGAGGTGGTAATCGAGTAGAAATCAAAAATATTAGTTCTTTTAAAGCTGTTCAGCAAGCATTAGAGCGTGAAATAATGCGGCAACGCAGGATGAAGCAAGATGGGCTAGAAGTCATCCTGGAAACGCGCCACTGGGATGAAAATACGGGACGAACAGTATCATTGCGTACTAAAGAGGAGGAACATGATTATAGATACTTTCCTGAACCCGATCTCGTACCTATCGAAATTTCTTCTGAATGGATTGAAGAAATGCGCATGAAAATGCCAGAATTGCCTGATGAACGCCGAGATCGTTTCGAGAAGGATTATGAAATTCCGCGATATGATGCAAGTGTTCTAACCATTACTAAATCCCTAGCTGATTTCTTTGAAGCTTGTATAAAACGCTATTCTGAACCAAAAAATATTAGTAATTGGATCATGAGTGACCTTTTACGTCATTTGAACGATTTAAATATTGAGATCTATGAATCCCCTGTAACCCCTGAGCGGTTTACAACAATGCTTAAACGGATCGATGCGGGAACCATCAGTCGTCGATCGGCTAAAAAGGTTTTAATGGATATGATTAAAGAGGGGAAACATCCAGATCAAATTATCGAAGAGGACGGCCATCATCGAATCGGTGATACTGAGGAACTTGAAAGATTTGCGCATGAAATAATTGAAAGTAATCCAAATGCAACCCAAGATGCAATAAAAGATGATAGTGCCATTAATTATTTAGTTGGCCAAGTTATGAAAAAGACTCGAGGAACGGCAGACCCCGAACTAACGTACCAAATTCTTAAGGAAATAATAAGACACTTAAGAGACAAATCCCCTTAACGAGACGGCTTTATTTTTTTAAGACAAATTCGATTTTATCTATTTCGTCTAAGGCTCTTTTTAAAATAACATTGACCTCGGGGAGAAGTTCAATAAATTCTTTCAATCTCTTGGCGGGTAATCCCTCTAATTTCGGATTTTTTTGAAATTGTCTAGAAAAGCGCTCATGAATTTGTTCAAAATACTTTATATATTCCTTGATTCCTAATAATAGGATTTCTTCTGGTCCCAAATCAGTAGAATAAACTAGTGTTTTTCCTTCACCTAGCTGACGCTTACGAATATACCCTAACTTCTGGATTGTATTGACTGCTTTATTGATGGAAGACCGACTGAAATTACTTTGCTTCTCTAACTCCGCCTGTGTGAGGGAAACTTCTTTTAAATAGACGATCGCTAGTATCCTTCCATGCATCCGACTGAATCCCTGCTTTTCAAGTAAATCCTCGAAAATTTCAATAAATTCTTGTTCCATACTCATCTTTATAAAAGACGAAAATTAATAAATCTTTCTACTTTTCCGTATTTATGAAAAGTTTCGAAAGTGGTGGTATTAATAAGAAGATTGAAATAGGACTTCTAAAGTTAAATTGTACTATAAAGAAGGTGGAAAGATAACAGATGGTTGATATTAGGCATGTAGTAACAAGTTTTTTACGATTTAAAGGCAGAATCTTACTTCTTCAAAGAAGTTCTAAAGTAGGAACATATCAAGGGCAATGGGCGGGGTGTAGTGGGTATATTGAAAATAATGAGGAAGACTTTGACCGCGCAATCATTGAAATACAGGAAGAAACAAACCTCTCAAAAGAAAAAATTAAATTAATTAAAAAGGGAGAATTGCTCAAGGTTATAGATCAGGATACAAGTATTACTTGGATTGTACACCCTTTTCTTTTTGAACTTTCAACAGATAAAATACAACTTGATTGGGAACACAAAAACTACAAATGGATTAACCCAAATGAACTAAACAATTACCAAACTGTTCCGAAACTGCAAGAAGCATATGAAAAAGTTAAAGATCTCTAATAGAATTATCCCTTAGGGAATAGATAATTTAATCACTTGCTCAGACATATTCTTTAAATCATCAAGAGTCAATTGGCCCTTTTGTATCATAAGTTTTAACACTTTATATGCTCCGCATTGGTATTCTTTTTCTTTTATTTCTTGCCCTTCCTTATAAAATTTACATTTTGCTCTACATACTATATCTAATATATCTTTATCTAACTCATCTAAATCTGCCATTTAATTATCGCTCCTTTTCTTGTAATTAAAATTAAAAGCGGCACATTTCACCCGATCTACTCCAAATAATTGCCCGGTATCTATGGAAGCTCGAAACCTACAGCCGCCTCGACAATCGGCTAGATAAGGACATTTCAATTCGGCACAGGCTAACGCCTTCTGCTCCCAAATGAAGTCCCGTTGTATTAATTTCCAGCACTCTTCGAGACTCAGGTTGGCCAGATTTCCCACAGGTTTTTCTGTGAAGAATCCACATTTACTAATATCTCCGTTTGGCATGAGTGCACATAAGTGTGATCCACAAGCATAAATGTTTGAGGTTTCTTCATAGGGAGCACCCCAGCCATATTTCCGCAGAGCGGCACCTGCCTCTTCGACGGATGGATAGAGCTCTGGATATTTCACAAATTCACCTGCCTGTGACGGTACATCGAGTGCCCATGCTTTAATACCTATATCCTTTAAAATCCGTTCCAGCTCGGGCAGTTCGGCTAAATTCTGTGAATGAACCATCGTAGCTACGCTAACATCGACTCCTTCATTCACAAGTAATTTCACCGCATTGAGGCTTTTCTCAAATGCACGCGGGCTGTCACGAAAACTATTATGTGACTTGATTCCATCGATAGAAATCTGTACTTCCTGTATTAAGGGCTTAAGTCGTTGTACAATTTCATCTGTTACAAGTATTCCATTAGTCAGGAGCATTTTTCGGAGCTTCAACGCTTCAATAGACTCAAGCATTTCAAAGATCTGGGGATGTAGTAACGGTTCTCCACCGGAGAGCAAGACCTTATAACCCTGCATCTGGTCCAACTCTGTAACCACTGATTTGAAGAGCTTTGGGTCAATGAATTGTTTTTCAGATTTATCTAAATAACAATGACGACACGTCAGGTTACAGACAAGTGTTGTATGAATGAGGATAGCCCTCAACGAAGGGTTAGGGCTTTTCCTTAGACCTAACTTTTTTAATCCAGTATCTATGTGTTGGTCCAAGATTAGTTCGGGACCTAAAGCATCGATAAGCTCTTGAATCTCAATCTTTTTAATTTTAGTATCTTTTGCAATATCTTCTACGGACCAAGCACCTGTAAAATACTGCAATGTGGTTAAAGCTTCCTCATCAAGTTCCCACATCTCCTCTGTGTAAATATGATATAGCATGGGGACTTCAAGGTGCCGTAGAAGCAGACCATCTGCTAAAAGTGGATACACACACTACATACCACATTAAAAAATTTAAATGAGTCAGCAATTACGAGTAATCTTTAATTACAAAAACATCGATTATTTGTCATAAATACAAATTATTTAACTATTGAGGCATCAGAAATGAAAAATTGGGCAAAAGCATTAATTATAATTGCTGTATTATCTTCAAGCACTATTGCCCTTCTACTTGCACCCTTAGTACCAGTGGTTTCAGCAGGAGAAGAGATAATTCCTTTTAATGCTGGCATCAATCAAATAAATTTGGTTGCAGATATAGAAAAATCTAATATTGAAATACAATATGCGTCCTCCCCAACAGCCGACTTAATAAATGTTACATGGGATCTCACGGTTCGCCACTCAATTCTCGTTCCACCCCCGACAGTCGTTGTGAGTTGGGTTAATTACACTGTGGGAACTGAATTGAATGGAAATTTAACCATTGATTTTTACCAAATGCAATTAGCTTCGGGTCTTCTCTGTAATGTGATTATCACTTTAAATCCTCAGCTAATATCCAATTTCAGCATCACGACGACAACCGGAAATATCAATCTGACTACAACAAATTTTCTAGATTTAAGATTTCTTGATGTTAATTTGACCTGTGAAACTGGAAGTATCGCTGCAGATTTCATCGATGGCTCCGATATCCAAGGAGATTTAAGAGTGCAGACTACAGTTGGATATAGCAAAGTTTATGTTGATACTAATAGTGATATTGATGGAGTCCTTTCGGCAATTACGACCATGGGAATAAATAATGTTACCATACGAGAGAATATAACTCTTCAAAACGATTTTATCATCCAAGCTACGACTGGTAACATCAATTTCATTATAGAAAACATAAGCAGCTTATCGGCCCTAGAAATTACAGGTGTTCTCGAAACATCCACGGGCGCTATTAGTGCAACCGTAACTCAATTTTATCACCCAGATGGGAATCTCACATTGGATGTGGATTGTGACACTGGAAATATATTGTTAAAAATAGATTTTAACACAACGAGTCAATTCTCATCGGAGCTTGTTCAAACAACCAGTGGTACGGAAACGAGTAGTCCCCTTTCAGGTTATTCGTATTCATCGGGAACTACCACTTACACTTCCACTGATAATAATCAATCCTATAGGATTGATGCGGACCTGACGACTTCCTCCGGCAACATAGTAATTCAAGGTGGCTATACTTAATTTACAGCAAACAGCCTCTTCTCTTTTTTTCATCCCTCTTTTTAAATTATCTCAGAACTAGGTGTAGAATTTTATCTATTTTTCATAAACAATTACTTACTATACATTTTTATGAAAAATAAGGGAAAAGTAATTTAAACTGATCAAGTCTTTTTGTCGGATTTGTGGGTTCAAGATATTTATAATGAGGTTAAAGAGATGGACTGGCAAACGCAGGAGTCAGAAAAGGATAAGATTATCGCAGCGCAAGTTCAAAAAATTGCGGAATTAACTGAGAAAATAGAAAAGATTAAAGTTTTGTCCGAAGACATAATTGCAGATAGTTACGAGAAAGAGAACCAACTGAAAGCAAGGACTAGTGAACTAACAGAATATATGAACCAAAATGCTGAATTGCGAAGCCAAGTTGAACAAGCTGGGCAGGCAGGCGCGGGACCCGATGTTGCGAAACGGATTCAAGCTATGCAAGAAGAAAAAGGTTTTCTAGAAGGCTTAGTTAAACAAGTGGAAGATGAGAAACTTGAACTGAGACAAGAGTTTGAAAGCAAAACTGCTTTGATTCAAACCGAAAATGAAAACTTAAAAAAATCTCTTTCCGAACTTGAAACGAGAATTGGTGGAACATCTGAATTAGAACAAAAAATTCTGGTTGCCAAAAAAAATAATGAGATGCTACTCACTGAAAAGCGCAATTTACAAAAGCAGGTCATTGAATATGAACATAAAAGTCAGCAGTGGGAAAATTTAGATGAAGCGGTTGGGTCACTTGAAAAAAGAGTTCAAGAGTTGGAAGATGAAAAAGCTGGGTACCAAAGTAAAATACGAAATTCGGAAGAAAAAATACAAGAATTAGCTAAATACCAAGAGATGTATGGCAGCCTTGAAGAAGAAAGGGAAAAATTAATTGAAGAACATGAAAGCAAATTAAAAGAAACCGAGTCAGAACTCTCAAGCAAAATTACATCATTAAAAGCTGAACGGACTGAATTAACCGGTAAAGTCGATGATCTGGAGTCTGAAACTAAAACGCAATCTAAAAAGTTAGATGATTTAAAGGATTTTGAAACAACTACCTCGAAGCTTCAATCTACAATCGCTGACCAGGAATCTCAGATTCAGACGTTACAGGATCAGGTAAAATTACTCGACAGCACGACTATGAGAGCAGAAATGCTTCAAAAAGCAAAACAAGTTTTGTTAGATGAAAACACTGATCTTCAACAAAAAGTTTCCGAATTATCTGGCTGCAAAACTGATTTAGATGAACTGAAAGAAAAACACGCTGAAGTGGTGGAAACCCTAGAAAAATATCAGGGCAAATCCTCGCGTGTCATGGAAATGGAGAATCAAACTAAAAATTTGATAGATCTCAACACACAGCTCGAAGCTCAACTCAGAGCTTTACAAACAGGGGAAACCGGATCAAGTGAATCACTTATTGATTTACAGCAAAAGAATAAAGAACTGAATGAGATGAACGTTAGGATTTTGAAAGAAAACAGCGCACTGAAAGACCAGCTCGAAAAGAAAGGGGTGTCTTTAGAGGAACTAAAGAAAGAAGCCTCTTCGGATATCAAAAAGGAAATTGCTGATTCGAAGGGGGCGCTTAAAAAACAAACGGCTCTTGCAGAAGATCAAACTCGGCAAATTGCAGGTCTGACGGAGTTTAACCGAACCCTACAAAATGAAAATTCCGAATTAAAGCATGATATTAGAAAACTTAAAAAAGAACTCACTGAGATTGCTGAAATCAAGTCGGGTTTCGAATCCTTGAAAGAAATCAATTTCAAACTCGAGGACGAGAAAGATGCACTCGCTAAAGACCTAAACAAGTTAAAGAGGGAAATGATAGACCTCACTGAAACAGCTGAGAATTTCAAAAAATTGAGGGACACGTACCAAACGTTGGAAAAAACCCATCGCGAACTCGAAAAATCTAGTCTTTCACTCAAGATGCAGCTCAAAGAAATGAGTTCACTCAAGGACGGATTTGAATCCTTGAAGAAAATTAACACCGAACTCGAAGATGAGAACCGTGATATAAAAAGGAAATTCGCTAACACCGAGAATGAGCTCAAACGATTTAAGTCTGCGGGATTTGAGGGGATTGTCAAAGACCAAGCAGTGAAGGTTCAAGAATTGCAGGACTCTCTTAAATTCAAGAAGAACGAAATGGCCGTAAAAGACCAGCAATTGGAAAAATTAAGCACCATGGAAAAAGATTACCAACAAGCAATGTCCGCGAAAAATGAACTTGAGGTTAAAATGAGTACTCTTGAGCTCCGTTTAGGGAAAGTCACAGAACTTGAGGCAAAATTGAACAACCTTCAAGATACTCGTACCAATTTAATGCAGGATAAAAGCCGTTTAGAAGATGAAGAGCGTAATTATAAGGCAAAAATTTCACAATTAGAACGGCAGCTGGCTGAAATTGATGTTTATAGACAAAAACAAAAGCAAGCTGAAGAAGAGAACTTAGCCTTGAAATCGAAAATCAAACGGCTCACGCTGCAACTCGAATCGAAATAATCTCAAACACAAAAATACGTCTTATCCCGCTTATATTCCAAGGGTTCCTCACAGACGGGGCACTGTTCCATATTTTCCTTTTCAACACATGCACAACAATACACATGATTCAGCTCACAATGCTGATAATCTTCCACCGGGAACATGGATTGATGTACCAGTTTCCCACACTTGCGACAGGTCAGAAAAACATCCATACAGCTGTACCGCGGGTACTTCATTGAATCACTAGCAGGCAATCACTCTTTACTGTCATAATGAAAACTAATTTTATAAAGATTGACATCACGTTGTAAGTGGGAGTTTTATCACTCACAGAGGGTAAAAATACGATTTGGGAGTTATTGGAAATTAAAATTTATCTGAAGTTAGAAAAAGATAGTGAGGATGCTTTCCATTTGCAATTGCAGATATGCTTCAATTCCGATGATTAGTATAAAAAGGAATAAAAATTTCCTGTTATTTATAGCATGCCAAAACGATTTGGCTCCCCATAAGGGCTCATTCCCACTTAAGTTCTTCTTCCATAAAATCCCATAACAGAGCAAACCAGCGCCCAATCCAATAAGAACACAAAATACGCAGTTGATGAGCAATTCAATGTACCAACCTTCCATTACTCCATTTAAAAGAAATAGTACGAATGTAATGAAGATAACGCTGGTGCCGATTACGAGTGAAACTAAGAAGTTTTTGGAGGGGGCGATAAAAGCATTACTTACGAATAAGATCGCTGAAATACTGAAAATGATAAGGGGGATAATTTCATAAATCGCTAAAAAAATTAATCCAGAAGGTAATGTGGCTAAGTAGATAATATGATTAATAATGACCAGTAACCATACACCTCCAAGTATTAATTCAAAAATCATTGACGCATCTTTTCGGGGGAGATCTCCGCCTCCCAAGGTTTTAGTAGTTTCGGCTAGACGGTAAATGGTGAATATAAGCACTCCTATAAGAAAATATCCAGAATGTATTTCAACCATTATATATTCCTCCACGCAGTTAAATTGAACTGGTCAATCACTAAATTGTTGTAGTCCACACATGTCATTATCAATTGAGAACCATTGATTAACACATCACAAAACTGGAATGTATTCATTATAACTTGTGACTGCGGCGTTCCACTAAGATAAGGCTCTAGTTCAGCTCCTCCGCCACCCGTGACTATATACGGGATGCCATCTACCATTAACCTCTCATAATGGTGATG
The DNA here is from genome assembly GCA_016840125.1 of Candidatus Helarchaeota archaeon. The sequence continues at coordinate 13,314 of JAEOSY010000137.1, read as the reverse complement.
GTGCCCGACAAAGACTAAATCTACCTTAAATGGAATGAAATAAGGCGTGACAACCTTGCTAACAATCCCTGAGTGGGTTCCTTCCGCACTATATGCTGGAACATGAAAATAAACGATAATCCAATTAATTTCAGAACTACTATTCGCAGCTACCAAGATATTATTAAGCCAAGTGAGTTGGGTAGCTGTAATACTACTTCCTGATTCGATATTCATACTAATAAAACAAATATTGCTATAATTGAAGGCATAATATTCTTCCACTCCAGGATAATTCATATATTTTAAGTACGTGCTTCCTGCATCCGCCTCGCCTCCCCATTCGTGATGTTCATGGTTCCCCATTGAAACCATGTACGGAATATTTTTTGCGACACCGTGAATTTCAGAGAAGAAGCGATCCCAATGATCATTTCTTGTAGGTCCCATGACTATATCACCCACATTCAGAATAAAATCCGGATTTCGTGGTTTGATGAGTTCTAATAACTGTGGATGTTTCGTAAGCCCGAATATATCCGGCCGCGTATCTCCTAAAACTGCAAATCGAATTGGTGTATGACTTCCCAGCAGCGGTGCCGTATGAAATGATTCCACCACATTCATAAATTGATAACTCACTTCTGTTGCATTAATTGAATAATAATATGTTGTATTTGGGTTTAAATTCGTGAGATTAAAGAAGTGAAGTGTGCGAATTGCATTCTCATTTTGGGACAAGTTCAATTTTGATGCACTTAATCCGTAATATACTGTTGCATTACACGCTTGTGGCGTCTCGAAACTAATGCCTATAGCATTCTGCGGATCTCCAATAAACGAGAGATAGGGCGGCTTATAATTGGGATTGAATAACCATGACCCTATATTATTAAGAAAAAGCAATCCAAATAATCCAATTAGAATTAAAAAAAAGACTCCAAACTTTTTCAATTCGATAAAAAAATGTTTCCTACGAGTCATTTCAGGGATTTCTCCTATAATTACAATAAAAAATTGTCTATTACTTATATCCGATATTCAAGTAAATAAAGCATGGGTACAAATTGAAACTTTTGAGTGTAGTTATAGGATTATGCTTGTTTATAATCCTTTGGAGACGTGGGAAAATTCTTAAAACGAGTCCCGTGAGTAGAAAGATGGAATGACCAGCTAAAAATCTAAGTAGGAAGTAAGATTTTAAAATACACAACAGGGTTTTTTTATGTCTAGTTATTATCATAAAAGGATTTGGAAAGAGTTATCGGGATTTTAACTCTAAATGTCATTTTACGACATATTCTGAAAAAAATACTTCCATGCTTATTGTCTATCTATTTTTCACAATTTATTTTATGCTAATAGTATATTTGGGATAATTTTTTTTATGATCAGAGAGGTTTTCTTATGCAAGATATAATTCTAATCACCATTATTCTAATCGCAATATCAATTATCATAATAATTCTTTCGTTAATTATGGCATCAATTAAAATCGTAAAAGAGTATGAGAGGGCGATTGTTTTCCGCCTTGGTCGTTTCCTTGCTGTTAAGGGGCCAGGATTATTTTGGATCATCCCAGGAATTGATAAAATAGTTAAGGTAGACCTAAGAACAATTACCTATGATGCACGTATGATAAAAGTAATTACAAGGGATAATATTCGATGCGATATAGACTCATTTGTATATTATAGAGTAGTTGATCCTCAAAAGGCAATTCTAGAAGTAGAGAATTACACTTATGCAACTCAAAACTTGGCAAAGACAGTTCTAAGAGATATTCTGGGTCACGCTGAACTTGACGATTTACTGACAAAAACACGTGAATTTACATTGCAAATTCAAGAAGAAATAGACGAAAAGACTGATCCATGGGGGATAAAGGTGAGTGAAGTTGCTATCAGCGATGTTATTCTCCCAAAAGAAATGCAAAGAGCAATTGCAAAGCAAGCAGAAGCTGAAAGAGAGAAAAGAGCAAGGATTATTGTAGCCTCGGGAGAAAGTTTGGCTGCGGAGAAAATGTTACAAGCAGCAGAAATTTATGCTAAAAGTCCGATCACATTAAAATTACGGGAGCTTCAAACGCTGACAGATATTGCTCGAGAAAAGAATTTGGTAGTGGTCACTTCAACCACCGATGTTCGTGAATTGGGAAATATTATTGCCTTAACCCGAGAGCGCCCCAAAAAAACCGCCCCCAAAAAATCACAATAAAACTTTTCACCTATTGAAATTTTTTAGAAAATATTTATGGTAAAAATGAGTTCTAAGGGTATCTAGTAAAATGGAACAATTTGGTCTTGCAATAATTGCTATCATTCTGATAGCATTAGGAATTGCTTTTGTATTTGCAGAGTTAGAATCGGAGGAAGTTGAATTCTTTGGTCCAGCGGCAATATTTTGTCTTATAATTGGAATAGTATTTTGGTTTATGTCTAATCCTGCTAGCTGGTTTATTTCTCCAGAATGGACTGAGATTATTACAATCATAATAATAGCTATAGTAGTGGTTTTGTCTAGTTTCTCAGCTCTGATTACATATAAAATGCTTAAATTAAAAAAGAATCCACCCCATGTGCTTGAAATCGTTGGAGGAATTGGCAAAACAATTGATGAAATTAGCCGAGAAAAAGAAGGTTATATCCAGTTTCACGGAGAATATTGGAAAGCACATTCGAATTTAACTATAGAACCTGGTCAGAAAGTAAAAATTATAAAAAAAGAGGGTCTTATACTCTTTATTGAGCCTGAAGAAGATTTGTTTTGCCCTAGTTGTGGAACAAAATTGGTTTTCGGTGCAGAATTTTGTAGCAATTGTGGAACTCATGTAAAAAATTAAGTATATTTTGAAATTCTAATTTATTTTTTGTAAAATAAAGCGATGCGTGAAATGCTCCATTGGATTTTAAAATCCTATTCATTAATTTTACCTATCCCAAAACTACTCTTCTTGAAAAATTCAGAAAAGAATTCGATATGCTAATTACTTAAATAATTTTTTGTTAATATCAATAAACATCATAGGGTGAAGTAAATGAGTTATTTAATAGGGTGTGACATTGGGACTCTTTCCACGAAATCGATTATAGCTAATACGGAAGGAAAGGTTCTCGCAAATTCGTCAATTGATTACGAGATTATTACCCCAAAACCTCTTTGGGCGGATTTTCCAATGGAAAAACCGCTTAAAGCTGTCTATAAAACAATACAAAATGTACTAAAACAGGCGAAGGTTGATCCTAAAGATGTTGTGGGCGCCTGTATCTCGGGACTTTATGGAGGATCGGGTATTCCTGTTGATAAAGATATGAACATTATCCGCCCCGCGATTCCGTGGCTTGATAAGAGAGCTGTCGGCGAATGTCAGTGGATAGAAACTACTGTGGGCGCTGAGAAAATCGCTAAAGTTACAGGAAATTGCATTGATACTTACTGGGGCTTCACCAAAATGGAGTGGATGCGCTTCAATGAGCCCGAAAATTGGGAGAAAATCTATCAATTAGTTACACCGAATGCATATGCTATCTGGACTTTGACGGACCAACTTTCTTTGGATTATTCTTCCGCGGGGAACTATGGGGGTATCTTTGATATTAACAAGTTCACCTATGCTGAACCTTTAATGGAAGAACTCAAAATACCTCGTTCCTATTTCCCAGAGAAAATCATCAAATCAAGTGATATTGTAGGGGAGGTGACTGCGGAAGGTGAGAAATTATGCGGTTTGCGGAAAGGTACTCCAATTTCGGCTGGGGGAATTGACGCCCCTGTTGAGGCTCTGTCAGTAGGAACCCTGGATATCGCGGAGCACACAGCCACGTTGGGGACATCCATGTGCTGGAATATTGTGCAGGATCGGAAGGTCGCTAAAGTCGATCCCTCCCTTATTAATTACCCCTATGTTGCGAATGATGAGAATTCCATTTACTCGTTTGGAGGTGCCACAACCGCGGCGGGTGTTATTACTTGGTTCCGGGATAATTTGGCTAAAGAATCTGCTTATGAGCTGTTAGATGAGCAAGCAGGGAAAATCCCCCCGGGGTCTAATGGACTTGTCGTATTACCCTATTTCATGGGGGAACGCACCCCTATTTGGGATCCCTATGCTAGAGGTACTATCATCGGCCTCACATTATATCATACAGGAGCGCATCTTTACCGTGCATTTCTCGAGGGGGTTGCTTTTTCGTTGAAAGATAATATGGAAGCGGCTCTTGCCATAGGTGTTAAACTTGAGGATACAATGACACTGATTGGTGGGGGTGCGAAATCGCCGCTATGGCGTCAGATCTTCGCAGATATCATTGGATATAACATCAAATATCTTTCTCAAAGCTATGGTGCCCCCTTGGGGGATGTCTTGTTAGCAGGCGTTGGAAACGGGTTGTTTGACTATAAGGAAATCAAGAAATGGTCTAAAGTTGCTTCGATCTCGAAACCAGATCCTAAAAATCAAAAACCTTATGCGGATCTCTTCAAAATTTACCGCGACTTGTATGTTAAAAATAAGGATCTGTATCCTAATCTTCCGAAATAATCCCTTTTTAATTCAGTGGATAATCTCCATACTTCCCAAAGCGTTTATAAGCTATCACACTGGCATCCATGTTCTCCTTTGGGAAACTAAGCGCAGCTAGGTCGGCGTAGACAGTACCAATTAAGCCCCCGTTAAAGCGTCCTAGCTCCTTTATTATCTGTAGAACGCGCGCCTGCACTTCTGGCGGAGTTTTATACGGAATTACCCGGTCGATATCTGCGACGCAGCAAAAACCGATTTTACCTCCGAACTCCTTGAGTTTCTTTAATCCTGTCTGAGCAGGGGAATCGAGTTGCAAACAATCGACTCCTGATTCGATTAGTTTAGGAATGAGATAGTAGATATTTCCACACGAATGAAGCCAAAAATGCATATTATTATCATGACACCTCTCGGTAACAGCTTGGTATGCGGGCTTGAAAATTTCATCAAAGGTGCGGGGTGATATAAAGGTATTGTGATTTGTGCCCCAGTCATCAGTCGTTATCACTCCATCCACTCCTAATCGTACCCACTCATCAACCAACCAACAATACCAATCGGATAGCTTCTCCGCTAAAGCTTTGCACTTTTCTCGATTTCGTGCAACATCCATCAAAAGATTATCAAACCCTCGAAGGAAGTGCATTCGTTCAAAGAAAAAATTCCCTAAATCGCCCAATCGATATCTTGATTTACCAAGAAGTCCGAGGAGTAGTTTTGCGATCCCCCAGCGTCCGGTCCTTGTTTTTCGCGGGGTTTTAAGATCTTTCAAATCATCCCAGGTCTTCAATACCCTTGGATTCACTACCTGCCCAATCGTCGCATTCCCTGGATTATACCAAATACTTCCAAATTCATCAATAACATGAAAACTTTCGCTTTTAATCCAATTGGTTATATAGGTCATGAACGATCTACCTGGAAGGTGTATATCGTTGGTCTTCAAAATTGAGGGGCGATTAACTGGCTTCCAAAGAAGGGGAGGGGAATGAAATATTCCGAGCACATCTGAATTATAAGGTTCCAAGGCTAAAAACAATGGGATACGATCAGGCTTCTTGAATTTTAGTGCGCGAAGCACCCGTTCCCGTGCACCTACTTTTTCTTTACGAAATAATGTGCCAATCCTCCATTGAATTAAACCTTTGAGGGTATCAGTTACGAGGCTCATATTTCAACTACCATTTATCAATATAAAAATTGGTTGGATAGATTGAGTTTCACTCAAATTTCAAGGATAAAAACTAGCGACTATTCTCTAAGAAAGGAGGGTACTCCGAGAGGCGTTAATAGAGCGGAAGGAATTATGAATGGATGGTGTTTCACATTGTTATAAAATTCTATTCAAAAAAAGAAAAAAAGGAAAATCAATATAGATAAATTAACAGCTTTGACCGCATTTGCAGGCGGCTGCTTTTCTCTTGGTTACTTTCGTGACTTTCATGATTTTCACACACTCAAGTGTTGTTACATTATGTTTTGGTAAAACAGATATAAAAATATTAGCGATATTTGCGTGTTATCCAACTATATCTTCAGTATTACGCATGATGGGGAGAACTATTCTAATTTTATAGAGATGAAAAAACCTGTTACAATCGTCAATTCAGGTTGGCAAGAGTTAATTACGGATTCGCTCAAGTGAGAGGATTTAACGTATTTGGTTTAAAAAAAAGAGAAAAGTTCTATTGCTCTACAATGTATTTAAGACGTTTTCGACTATTTGGAAGACTTCGACAGGCTTTTTATCAACACCGTCCACTTCTTTAAGCAACCCTTTCGTTGAATAATATTCAATTAAAGGCTCAGTCTGGTTTTTGTAGGTTTCTAATCGCTTACGCACTGTTTCTTCTTTATCATCATCTCGTTGATAAAGGTCGGCACCACATTTACATTTGCCCTCTTTAGGTGGTTTATTGAATATTATATGATAAACTGCGCCGCATTTGGGACAGCTCCGCCTTCCAGTAAGACGTTTTAAAAGCTCTTCGGTTGGGACTGTTAAATTAATTACAACATCAACTTGCGCAATCTTCTCTAATTGCTCCGCCTGATTGAGGGTTCGTGGGAATCCATCTAGAATGTAGCCTTTCGCACAATCAGGTTCCTTAAGACGTTCTGCCATAATTTTAATGATAACTTCATCTGGCACGAGCTTCCCCTCATCCATGTAGGATTTTGCCATTTTTCCTACTTCAGTCCCGTCTCTGACGGCTGCTCTTAGAATATCTCCCGTTGAAATTTGCGGGATGCCATACTTTTCCGTGATATATTTCGATTGTGTCCCCTTGCCAGCGCCTGGGGCTCCAAGTAAGATTAACTTCAAAATCATTCACCTTACGATGACTTTACTAAGACTCTAATTACCTAATCAATTATTTATAAATTATGAAGACAATTGGTTATAAATTCAAATCCTCTAATTCTTAAACCTAGAGGAGGGGTACTAACCCCTCACAACTTCAAAAAACAAATAGTTTTGTGTGTTTTTGGCTTATTAATAAGACTAGGCATTGCCGCTGAAACCTTTTCAGCAGCTTTCCACTCTAATATTTGTATTTATATCATCATTTAAATATTTGACTAATTTTCTCTCTACTTACAAAGAATACTTTCAAATATCCATGTACAATTCATCAGATTAAACTGATATTATGCGATTAATTGTAAATTAAGCTTAGATTTATATTTCTTAAACAATAAGTTCATAAAAACAGAGAAATAATTTTCAAGAGTTGTATCAAATCTTTAAAATAGCATTGTTTCTTAATTCTTAACAATTTTTGTTTGAGCGTGAATGGATCGTGAGTGCTGAAAAAGAGCCGCAGACTGAGAATGAGGAAGAAGAGGCGGCAGAGCCAACCGAAGAAGGGCTGGAAAAAGAGCGCCCAGCAATTATAAAAAAGAAGCGGCGAAAAGGAAAATTTATTATGGAAACTACGCCTGAAGCCGATGAAGAACAATTATTAATGGAGATCACCGAACTTCTTAAACGGGCGCGGGTTGCACTGGTAAATAAGAACTATCTAGAGGCTGTAAAGTCATACCAAGATGCAGCGATCGCGGCCAATATGGCGGGTGATACTGAACGAGAGCGGATATTCTTAAGGCGTATGAATGAAATCCTCAAAGATCATCCAGAGTTGGTTGAGGAAGAAGGATTTAAGATCATAAAAAAGCGAAGAATAAAAGCCAAATTACGGGAAGAAGAAGGATTTTCCCTTTCGCGCCTAATTTCAAATGTGTTTGTAGCGTTATTAATGCTAATTTTTGTTTATAGTGGGCTTCTTGGTTCAATTGTTTTATATAGAATTTTTGATGTTACGAATGTTAATCTTCTCTGGGGTTTAAGTATTTTTATTGAAATCCTAGGACTAATTATTGCCTACCTGTTGGGAACGCGATGGTTGCGCTGGTCCGAGTGAATCTTATTTACATAACGTTCTTTACACCGGAGATTCTTTAGGTTTTTCATCCCCGTTCCCACAGGATTTTTTTTACCAGTAAAAAATTCTTTTATAGGAAGAAACTGATTAAAATGGTAGAAATATTAAATTCACTTATGGAGAAATAAAGATGGCTGCCAAAGAAAAGACAATATTTGAAGAGATTAAGGAGAAAATTGAAGATATAATCATGGGCAGGCGATATTTAATCACAGAAATGGGTAAATTGAAAATTTCTATGGATAAGATTGTAGAATCACTTCCAAATGTCGCTGATTTAACTTCTTGGTTAGATGAAGTCAAAGGCGCAGTTTCAAGCCTAGGACAATTAACAGGTTTAATTGATCAACTGCAAACTTCGAGCTCTCAATTAACCCGTATAACCACAGCAGTTGAAGAAATGCGTACAACCTTTTCAGGAATGACCGATTTACGTGCGGTTTCGGATCAAATTACATTATCAGCCACAAAAATTTCAAAATTGGGGGATTCTGTACGAGAAGTGCGGGATTCCATTCGTGGATTATCCGACCTAAGAGAGGGTTTCGAGGCTGCCTTAGCGACTATGGGTGAACTTAAGATTGCTATGGGAGGATTGAGTGACACGATGCAAACCCTCACTGGTTCGTTTGAAGGGTTAGCTGGTATTGCAGATTTAAGTAGTGCTGCAAAAACGATGAAACCTGCAATTGACGATCTCAGGAATACTCTCTCGGGATTAGGGGAATTACGCAGTACATTAGCGGATCTTTCGAGGCAAACTGCCTCAATTGGTGATTTAAAAATTCTTACTTCAGAACTCAAAGTCGCTATGCGTGAAATTAGGAGTTCTGTGAAGGGCTTACGCCCAGGTGCCGCACCTGCCGCGCCCGCTCCTGCAGCTGGACCAAGTGCCCCTGCCCGTCCATTAGAATCTCAAATTGCTAGCAGAACAGTCTCCCAAGCCAAAGCAAAAACGACTGTATATAAAGCTGGACGGACAACTAGACCCACCCCAGGCGCTCCAGCCCCTACAGCCCAGCCTGTTGCAGCACCTACCAAACCCACAGCACCCGCCAAGCCAGGCACTCCAGGTAAGAAGGGGAAGACACCTCCCATTGTCGCTGAAGTTTTAGGACTCTTAACTCAACGCGCCGAGGGCGGCGCTGACGCGCATGCACTGGCAAAAATTATGGAGAATGCGCGAGATACGATTTCGAAATCATGGCGCTGGCATCCCGCACTTTATGAATTAGGAACATTTGCGCGAAAACTACGTAAATTACCAAAAGGACAATCCCCTGATACAAATTTAATGCAGTCGCTCATGGCTAAAATAAAAGAATGGAGCGAAAAAATGGTCGACTAGCACGATCCAACATTCTACAACTCTTAATTATCCATCTTCGCTCTGTACAATTTTTTTCTTCTTTTTACTCAGTATTTTCTTGAATACGAACTTATAAATATCTCCCAAAGCCTTACTAGAGGTAACACGTCTGGAGAAATTATATGGTCAAGAAAAGTGGATTATATTTTTTTCTGATTTTCGGCTTCTTTTTCCTCAGCTCAGCAATCTTTCCCTCAGTTTTTGCATACGCATCAAATCCAAATGATCCCATGTTAATAGATCAATGGGGATGGCTCAATATCTATGCTGATGTGGCTTACTCAAACGGTTACCGAGGTAATTCTTCCACAATTGTCGCAGTCATTGATACGGGCATAGATCTCGACCATCCCGACCTCGTAGCTAATATTTATACCAACGCCGTTGAAGCGGCGGGTTCTGACGGAGTCGATGATGATAGCAATGGATTTATTGATGATATTCATGGTTGGAACTTTGTGGATAATAACAATGATACAGGTGACCACGCCGGGCATGGTTCCCATGTTGCGGGGATTATTGCCGCCGATAACAATGGAATTGGGATTGTGGGAATTGCCCCTGATGTTAAAATTCTCCCCATTAAAGTGATTGAATCTGTGTCGGGTGACATGTCGGTCCTTGATGAAGCGATTTACTATGCCACAAATATGGGTGCCCATATTATTAGCATGTCCATTGGGACTGATTCTGCTGGTCCTTTCCCTGATATTAACGCGAATTTAACAGCTGCCTATGCCAGTGGAATTGTTTTAGTAGCCGCAGCTGGAAATGATGCGACCAGTCCTGTGAATTATCCTGCATCACACTCCGATGTCATTGCAGTTTCAGCAGTCGATAAGTCAAATGCATTCTGCAGTCTATACAGTAATTACGGTATGGACGTAGAAATTTCAGCACCTGGTGGTTACTCACCGCAAATCCTTTCTACAGGAAACGTATCCGATTATATCTATAAAGTGGGAACCAGTATGGCTTGTCCGCATGTAACTGGTGTGATTGCATTGATGCTGCAAAAGAACAGCTCTATGACACCTGATGATATCCGTCAGAAGATGGCTGATACTGCAATCGATTTAGGAACCCCGGGTTGGGATGCTTATTATGGGGAAGGTTTAATCAACGCCGCAGGGTGCCTGGATCTTCCTATGGAACACACATATAACGTAATTTGGGGCTGGATCTTTGCAAATATTTACTGGGTTGCGCCATTAGCCTTGGGAATCGTTCTTCTCATAATCTATTATGCATTAAGAAAGCCGAAAGCAGCTGAAACCAGTTATTATCCCAGCTCAGAAACTGATTCCTATACCTATTAGTAGTTCTAATCCCCCTTTTTTTTAATCTTGAATCTTAATTGCGGCCGTTGGACATGGATCGACACACAAAAAACACCTCAAACACCAATCCTCCCGATTCGGAACTGCCACGGTCTTTCCCTCCCGTTCCTGAAGCTCATATACCTTTCGATAACATGTGTCTACACACTTCCCGCATCCTGTACATTTCGCTTCATCCACGAGGATTGGCACAGCTTTCACTAATCCTTCTATCCACTCAAAGTCTACTTTGAGTCATCATTATAAAATTTTTAAGCAGTTTTTACATGCAATATATAAGGTGATTTGCATTACTTCTGTGACCTTAAAATTATTAACCTTATTTCAGCACCAAGTCGGACACCACGAACTCACCTATGAGGGTGATACTGTCGGTGAAATCTTGGATAAGTTTCTTGCGGAATACAAGGATACTTTAGAAACAACACTCTATAACCCGGACACAAAGACTCTCCGTGAATTTATTCTTATTCTTCTCAATGGGCGAAACATCATATTCTTGGATGGTCTCAAAACCAAATTGAAGGAAGGCGATGTGATTGCCATTAGTCCTCCCATTGCCGGCGGTTAAACGTAGATTACTCTTTTATTGAGGGATTAACTGAGATCGAGATGTATTGATTGAATCAACAAACTGTTTTTCTTGAGGGGAAACATGTTGGCGTGACTGGTGCCAATGGATTTTTGGGCTCTCACATCATCCCGCTTTTAAAAAAGAAACGGGCAATCATTCATGCTTTCGTTTATCCCAATACTGATACAAAGGTTATTGATATTGATGTTTCCGCATCAGGTGGAGATATTCAATATATTGATATCACAGATCCTGAAACTCTTTCAGGGAAGTTTGAGGGGCTCGATTATCTATTCCAAATCGCTGGAACCGTGGCTGAATGGGCAAAACCTGTTACGAAAATTTTTAAGATCAATTTCCAAGGAGTAAAGAACGTCCATACATATGCTAGGCAAGCAGGGGTAAAACGCACAGTTCATACCTCAACAATGGCTGCCAATGGTTCTTGTCCCGATCCATATCCCGCAGTTAGTACCGAAGATGCGCCTTGGGATCTACAATGGACTGGACCATATAGTGTAAGCAAACATTTAGGGGATTGTTGGGCCCAGAAATTTAACGAAACGGGTGTTTATGAAGTGATCAGAGTCCGTCCACACCAAATCTTAGGATGGGGAGATACGGGTCCAAGTGCTCCGGGCCAACTCGTGCTACAAGCTATCACGCAAGGATTTCCAGTATATATCGACCAAGTTACTCAAGTAGTTCACGTTCAAGATGTAGCTGAAGCTCATATTGCTGCCATGGAGCGTGGTACTCCTGGTTCGGTCTATAATATTGCATGTGAGAAACCAATTTTAATCTATGATTTTTTACGCTATCTCTGTAAAGTCGCGAAAGTCAACCCCCCCCGACCTATCGCCATTCCAAAATGGTTGTTACGGATTGCGGGAATCTTACTAGAGAATATTTCAAACACTTTCACACACCAAGCCCCCTTGCTCACTCGCGGAAACGCAAGAATTCTCTATAAGAACATGGGAACCTCCATTGATCGCGCCAAAAACGAGCTTGGATTCCACCCAAGACCGTGGCAAGAAGCAGTAAAAGAAGCAGTTCGGTGGTTCCGAGAGGGATATAAACCCGTCACACGAACCTATGATCGCTAAATATAGATCCCGCATTTGATATATGTAATAGAGATTATTTTTTAATCGAGTTCAAAAATACTTCTAATTAAACTCTTAGTAGGTTGAAAAACGCTAATCTCACCTATCCAATTCTGCAATGATTCATGAAACAATGTTTGAAAGTTCTGAACAAAAAGTCTTAATTTATATCTTATAAAGGAACTCTCTTCTTCGAGAACAAGGACAAAACTTGCATCCTCGTTTTGTTCTAACATTATTTTTAAATCCTGATAATCGATGTGTTGTATTTTCTGGTCGGTCTTCACCATTTCTGACAGGAGCGTTTGAATACCCGAGAATCCTCCTGCAATCAAATCGGTGTCTTCGAGGGGTTGGTTTTTTTGAAAGGAAAATGCATATAAACTTACCCCATTAGAGGAAATAACAAAAAATTCGCGTAATTTATCTTTCCATCCAAGATCAGAAAAGGTTGATAACGCAGAAAAACCATACCACACCAATATGACACCTACAATCCCCATTGCAGTTCCTACTACATAAATTGACATACCAAGGGATTTAACAAGAGAGTCATTTCTCAAAATTAACATGGCTCCAACAAAACAAAGGCCAATGTAGGCTATAACCATACGAATTCGAAGATACCCTGAGGTTTTTCTAATAAATACAAAATACCACATAAAAAGTGATAGAATATAGACTGGTAATCCTAAAAAAAGAGTTAAATCGTCCATATTTTCCATACTAGATGAAAATAAGACTATCAAAAGACTAATTACCATATAAATTGTTACAAAATACTTAGTCTTTTTCATTACATACTCCATCAGAAAAAAAATAGTCCCAACACTACCGAAAAACAATGCGGAATGTATTTTATATAAAATTAAAATCTCATCTACTGCCACACCCGTCCATCGAAAAAAATCATACCAAGTTATTATTAAAAAAGCAGTAGCCCCACAAAAAAATAAAAGCATTAATCCTATAATT
>JAEOSY010000136.1 GCA_016840125.1 Candidatus Helarchaeota archaeon | reverse complement strand
TAAATCGAGCGTCACTTTTTCCTGCTTTAAATCCTTTTTTGCATCAAAAACATCAACAGATAGGGAGTATTTATCACGAAGGATGGTAGCTATGGCTTCAGCGGTCTCTTCAGATGCCCCTCTTCGGGTCCCAAACACGATTAGTGTTTTTTGCATATTCTCACCAGAAAATGTAATTATTGGATATTTTAATTTTAGACATGAGACGTATATTTTTGTGTATCTTCCTCAATGTCTTCAATACCGGGGGCAAAAATCTATGTGTAGATATGCGAATGCGTTTATTCCGGACAAAAATGAGAATGATGTCATTATTCCTGAGAATGAATTAGGATTACGTGTCCATCTCAGTGAAGAGGGTCAAAAGAACTTTGCTTTAAAATTTGAGAATCAGCCCGGAATCATAATCCGCATCGATGATGGACATTGCCTTTGCTCTTTGGAGGATTGGCCCTCTTTTTTTCGCTTTCTGGAGCAAATTCGGCAAGAAAACAAGGCTAAAGTTCTTCCGGTACTGGTGTATTGGTCTAGTGACAGTTATGATCTCAATGACTCATTTATTCTTGATCTTACAATAGATAAAATCCCTGATGACCATGAAGAGGGGCGGCTTATTTATTTACAAGTATCCATATCAAAGAGATTAGCACATAGTCTTGGAAAACGAATCAGGCTTGAATATAAAAGTGGAAAAACTATAAGTGGAATTTTGGAGACATTCGAAAAAGATGGAAATTACGGAACAATACGTATTGAGAATGAAACGAATTTAATTTATTTCAATGAGAATGAAATCGCATCTGTGATCCTTCCCAAATAGTAGCTACGAATCTGGGGTGTAGTTAGCATGGAACAGAGCCAAAAAATCCGTAAAAAATCAATCGGTATCTTGATCGCTGCATATAATGAAGAAAAAATGATTAAAACAATAATTCAACGCATTCCTACCTCTGTGGATGAAATTCTTGTTGTTGATGACGGGAGCACGGATCAAACACGCCAAGAAGCGATGAAGACTGGGGTTACTGTTATTTCGCACGATCGTAATCAAGGGAAAGGAATGGCGATGCGCACCGGAATTAACCATTTAAAATCGGATATAATTGTGTTTCTTGATGCAGATGGCCAACATAAACCTGAAGAGATTCCGAGACTTGTCACCCCCTTGCTTAGTGATCAGGCAGATATCGTCATTGGGTCACGTCTTTTGAAAGGATTCGCACACATGCCACGAATTCGAGCCTTCAGTAATTTTGTAACGCGTTCATTAATTCGTGTGCGAACAGGATTTACAATCTATGACACACAAAGTGGATATCGAGCTATGTCTCGAGCGCATCTCCTGCAAATGGACTTACAAAGTACCCGCTATGAAATCGAGAGCGAAATTCTTCTGTCAGCAATACGGAGTAAATTACGGATTGTGGAAGTCCCCATTTCTATGATATACGGAGATGAAGAGTCTCATTTTCGCGGAAAAGATGTGTTCAATTTTTTAAAAGCGGTAATATTTGGATAAATTAGTAATAATTTGTTCAATTTTAGGGATCAACCAAAAAGTCGCTCCTGTTTAGTTAAATAAAAGTATAGGGGAAGAAGTTCAAACAAAACTTAGATGTGGTATGGTTTTTAAGGTATCTTGTTCTAAATTCTTGTAGAAGTATCCAATTTCAATCTTTTAGAGATATTCAAAAAAATAAAAATTGGATCCCAGGGAGTTCTCAAAAGATAATCACAAACATTTAGACTAAAAAAAAGCCCGTCCGTCTATATGGGGTCAGATGGCATGAAAATCGTTGCAATCATCTCATTAGTAGCAGCCGGGATTGCACTCTTTACGGGCAGTTTTGTCTTATCAAAAAACTCGAAAAAGTTGATTAATCGCTTATTTTTACTTCTTGCCTTGGGTACCACATACTGGGGCATTATAGAATTTGGATTATTCCAAGCAGAGTCCCTCGAAACAGCTATTTGGTGGCAAAATGCCGGAGCTCTTTGGGCATTTCCCATTGCATTTCTCATGCACTTTACAGTAGTTTTTACCGAACAAGAAGACCCGTTAAAAAAGATCATGTGTCGACAAGCGTATATTGGAGCAGGATTAATTTCAATAATAGAATTATCGACCAGCCTCATAAGAGATACACCGATTCAGAAAGAATGGGGATGGATGTATTCCATTCCTGGAATGTCGTTAGTAGTTTATATCATATTAATTTGGGTGTTTGCGACCACTTTTCTTGCAGTGTATTTGTGTTGGGGCTATTTTCTAATACAAACAGAGTATACAAAGAAACAGCAGGCAAAATACGTCCTAATAGGAGTACCACTCCCATCGATTATTGGGATATTAACTGAAGTAGTGGTTCCTGCATTCAACCTTGGATTTCCCCCATTGACCACCCTAGCAGACTCTATTGGTATTTTAATTATTGGTTATGCCATTATGAAATATCATTTATTTGGGTTAACCCCAGAAATGGCGACAGAATCCATTCTCGCGAATGTATCCGATTTTTTATTTTTAGTCGATTCAGAGGGTACCATTCAACGAGTGAATCAGGCTGCCCTTAACACCCTCGGTTATGATGAGGATGAATTAGTTAACCATTCAATTACAAAAGTCTTAAGCAATGAAAAGTTCATTAAAGAAGAATTGATTGATAGAATTTCCATTGTTCAGGATATTGAGATTGATATCAAAGTAAAAGAAGGAAAAGTCATTCCCACCTCTCTTTCTACTTCGCTCGTTCATGATTCCTCGGGAATCAAGGGAATTGTCTATTTGATGCGTGATATTTCCGATCGGAAACGAATGCAGATAGAAAGACGAACTCTTGAAGAAAAACGTGCAAGCTTCATTCAAATCACGTCTCACGAACTCCGAACTCCGTTGACAGCGATCCAGGGATACACAGAACTTATTCAAAACCAGGCCGATACGGAAAGTAGGGAAAATTTAGGAAATTATTTACAGATCATAAGCAGAAATGTCAATCGTTTAAAGCGATTGATTGAGGGAGTTTCTACTCTCGGTCAAATTGAAAGAGGAGTTTTTCAATTAGATAGACAAGAGATCGACTTCAATAACCTATTTATGGAAGTCATGCAAACATACCAAATCTTCTTAGGCCCCCAATTACAGATTCAATCCAATATAGGTGGAGCCCCATTAAATATAGAGGGAGATACCATCCGTCTCCACCAAGTATTGGATAATCTGATGGAAAATGCGGTTAAACACACCAGTCCACAGGAACGAGCAATCATTGTAACACTTGAGGCCCTATCCCAAAACTTACAAGTCCAAGTCACAGATAACGGAGCTGGAATCGATCCAATAAACCTCGAACGAATTTTTGAACCATTTACTGCATTTTCAACTCAATTTGCAAGCGGTGGGACAGGGATTGGCCTCTTTCTTGCCCGTACACTTGCAGAAGCACATGGAGGTAGCCTAATTGCCTCTAGTAAAGGACGAGGGAAAGGGACAACATTCATTCTTGAGCTCCCGATAATCGGAAAATAATACTAGTACTCCGTTACATAAATATTAGTGGGTATCATCACATAGTCTAAACGAACTTAATGAGTTCCCCAGAGGAGTGGCTATGAAAAAGTATCTCATTACCTTAATAGAAGAGGAACGCCACTCTCTCCGCACATTGGTTCGTTCGGGGCACGCGGGCGCTCGGAAAAT
>JAEOSY010000135.1 GCA_016840125.1 Candidatus Helarchaeota archaeon | reverse complement strand
TTCGTTCCACATATAACCATCTTATAGAAGAGCGATTTTTTTGAATTAGTTAATTATTTTTTGTCTATATTCTTTTAAGGAATGTATATTTTTATACATTTTGGACATATGTGGGCAAAATGTTTAAATATTGTGCAAAATGTTCACTAAAACACATTTATTGAAAATAGGTTAAATCTATCTTTAAGGATAATAGAAGATATTTTACAAAAGGTGATAAAAAAATGGTGAATAAAATTATTTTAGACGAAAATGAAATACCGAAAAAATGGTACAACATCAATCCTGATCTTCCAAAACCACTATCTCCACCAATTGACGCAAAGACCAAAGAACCAGTGAATCCAGAGATGCTCATGGCTCTTTTTGCAAAAGAATTAGTTATGCAAGAAATGAGCCCTGAGAAATACATTGATATCCCAGAAGAAGTCCGAGATATCTATCGTTTATGGAGACCTAGTCCATTATATCGGGCGGTCAATCTTGAGAAAGAATTAAAGACTCCTGCCAAAATATATTACAAGTATGAGGGTGTGAGTCCGCCTGGTAGTCACAAACCGAACACTGCAGTCGCTCAAGCTTATTATAATATGAAACAGGGAACTGAAAGGATAGCTACCGAGACGGGGGCAGGGCAATGGGGTTCTGCACTCTCTTTTGGATGCCAAAAGATGGGTATTGAATGCCAAGTATACATGGTTCGGATTAGTTATGATCAAAAACCCTATAGGGCAAATATGATGCATGCCTATGGAGCCAAAGTAGTCCCGAGTCCCAGCCAACAAACCCAATTCGGTCGCCAAATCTTAGATACAGACCCAAACAGTCCTGGGAGCCTCGGTATGGCGATTAGTGAGGCAATTGAGGATGCCGTGACGCACGACAATACGAAATATTCATTGGGCAGCGTCTTAAATCACGTTCTGTTACATCAAACAGTCATTGGACAAGAATGTATCAAACAATTCGAGATTGCAGAGGATTATCCAGATGTTATTTATGGGTGTATTGGTGGTGGCAGCAGCTTTGCAGGGATGTCATGGCCGTTTTACGAGCATAAAAAATCCGGAAAGGCACCAAAGGATACAAAGATCATCGCAGTGGAGCCAACTGCTTGTCCATCAGTAACTAAGGGGAACTATCAATATGATCATGGTGACACAGCACGGATGACACCCTTATTGAAGATGCATACGTTAGGACATGAGTTTATCCCAGCCCCGATTCATGCAGGTGGTTTGCGTTATCATGGAATGGCACCACAAGTCTGTTTAATGGCAAATCAGGGGAAAATCTCAACTGTGGCTTATAACCAAGTCGAAGTATTTGATGCAGCAGCGTTATTCGTGAAAACAGAGGGGATTATTCCTGCACCGGAACCGAGCCATGCAATTAAGGGCGCAATTGATGAAGCGCTACGTTGTAAAGAATCTGGAGAAGCCAAGACGATCTTATTCCTCTTATGTGGACATGGACACTTTGATCTCGCAGCATTTGAGGCATATAATGCTGGAAAACTACAACCCTACGAATACCCAGCAGAGGAAGTCAAGAAATCAATGAAACATTTAGATGAAATATATCCTTGGTTAAAGGATCTCCCATATTAGTATTTTTATCGTTATTTGGGTACCGCCCCTCATCAAAAAGGAATAGTAGGGGGGCGGGAGGCTCTTTTTTTTATCTTAATTTTTTCTAAAAACAAAGAATAAAACCAAAATTTTAAAGAAAAACATAAAAAACATATTTTTCACATGCAAAACCTATAATTTTATTAAAAAATAGGTTTTATAGATAAAATAATAGATAGAATATTTTCAGGCGATGGAAATTTAAAATGGGGAAAGTAAGTGAAACAAGAAAGCTTGTTAAATGGGGGAGTTCAAAGACACTCATTATGAGCTTGCCAAGACAATGGACAAAAAAATATAGTTTGACAGAGGAGAATGAAGTTCAAGTACTAGAGAATCCAGATGGGTCATTACTAATTCTACCCTTACAATTTGGGATTAAAAAGGAGCCATTGGAGGCTGAGATTAGAGCTGAACAGTACCCGGACGCAAAAACCCTCACTTATGTTATTAAGACGAAATTCTTGGATGGTAATGATATTATTAAGATTAATTCAAAAGTGCCTTTTCCTGAATCGCGCTATAATGAGATTACAGATATTGTCACACAGCTAATCGGTTTTGAAATTCTTACAAAAACCACCAATGAAATAGTTTTAAAAGATATTATGGCATTAAAGGAAACAAGCATTGAAGAACTAGTTAAAATGGTAAGTAATACTGTATTAGAGTTATTACATAAGTTATTAGAGTCAATAGCACCTGCAGATCTCTCAGTCTTAGAAGCAATTTTCAATTCTGGGGATAATGTCCATAAATATTATCTTCGTGTTCATAGACAACTAAGAAAAGCTTTAATGGAGCCTGCATTATTGACGAAGATGAATATCACCGCGTTAGATGCAGTCGATTACGCTTTCTTTATAGTTGAATTGAATGATATTGCAACTAACTTGATCTCTATGTCTTATGCTGTGAAGAAGTATAAAAGCGAATTATCAATTAAAAGGACTTTAGAATTATTACAACCGACCTATGAAAACCTGAAAGAGGCGATTTCATCCTTCCTATTTAAGAGTACGAAGGAAGCACTTGCAGTCCTTTCAAAAATAGACCAGATGAAGGAACAGAAACGTGAATTAGAAAATGATATTGATAAAATGACCGCTGAGCAACCGACGACGGCATCTCAAATTATCTTAGATAATGCGGAAAAAATAATTGAATCCTCGTTTGCTATCGGGTTAGCAGCCCTTCGTCGTGCAATTAAGTAATTCCTTCTTTTTACACAAGATTTTAAATTTTAAGTGGGGATAGTTGATTAGTTAATCAAAATATTTCACTTTCCTTAGAGATTTATTACGCTATGAGACTGACATTGGAGTAATATGGATGATCTTTGGGCATTTAGGAATCGCATTTTTGCTAAAATCTAAATTTTACAAACGTTCATTGTTACTTTTAATATTTCTTTGTTATATTCCCGATATAATTTATTATCTTATTAGCTGGAGCGTTCAGTACGTTTCAATTCCCACCTATCAATATGGGTTGGTACATTGGATTTTATCTGTGGTCGGAGTCGAGTATTCTTTCGCTAAAAACCTAATTCCCTTGAGTCATTCGATTATTCTTTATGCGATTTTTCTTTCTCTATTCCTTATCTATTTTCTATTCCATAAACGTGCTAGATCTGGGCTAGTGTATAGTTTAGCAATTGTTAGTCATTTACTTTTGGATATAGTTTTCTTGGACCATTATTGGGGAGTCTCTTTGCTGTATCCCTTTGACCCCAATGCAAACCAGTGGGCCCCCATGTATTCAGAGTCATTATATTTTTGGTTTATAGATTTAATCATCTTTATTATAGGATTCTTTGTAATTTTGTGGGCTTTTTCAAAGTATGAAGGACAACAGGATTTAGAACCTTAAAAAAAGAAGAGAGAGAATTCAGGTTTTTTTGATTTTGGGGAGACTTGTTGGAAGATACACTGTTTTGGCGTATTGTAATTGTTTTGACATATACTTTTTAAAGATGAAGACAAAAAATACTCCACCTATAAAGCCGCCAACGTGGGCTGCATGAGCAACATTATCAGCAGCGCCGTTAGCACTTGTTACAATGTAGATCGTTTCCATTACGAAATAGATTAAAATATAGAACTTGGCGGGTACTCTACCCCATCCAGGAATAACCAATGTTCTATTGGGTAAGAATATGGCATATGCTGCAAGGATGCCAAAGATCGCACCAGAAGCACCAACAGCAGGGATTGCAAGGATTTGAGGAGTCGCTGAAAGAGAACTAGTTATCAAGGTTACTAGCCCAAAGAAAACACTGGCAATAACCGCGGCGAATATATAAAAAACTATGAAAGAAATACGCCCCATGATGTCTTCGGTATCATCTCCAAAAACGTAGAGGAAGTACATATTGCCGATAAGGTGGAACCAGTCCCCATGTAAAAAAGCGGATGAAACCAACGTATGTAAACTTTTACCCTGCAAGAATAAGTCGGTTCTAAACCACATTCCTTGTACTAAAGGACTTTTTTCATTAAGCATCATGCCATTTAATGGATCTAGAGTAATAATAAACACGATTACACAGATGACAATAAGGAGCCAAGTGATAATTGTAAGTCTCTTTTTTGGACGTGGTTCTTCGATAACCATTTCAATCACCAGAATACAAAAATAATTATAGATTCTTCCAAAATAACCTAATTTATTTTTTCTATCATTGATGAGATGTTGTACAATAATGGAAGTGAGAAATTTATATTCTTATTGTTCAACTTAAAATTATCATTTCCGAGTGTAATGAGTTTAAATACTCTTTTGGAATGAGGAAGGTATGTCTCAGAGGTTAGCTGAAGAAAAAATAGCTAGAGCAAGGCAGCAAAGCCAAATCTGTTTGAAATTATTTCCGATGTTACCAGAGGATATTTATCAGGAAGAATTCTGCAGGGATTGCACGGATCTACATAAAAATTTATGTACTGAAATCATCCAAACTGAAAATGAAAGAGAAATGGATTAATTTCTCTTCCTTTCAATTTCTTTTTCGGAAAACTCAGAATTACCTTGATTCTTAAAGTTTTTAGAAGATAATTCAAGCACTACAGAAGTTCTAGTTGTTCTGCAATTAATTCATTGATATCCTTCACATCTATTTTAATCTGGCAGCTCTCGAGGCTATTGTGATAATTTTCGTAGCAAGAAGGGCATGCGGTTATTAATAAATCAGTTTCTGCTTTATTATATAGTTGAATTTTATTGTTTCCCTGATTTAAGGCGAGAGAAGGATGTACAGCTTTTACTAAGCCTCCACCGCCACAGCATTCAGAATCTTCTCTAGTTCTTTCCAGTTCAATTAACTTAATTTTTGGGATTGATTTAAGAACGACTCGAGGTGCTTCGAATTCACCACAATGTCTTCCGAGTTCGCAAGGATCTTGAAATGCGGCAGTTTGAGGGAGGGGTTTTGTAACTTTTAATCTTTTAGTTTCAATTAAGTGAGCAAGAAATTGGCTTGAGTGTTGTACTTGGAAGGGTAGTTCGCCATGAATTTTCGGATAGATAGAGCTCCAAACTCTATAACAGCCAGGGCAAGCTGTTACTACAGTTTTAACTCCCAATTCTACCATCTTATTGATGTTATGTTCAGCGAATTCTCGAG
The DNA here is from genome assembly GCA_016840125.1 of Candidatus Helarchaeota archaeon. The sequence goes on along the minus strand of JAEOSY010000135.1, from coordinate 15,235 downwards.
TTATAGATCCTGAATTCCCTGCAATGAAATAGGGGTTTCCACAACACCATTCTTCTTCTCCAAGGACTGTAAAATCGATTTTTAAAAAGTCCATTATTAAAACTAAGGCCTCTGGTATTGTCGCAAGAGTTCCTTTAAAGGAGGCAAGACAGCCAATGAAAAATCCGACTTCTGCTTTTTTGCCGATTCGCTCTTCAATGATTTCCTCCACATTCGTGGCCCAAAGTGACCGGTCGTCTTGATCTAAGTTAAAAATATTCCGACTTTCATCTAAATTATTCAATAGAATCTGAATGGGAGCAGGGAGTAATCCTTCATTGAAAATAGTGGCTCGTGTATTTTCGATTATTTTGGGGACATCTACATCACTTGGACACAGTTCAGAACAGTATTTACAAATAAAGCAGCCATAAATATCTGAAATTAGTTGTGGTGTCATTGGAATCTTCTCTTGGTTGAGACCCAATGACATCAGAACACGACCACGTGCGCTTGTTGTTTCCCATTTACTATCACCAGTTGTAAATGACGGACAGAGCGAACGACACTTCCCACATCGAGCGCATTTCAACATATCTATTGTTATTGCATCTGTCAATCAGAATACCCCCCATCAAGATCCATCTTCCCTGGGTTCATCAAATTTTTAGGATCAATAGCTCTCTTAATTTGTCGCATTAAGTTTAATGCCATGGGTCGTTCTTTCTGTAGATATTTTGCCCGTGTAAGACCGATCCCATGCTCACCAGAAACGCTCCCACCAACTTCAATTGCCCATTCATGGATTGCATCAGATAATTGTTCCAACTTTTTCCAGTGTTCCCGGCTCTCTTTTTTAATTAGGATCGCGGGATGGAGATTTCCATCTCCAATATGCCCAAATACTACGACGGGTAAGCTGAATTCGTGTGATAATTCTCTTAATTTCATTAATGTTTTGGGAATTTCAGAGAGAGGAACAGTAATATCTTCACCTTCATAGACTCGGGCATACCCTTCACGGACCCGTCTTGCCGCGGCACCTACAAGTTTCCGAGCGCTCCATAGATTAATTCGTTCTTCGTCATTAGTCGTTTTATCTATTTGAAACGCCCCACTTTTTTTGCAAATTTCATAAACGTTTTTGGTGGCAATCAGTACGCTCTCTTCTATTCCATCTAATTCCACAAGTAGCATGGCTTCTGCATTGGGGAGGTTCATTTCAGGTTTATAGGAATTAACAGCATGAATTGCGGATTTATCCAATAATTCAATAGCTGAGGGCATTATCTTACCTGCAAAGATATTGATGACTGTTTTACCAGCATCCTCAACATTCCCAAAAAATGCAGTGACTAAGCCACGGGTCATTGGGATGGGTAGTATTTTGAGCGTAATTTTTGTGATAATCCCAAGGGTCCCTTCAGATCCAACAAATAAACGCATCAAGTCGTAACCACTCGCGCTTTTTTGGACTTTAGACCCAAGAAGGGCGACCTGTCCTTCAGGTAGAACTACCTCTAAATCTAAAACATAATCCTTTGTGGTACCGTATTTTACAGCCCGGAGACCAGATGCACTATTCCCAACCATTCCTCCTATAGTACACATGTCAGAACTACCAGGTACTACTGGAAAGAAAAACCCATACGGTTCGAGGAATTTATTCAAATCAGCATGGACTACGCCTGGTTCAATGGTAACTTGGAGATTTTCAATATCTACTCCTAAGATTTGATTCATCTTGCTTAGATCAATGATAATTCCACCATGCACTGCTACTGCTCCCCCCGAGGCCCCTGTTCCTGCACCTCGAGGAATTAGAGGGATGTTAAACTTGTAGGCTGTCTTAACTAGTTGGATGATTTGTTGCAGATTTTCCGGCATGACTACGGCATCTGGGGTATGTTCTCGCACCGAAACATCCATTGAATAGGCGTACAGAAGCGCTTTATCCATGGAGAAAGATTCTTGGTTGAATATTGAACCTAATACTTCATTCAATTCCTTGGAGTTCATCATAAACACGCAGTTTAAAATTACTATACTGGTTTAAATATAATTTTTAGTGATTATAATCTAATCATTAAGAAAAGTAACGTGAGTGGAAAAGAAAGTTGGATGAACCTCCAATTGATCGTCTATTGAGAGAGAAGGAAGATGAAGCGATCGAAAAGGATGATGACGTTTTAGTATTTCGATCCCCCGATCGAAACAGTACAAGTAAATTAATAATAAATCGGTATGAAAAAACGCTTTCGATAGAAACTACACTCTATCATAGTACGCGAATGATAGATCAGAATATTTATCTAGTGTCTAATGCCCTGTCAGGAAAATTTACAGAAGATCAAATAAGAGATATAATTGATGACATCTCAGCACGTTTGCGAGTAATTAAACTACCTAACTTGTTAGAAAAAATTCTGTATAATTTCAAAATCGTAGATAAAGATGAGGAATATACAAAATTCTCATATGTTTTATCTTATGATAAAGAAGATCTATCCTATAAGACACTTCGTGATAAATTTGAAACAATTTTAATGAATTCATTTGAGTTAATTTATGGATTTCTGATGAAAATCATGTTTTTCATTCAAACAGGATTAAACGAGTTTATACTCCAACCAACAATTGAAATGAAATTGCTTGGAATTAGAAAAATCCTTTTCCAAGCGAAGTTTTATGCAACGATGACAGGAAGGTTTGCAAATAACCAACGCCGTATTTCACACTCTATGAGAAAAGAAGCTCTAGAATTGATTGAAAATTTTGAAAAAGAATTTCCTGATCTTGCGAAAGATAAATTGATAGAGATTAGAACTTTCTTCAATCTTAGAAAATCCTAAGAATTAGGTGATTTAAGAAATCATCAGCATCTCTGTTTTTTTTATAGAATTGTTAGGGATCTGTCCTTTGTACAGTTTTGTTCAATTAGACTTAATAATTGGAATAAGGTTTATTTTTAGGAAATTAAGTGGGTATCTCGTCTATCTTTGGTGAAAAATAAAAGTAGTAAGGTGGGGGGAAGTTCCCTAATTAGATAGAGCTTAAATTATAAATCTCGTTCGAGTCATATTTATTGGGGTTGAGATTAGGGGGAATTAGAATTTCTATTCATGTAATTTACATGACATAAGGTATGCATCCTCCCCATCAGAATAATAGCGCCGTTTTGTTTCTTTAATCTGGAAGTTGCATTTTTTATAAAGTTTTAAAGCGGCCTTATTAGAAACTCTTACCTCTAATTGTATGGATGTAGCCCCACGTATTTGTAATTCAGTCAATAACTGTATTAGTATAGTGCTACCATAATTATAATTACGGTGTTTTGGATCAATGGCAATTGAGATTACGTGTCCTATATTCTTTGAGCGTACAAATCCGACAGCAAAACCTACTATTTGTCGGTCTATTTCAATAATTAGACAAATAGCTTTTTGATCCTGAATTAACTGCCAAATTAAACTTTTTGGATAGGCGTCTCTGAAGCTTAAAACTTCTATTTGATATACATAATCTAAATCTTTTAGTGATGCAGTACGAATCTGGTAATTAGAAGGTTTTTTAGTGGGGGAGGTTTTTTTATCTTTGGACATCTAGATTCACTGATTATAATAAGGAATTAAATTTCATCCCTTTTAAAAAATCTTCATCATAGTTAATCGCATAATTACCACTTGTGGTTCTTCTAAGATCTGGAATTTTAAAAAATAGCCATTCCCTGGTTTTTTTCTTAAACCTAACTGCCACAAGAGGTTCGCAACCAAATGTGTCTGAGAATGATATTAATTCTTCAATTTCATCATCACGCAAGTAAAGTTTATCCTGATTAGTTGTTTTCACTTCAAAGGCATAATATTTTTGTCCATTTCCTACAACTATATCCGGTTTTGGAAAATTTTTGCTTCCTGCCCCCGAAGCTGGCACACGAATTGCTGCATAATCATTCTGCCAAAATTTATTAACTAATTGTCTTTCTGCAGCGATTCCCTTACGCGTCATCTACATCAATTTTTCTTAAACCAATTTACGTAGTTATTAAAATTAACAGAGTTTTTAGAGTTGAAATTTTTTTCTTCAAGCAACTTCTTATTTGATTTTTCAAAGTATTAAAGAAATTGACAAAAATAGTCAAATATTTCATTACATTGCATGAAAAAGGCTATATAATTTTTATCTTTCGCATCAATTCACTCCTTTTATAAAGAAGGGTATCCAACTGCAAATTTTTTGAACCCTATATCTGCCCCTGGATGCCATCGATCCCTATAAAACCCCACTTTTTTCGAATTTTTAAGCACACACTCGAATGTATACCTGTTCAAGTGGTATCAAGTTTTGATACTTAGAAAATAGGGTTCAGTAAGTTGGTATCAAAATGCAAGTGGAGAAAAGCACCCAAGCCAGAAATCTCGTTTGTTACATCTGCATCGCCCCATGTACAGTGGAGGAGATCACCCATGTGGATCGCTACCTCGAGAAGATTCCCCCCGCGAAGTATACGTTCCTGATTGACTTTTTGGGATTGCATCACTGCAGCGGGGCGGATAATCTATTCCATAATAGCATCACGAATGTGTGCAAGAGCTGCCTCCGGCGGGCAATCCAAGCTTATGCGGACCAAATGGAACCCGATACATAACAACAACTGAATAAAAAGGAGATAGATCGCAATAGGAAAGCGAACGCAGGTATTCAATAAGAAAGGGCTGGGGACTGGTCCATTGGACTTCGTGCTCTCCAACGTGCTTGACCCGCACACCTATAAATTGCTCTGCCAGAAGAAGCGCCCTATCCGGGATCGTGATATGGATCAGATGGTGGTGCTCCTCCTGATCTACCACGACTTGGAGTTGGGCACAGAACTGGAGATAGCTAAGTGGCTCCTCGACTTCGTGAAGGGTTGGTCCCCTGGTAATATCTATGACGCTTTCCTGAATGGGATGTTCTCCTGCAGGCCCAATAATCAGTAAAGGTGGTTTTCCATGACAAAATCAAATGAAGAAATTATAAAGCGCGAAAATGAGGAAATTATCGCCCGTGCAAATGCTATTTTCGAAAGTGAGGATGTTGAAAATGAATATTGTGACCTTCTCGCACAAATCTATGGCGAAATTTTGAGTCTAATCATCGTGGACTCGCGTCGGCGAACACGGAGCCCCCCATGCAATCAATGTATCAAGAACTATGATACCGATGATTATACGACCTGTGTCGTCTCACAAGCTGTTCTGCGGGTGTTTCTCCTAGTTCTTGGTGGGGTGGTTGAGAACTGCAAAGCTAGGGCTAAATCGAATTTCGTCTATCCTGATATCATTTCGCGGCTGGAGGATTTCTTCCAACAGAATTTGGCGGAACTACGTGTATGCGAGGAATAGCACAATGCTTGCCGAAGTCTAATTTAATTGATTCCCTTACTATGTGATTGAAATGTACGATGTAAAAATCGAGTCCGATAAAATTTCGAGGATATATCCTACTCATTGGCATGGACGCCCCCCCAAGATCAGCGATGAAACGATCTTGCGGATTGTGAAGTTGATTGGGGAGGTTTCCCAATATCGCATCCGCGAAATAACGAAGATGAAGAAGAGCACCCTCTCCATGTGGATTAAAAAACTGCGAAAATTGGGGATCATCAAAACGCCCACCGAACGGCAGGGAAGAAATACCTTCTCCATGGTGTCTTTAGTAAGCCCTAAGGATGATAGATTGGACCACTAACTTGCTCCCGATGACTTCCACCCCCTCATGGTCGCGATGCCCCCGAACGCCTTCTAATTTCGGCAGAGGATTAAGCGGCTACTAAAACGGATGGAGATATTTATTTAATAACCTTTGTCATCTCTCGATCCTTCACCCATCTTAGGAAAGAAATGATGACTCAAAAGGATGAGTACTCCCCCTATAATCATGATTATGGGTTCCAAGGTAATGTAATGAAAATACCCAAGAAACTCAAGAATTGAATATTGGGCAAACATAGAGAATTGCATTACATTAACCGTATACAATAAATTAAAGGCTATTGCGAGAGAACCTAATACAATTACCAAATAACCGCCCCATTTTTTCCCCAATAATCCATATAAACTTCCAATAATAACTATACTTGCAATTAAAAGATTGATTGTCCATTGGATCCCCATATCTTCCCAAATCCAATAAATTACTGTATAAGACAACCGTAAAACCGCAACCAGCTTTAGAGATCCAGCTACTAATGATAAAAGTCCTCCGTAGAATCGAGTCCAACTCACTTGACGCCGCCCCGAGTTATTAACTCAAGAATAACTTAAATATTTCATATATATTATATAAGATTTGTTGGATGGAGAGTGTCTATATGGAGCGGTTTTCCCGGATTGGTTTTTCCATTATGATAACGCTTTTTCTATTTTCGAGTTTCATTCCTCTGTGCCCTCGGACAGTAGCTTTTCATGAGGAAGCCCTTGGATTGACCGCCACTAATGGCAGAATTTTTGTTTTCGTTTCGTATCTTGATACATTTCTGATGTTCGATACAAACGGGCGTTATCTTAAGACTACAGAGAGCGTTCCGATTCTTTCTGCTCCCTATGGGGGATTAGTCGCCAATGATAGCTATATCTATGGAGGAAATAGTATTTACGGGGTTGGATCGACGGTAAGCAAATTTAATCTTGAGGGTGATTTGATCTGGGCTGAATCTTGGAATTTGAGTTCTGGGTGCTATGCTGATCTTGCGGTAGATGGCGAATATATTTATGCTGTTGGTGCCAGATATCCCACTCCCGATACGGCGGCCAACTTGGTGAAATATGATCACTTGGGGAATATCATCTGGAATCGGAGTTGGGCGCCTCCCTCTACAGCTTATGCCGAATGTGTTGGGACTGATAGTAATCATTCTATATATATGGGGGGAAGAAATAATAACCAAATTTTTCTTGTGAAGTATGATTCTGCAGGCAATTTGCTCATGACTGAATGGTGGGATCCCACAATCCCCTTTCATATTATAGGGATGGTCTTGGATGACTCGGACAACGTGTATCTTGTAGGAAGTTATGGCTACAGTAGGGGAAAACCCTCGCTCCTCAAATACAACTCCTCTGGATATTTCCAATGGAACAAAACTCTTCCATTTCCTGAAGTTACTACAGACATATTAGTACTCCAGAATCATATTTTTCTTACCGGAGGGGGCAGTTTGGATTTACTTAATCCTCCTTCACACCTCCTGAAATATGATTTCAACGGAACCCTTATTTGGACTATGGAATGGCTCTTCAGGTATTATTGGCATATTTCTACCGATGGGTCCTTCATTTACCTTTCTGGTTCTCAACATTTTCCCCACACTGTTCTACCGGGTCAGGATCTTTTAATCACTAAATGCAGCCCAGATGGGCTGGAACTGTGGTCTTCATTCTACTGGAGCGAACAACCTAATATTTTTGTTATCACCGCCATCTTTGGGGGAATCGGTATTACTGCCTTTATAATCTTCCACCGTGAACGGTTGGCCTCGATCAAGAAAGAGTAGGAAAAACTTGGGATTGATAGTATGGAGGGCATTTAAAGAATAATGGTGATTTGACCATGACTCACCTCAAATATTAAACCTGTGATCTATATTTCTGATTAGATCCTGTCGTTTCTGCTCAAGCAGGCGCTTGTGCGGCACCAGATAAACCCCAATCGTTCCGGTAGATCCTGAAAGTTAAATCCACGTTTATCAATGTAATTCTCCAATAATTCGAAAAATACACTTAATCGTAATTTTGGTAAAGAGAACGATTTTCCTCGTTGACCAATTGAGTTTTTTATAGATTGAGTCATGAATGTATCTAACCATATTCAAATCTGATCTTAATTATCCACTTCTTTTTTGAAATGATTTTACTTAGAATATTTTCATTATAATTATTTTATATAAATATAGTTTTTTTTATTAATGAGTTATAAACTGAATTAAACAAAAAATAACAATATTTTAAAAAGAATTTTAAAATTAGAGAAGATTAAAACAAAATCTCCCCTAATTCCAGAGTTAGCCACATGTAATCCCTCCCGAACGCGGAAAAACGCCAGAGTGGACTTTATAAGGGATTTTGTATACAAATTTCCAGTAGAAAAAGAGGTAGTCATTAAAGATTATAAATAGCAAGTTGGAAAAGAAGAAGTGGTTTTGATGACGACAAAAATCGAGGATAACAAGAATAAATCAAAAAGCGCATTTAGACAAGTGAAACTTGTAGTTTCTAAAAAGGAACGCCAATGGAATAGGAAGAAAGTGCGGGATCAACTCTATTTTATTGCTACACACCGTCAATTTCTGAAGAAGAAACTCCAGCAATTTTGTAAAACAAAAAAAATTAAACAGTCGGGGACAAAGGAGGAAATAGTAAAACGTATTTGGGAAAAAGGGTTTGGGTTCGAGGACATTCAGGAATTTGTGAACCAAAAAGGTGAAGACGAGTCAAAGGAAACTATGATATTGACAGAACGCATTCAATTGAAGAAAACGAAGCAACTCTCCTATTTATGCCACCTTTCGAAGAACTTGTATAACCAAGGTAATTACATCATTAAAACCACGCTTGAAAATGAGTCGGAAAACGGCAAGAGAAAATGGGTAAGATACCTTGAAATAGAAAAGCAATTACAAGATTCTCCGAATTATCGCGGTTTACCCTCCCAAGTGGCTCAGCAAACACTTCGACTACTAGATAAAAATTGGAAATCTTTTTTCAAAGCGATGGACGATTGGAGAGATCATCCTGAAAAATATCAGCAGAAACCCGAACCTCCGCGATATAAACCGAAGGACGGGGAGCATTTAGTTATTTTCACGCGGGATGAATGTCGTATAAAATTAGACAAACTACGGAATAAATATTTTCTGCACTTTAATTACAGGGCGAAGTTACCCCCTGTGGCTGTTAATGGGGCGCGGATTCCTCCACATGCCTTGAGACATGTTCGCATCTTACCCCGTCAGACCTATTACATCCTTGAAGTCGTGTATGAACGGGAGTTAACACCTATAAAATTAAATCAAAATCGGAAGATTGGAATTGATATAGGTCTTCGAAATATTGTCACAGTTGTGAATAATGCGGGACTACAGCCTTGGATCGTTCGGGGCAACGCAGTTATGGCAATTAATCAATATTATAATAAATTGTGGGGCAAATTTCAGTCGATGAATGCGAAATGCGGGAATAAACGGATAACTAATAGAGTGAGTCGCTTGAATCAAACTCGCAATAATAAAATTCTTGATTTATTTCATAAACTCTCCCGAGCCATCATTAATTACTGTCTTAAAAATGATTTTGGTACAATTGCCATAGGGTACAATGAAGCTTGGAAGCAGAAGATTAATTTGGGAAGGCGAACTAACCAAAACTTTGTGAATATCCCCTTTTTAAAGTTGATTAATCAAATTCAATACAAGGCGGTAGCAGACGGGATAGAAGTGGTTGTTATCGAAGAAAGCCATACGAGTAAATGTTCTTTTTTAGATGACGAATGTATTGAACACCATGAGAATTATCTTGGAAAACGAGGCGTTTATGTCTCAAAAGAATTAGGGGGGAAGGGGAAAGTGCATCATGGACTTTTTCAAACAGCAACAGGTTTGATCATCAATAGTGATGTGAATGGTGCATATAATATTTTGAAAAAAGCATTCCCGAACGCCTTCGCTGACGGGATAGAGGGGTTAGGGTTAACTCCATGCTCTGTGAAATTCACCGAGTTAAAACAGTTCGTTAACCTAAAGTCCACTCAAAACGCACTCCCGAAAACTGTTAAAGTGGACGGGATAGAGGTCGTGGGTCTCGACCAGTACGCTCGCCGTACAAATCCAAAATGAGTTTGATGAAGAAATTCTAAAATTCAAGACCTTTAAGTCTTTCAAACTAAATTTGATGGAGGAAAATTAAACGCGAATCATAAAGAAGAATCTGAAATCAGGCGAAATAGAAATGCAGGTGGAGAATTTAGATGACCTTTGGCAACTTTATAATATTATTGAGCCCGAGGATCTCGTTTCGGCACAGACATTTCGCAGAGTCAGACAAAAACAGGAAACATTAAGACCCGATTCAGGGGAGAAAGTAAAGATGTATTTAGGGATTCGCGTTACAGGTGTTGACTTTCACGCCTTCTCAAACCGGCTCCGGATAAAAGGTCTCATAAAGAAAGGACCTACAAACCTTATCACTTTGGATTCACATCATACTATCAACCTAGAAGTTAATTCCCAATTCATGCTGGAAAAAGAAAATTGGTCGAAAGTTCATTTAATACGACTTAATGATGCAGCTGCGGAGTCAAAAGCTCAGCAAATACTAATTACTGTTGTAGATGAGCGTGAAGTAACTATTGGATTAGTTTCAAATATAGGAATAAAGATTATAACACATTTCCAAGAAAATATACCGGGGAAACATTTTAAAATCACATATCACGCTCAATCACTACAAAAATTTTACCGAGAAATTGGGAGCGTCTTATCGGAGAATTGTCAAATCTATGATTTTCAGGCTTTAATTATCGCAGGTCCTGGCTTTTCAAAAGAGCATCTGGTTACTTATTTGAGAGAAAAACAACCGGAGCTAAACGTCCCGATAACCATTGAAAATGCGTCAAGTGCAAACAAAAGTGGTATATATGAGGTAGTAAAACGAGGGGCCACCTCAAAAATTCTGGGAAAACTAAGAATAAGTAAAGAAAGCGCATTAATCGATGAAGTTCTTAGAAGATTGGGTAAAAATCAGAATGATGTATCATATGGATTTAACGAGATCAAAAATATCGTCCAATCTAATGCAATAGATAAATTACTATTGACGGACATTTTTTTCCGCGAACAATCAGTTGAGAGACGGAAGGAATTAGACGAACTTATACGCAGTATAGAGTATAGTAAAGGAAAAGTATATATCATTAGTACACTACATCCAGCCGGGGAACAACTAAGTTCTCTCGGTGGATTGGCAGCCCTGTTAAGGTTTTCAGTTTATTAGATAATTAATAATTTATTTCTCGGGCGTAAAAAATATTATGTTTTGTGTTGGTTATCTTAACTTTTGTCCATTTATTAAGTTCTGACGTGCAATTCACAATTTGAATGATTCTATCTTGGGAGGTTCCCAGCATTTCTCTGTTAGTTTTGAATTTTGAAACTAACCTTCCTGGAAGACGGATTTCCACTTCGGTCTTATCTCCTTTTCGAAAAGGTTTTGGGAAAGTCTTTGCAGGGTGAATATTGAAGTCTTTTTTTGTTAAGAAGAGGGGATGGGTATCGAATTTTTCTTCCCATTCCATCAATTTTTCTTTGAATTTTTCTATATTAACCATTTTTGCCCGCATTTTTCGTCCCAATTTATATTTCAGATAATTTTGAATTCCTAAAATAGGGAAAGCAGTCCTTATCCGTAAATTATTCACAAAAGTAATTACCTCCGCTATATCCTCATCATTCACTCCGGGAACCCAAAGAGGAGAAATAAGAAGGTTTATTGAGGAGTCAACGATGTCTCTGGCAATCTCTTTTATATGCTTTATATTATAACTTTTTGTTCCCGCAAGATATCGGGATTTTTCCGGATTTAAAGCATTGATTGATAGATTGATTCGAGTTAGCCCTGCCTTTTCGAGTTTCTCAATATATTTTTTATTTAAGGGTACTCCATTAGTTTGCATCGAAATAACTGCGATATCGGGATTTTTAGAAAATTCAGCCACTAATTCAGGTAGGTATGGGTATAAAGCGGGTTCGGATTGTCCGTCTATATGAATTTCAATATCTGAAATGCCTTTAAAATTTATTAGTTTTATAGTTTCTTCAACTAAATATGGTACTGTGATAATATAATCCGTATATCGCGTTTTTGAGTGCTTTCCTTCATCGACACTACAAAAGGGACAATTTAAGAGGCATCCTGTTAGAGGGCGAACTTGGATGAGATTTGTACCACGATCGATGATACCAAAATAGATAGAACCCATTAGGGGTATCTCTGATTCTTTGGTGATATAGATCATTTTCCGGCGAGTAACTTTATTTTCTAAATTCAAAGGAAGATATTGAGAGATAATGTCCGAAATTTCTTCAATGATAATCTTTCTTTCTGGTAACTGAGATTGATTATCAAATTTAACAATTAGATCGCCATTAGAACTAAAGATTTGAATGTTCTTTTTTGAAATTTTTAATTTATTCTTAATTAATTTCTTAAAATTACTTCTGTGAATAATCCCCGTCAATAAATCATGGAGTGTTAGTAAGAACTGGTCGTCTCTTTCTTCGGCTTTAATTTTCGTATGATTTGACAAATTAATTTGCATAGATTCTCATTCTAATTTGGTAATTGAAAGATAAATTATTTTCTAGAGCAGATATAGGATTAAGTGGGAGTGAAAGTCATTTGGATCCGATTTTTCCCATCAAGTGGGAGCTCTTCAATAATCCCAGCAAGAAAATTTTTCTGCTTCAAAAAGGGTTCGATTTTTTTCAGATTATTCACAGAAATTTCGAGTCGTGATTTGTCAGCATTTAGAATGAGTGAGGAGGGATTAAATCCGAATTTCTGGATTATCTGATTTCTAAAATTTTCTAGATCAGATACCTTCATACTTTTTCTATAGATAATACCTTTGACCAAGAGACCTTCATCATTAATTATCTCATGAGGGCGAACTATATTGCGTGCCCTCCTTAAATATCGTTTTTTTAATTGTACCCCATCCTTGTATCCAATAGAACAGTAATGCACACTAAGATTGAATGGTCTTGTAAATTCCAAGAGTTTCAAGCCGAATTTTTCACTATTTTTTACTGCTGCGATTGTATTTTCTTTTAAAGAAAATCCGAACAGCTTCAGATACTCGGCATTGGATTCAGTAATTTCAAACTCATTTATATTCAGAAATTGAGCTTCGATTTTTTCAAGATATGTGATTAATGATTTAATCTTTTGAAACTGATATGGAATGGCAGGTATCTCTACGCCTGTAGTGAGCCCACTCTCGACACACCAAGTGATTTTCTCCCAATTCTGGGGAGGGGGATGTAAGCGAATTTCATCTAAACCAACAGCCTTAAGTTCTTTAACGTATTTTTTTGATAAAAGGATGCTATTGGTATATAAATGAATATGAAATTCTTGACCGAATGCACTCTTTAAGAGTTTAATGTAATCGCGGGTGCGTTTAAAACGTAGAAGGGGTTCCCCACCTGTAATTGCTGCCCCTTCTGCATCAATCAACTTCGCCTCTTTTATTATATCTTGAGCTGAATTTATTCGTACTTCATTAACAAAACTAATATCATTCCCACGGCGTTCATAAGAAATGGGGCAGTACCATCTACAGAAATTCGACCTTTCGCAAAGACCGGTAATAAAAAGAACAATTTTACTTCCTGAATGACAAAATTGGCAACCTAGAGGTAATTGACCTAAGTAAAGAGAAGTGCCGAACTTTTCCTGAATTTTTCGCACAGAATTTTCAACCTGATTTCAACATTTATTATTAAATACTAAATTTCACTTCAAATTGGATATGAATTATATAACTATAAAATAAAAAAACTGGTAAATTTTTATATTCCCTTTGACATTTACATGTTTAAACAAAGAACTAGCAATATTGAATTTACAAAGGTTATAATTTGGTTTTGATAAGAGGCGAAAAGGAGAAGAATCGCTCTGGTTAAACAGACACACCTAGACGAGATTTATAATCGTATCCGCGCAATTGATATGCTAAAAATTTTAAAAAAGAGATATACCTACGATCATTTGGCGAAATTAACAAATTTACCAATAACTGTTTTAAATCGGTATGTAAAAGGGCATGTTCTCCCTAGTGCGGAGCGTGCAGGCGATCTCCTTAAAATATTCAAGAAGAAATTCGATTTAAAAAAAGAAATAAATGATAGAATTAAGTGGAATAAAGACGGTTTCTTGAATAACACAGATTTTGTCTGTGACACGCTACTTCTAAAACTAATTGCAAACACAATTGCCATTAAATATCAAAACCAAAAGATCACTAAGATTTTGACGGTTGCAACTGATGGAATTCCTTTATCTACCTATGTGGCAGGAGAGTTGGGAGTAAATCTTGCCCTAGCAAAAAAGAATAGGGAGGCGGGAGTAGCGAAATTTTATGAGGAGGATTATTCTCACCGAACATCCGGAGTGATCCAAACTTTATATATTCCAAGAACCGAATTAACCTCCAAGGATTATGTATTAATTGTGGATGATATCATTCGTTCGGGAGTAACCCAAGGTGCATTAGTGAAACTAGTTAAAGAACACGCGCATGCAAATTTAGTGGGTATTTTTGCCATAGTCGCAATTGGTAAAATATGGCAAAAGGAAATTAAAAATGTTCCAGATTTACATTTTCTTTTAAATTTGAAGGAACCCGAAGTCTCATAATAGATAAACCCTTCAGCCTTTTCTATTCTTAACCCAAATCAGTCTAAAAAGACTGAAAGTGACTGAGGTACCGGGCGAACGGTGATAATTGGCGACAAGGGGTTGCCCAACACTTTACTAAACTTAAATTTATAATGGGGATCATTCATTGCCCGCTACCGAGTACGGAGCCAGCCGGTCTCCGGACGGATCGATTTCACTCTAATTTCCTTCACCAATGCAGTCGGATAGTCCGGGATTTGTTCTTCAATTACATAAATATTAACCTCCTTTTTTTGGGTGATGGTAAAAATTTTATACCAGAATCGCTCAATGAATTTCTTTTCACTTCGGGGTACAACGCGCGCCATGACGTAGGCCGTTTTATAACGGATCAAATGTGCTCTAATTTAGTAAAATGCGTCGGAAAATTTTGAAATACAAAAAATCCGTATGGTATTGATAATTCTTTTTGAACTCGAAGTTGAACTTCAAAATTTCATGTAATTGAAATTCAAAAATTGTATTTTGAAATATAAAAATTATAAGAACTTCTCTTTTTGAACTTGAAAATGAGTTTCAAAAATTAAAGAATTCGCGTCTACACTGCTCATACAGATCTTTTTCAGAATTCTCGCTTTCTTTAGGCGAGCTTCACGACTGATTTTTTGATAGGAGCGGGTTTCTCCTTTCGCGTGGCTTTCAGTAGCAGCCCCGCCACGGCGACTCCCGCGAGTGTTCCTCCGATTATCACCATTCCTAGCAATACCGTTGTAAGTAGGGGATCGTTAGGGTCCAGTGGATTGGAGCCACGCTCGATCTCC
>JAEOSY010000134.1 GCA_016840125.1 Candidatus Helarchaeota archaeon | reverse complement strand
GAGTGGTTCAGTATCACTTGCCACTTTATCATCATTAAAAAGAAATAAAGAATATAAAAAGTGGTTTGAGAAAAATGATCTTGAATTTAAATTGGCCGCCTAATTTCTAATTGCACAGGTTGAAAAAATTCATCCAGAGTTTTTCCTCAAAAAAATGTCGATCAATATAATAAATACAAAAATAAATGTTAACTGATGGAAATTTTTTTCTAATATTGGAAACAAAGAAATCCATAATCTGGACTATCTAATATTTATGTTATACGAGGGCTGATCGGCACCTAGACATGAAGGAGTGATACATGGGTTCATCGAATATCAGCAAAACAAGGATGTTGATTTTAATTGTCATAGTTGGATCTGTACTTCTTAAATTTATAAAGCTTCTTTATCCACGAATTGACATAACTCAAACAACATCAATTATGACCATTATTTCGATCATTGTTGCATATATTATTGAAAGGTTTATTGGTGGTTTTAGAAGCTCAGGAGAAAAAAAGAATGAGCAGAATTGAGGCTGTCTTAAAAAGTAAAATTGTTTATTGCACCATCGCACTGTTGGGTTTAGCTCTACTATTGATAAGTTGCATTAATAAAGGATTGGTAACGAAAGAAACGCTGGAGCTAGAAAAAATCGTAGAAGAACAGATTCTAGTAGCACGAAAACGAATAAAAGAACGAAAACGAAAGGAAAAACAGATTCGAAAAGCACGAAAACGAATGGAAGGAAAACGAAAACGAATGGAAGGAGAACGAAAACGAATGGTTCTAGAAGAACTAAAACGAATGGAAGGAAAACGAAAACGAATGGTTCTAGAAGAACGAAAACGAATGGAAGAAATAAAACAAATGGAAGAACTGATCATAGAAAAACGAGAACGAATAGAAGAACTAAAAGAAATGGAAGAATATAATCGAGGAAAACGAAGACGAATGGAAGAAATAAAACAAATCATGGAAAACACAGGAAACGGCTACAGTGTCAGGTATCAACTAGACCGATTGAAATACCTAGAAGACAATAAAGCAGCAGCCCCAATGGAAATGGAAGAGATCAGGGAAGACCTAGAAGACCGAATGGAATTGCCTAATTCTCACTTATGGGATGCACTCTTCGATGCCGAGAAAGAGCCCACTGGTTACGCTATGTACACCTATGTCTTGATCAAGCAAAACAAGGCGAACACGGCAGCATGGAGGCGATATAAGAAATTGGTTAAATCTATAATGCTCTCAACCACCGCAGTGACTAAGCACTTCGCTGATTTCGACAGATCATTATATAATCTATTTCTTATCCCTCATATATATATAGGTCATCAGAATCCAGAGAATCTAAATGACAAATTGTCAAAATCAATATTAACCAGTATAGCGGCATCTGTTCAAAACCCAGAATTGCGTAAGTTGATTAACACTAATCCAGGGCCTTTTTTGATTTCAGCTACGGAGCCAATTAGTAATAAAAAGCTTAACAAAGACATAGAAATGCTATACGTTGATTTAACGCGAACTAACTTAGATGCAATGCCAGAAGTAGTTGCTGCATACAAGAAGCGCCTGATAAGCGATTCAATTGAAGGACTTGAGAGATTTAATTCAATCAAAATGGTCTTGCTTAATTTAATATTAGATGGTGATGACTACATTAGTATAATAAAAGTGGCATGTGCTGGATGGATATAAGATTGACATCGTTATGCAACCACTTGGATTCCTCCGTATAACAATGCAGTAGACGCCAAACCGCTGGCAGCTTTTGGTCAGCGGTTTGGCGTCTACTGATGCTGCCGTTATGCGTAATTACAAAAGGATTTACTTATGCCATATCCTATTGAGAGAAAATTAGTTGTTGCTGTTTCATCAAATGCTTTATTTGATCTCTTAAAGGAAGATGAAATTTTTGAGAAAGAAGGTTTAGAGGCTTATCGGAAATACCAGATTGAAAATAAAAATAAGATCCTCAATATTGGCTTGGCATACCCCTTTATAAAACGTTTTTTAAATATTAATTCTGTTTATTCAAAAGAAAAACCAGTTGAAGTGGTCTTGCTTTCTAAAAATAGTCCTGAAACGGGTATACGTATATTTAATTCCATTAGATCTCATAATTTAGATATTTCAAGAGGCGCATTTACTTCAGGAGAATCACCTTATAAATATATTCCAGCATTTAATATATCGTTGTTCTTATCCACTAATGAAAATGATGTTATTAATGCTATTAATTCAGAATATGCAGCTGGGCGTTTTATTAAAACGAATATTCAAGATGATGAAAAAGATATTGAACTAAGAGTGGCTTTTGATTTTGATGGAGTTCTTGCTGATGATGAAGCTGAAAATATCTTTAAAGATAATGGACTCGAAGCATATTACCAACACGAGATCCAACATGTCAAAAGACCACATAATCCGGGCCCATTAGCTGATTTTTTTAAAAAGTTATCATTTTTCCAGAAACTTGAAACAAAGAAAAAAGAAATAGATCCAAACTATAAGAAAATTGTTAATACAGCTATCATAACCCTACAACGACATTTAATAAATCTATCCTATCAAGCTCAACTTTTTCTTCCTATGAGAAAGATAGGCGGCATGATTTTTCAACTGAATCCATCGAACCAATTC
>JAEOSY010000133.1 GCA_016840125.1 Candidatus Helarchaeota archaeon | reverse complement strand
TCCCACGAAAAAGAGTCCATTGCGTTTTTAAGGCATATCTATCCCTTATGGAACAGTTCGAGCTTGACGAAGCAGATCCTAAAAACATTGAACACATCAGTTTTATTCAGAAAGAAGCGAATGGACTCGCAGAACGCCATAATTTCCTGCCTTTGTTTTCACAAGCCGAAATCGTTCAGCTTATCGATATACATGATCCTGGCATTATAACTATAAACGCCGTAATTAGTGCCCTCCAGTCTCACGAAGTTGTCAAAATCTTACACACAATAAAAGGAAATAAAAGTCTTGGTGAACCGGTTAAATCATACAAAATATTCAATGCAATGACTATGAAGTTATATTCAATAGGAAAGAATAGAAATCCCCAATGCAGACAGTGCGGTGATAATGTTCGAAGAATTGATATCAAAATGAGCCGTGCTGACCCTTGCAGCGAAATAATTAGTTCACTTATTAAAAAGGGGTTTGTAATAGACCCTGAAATGGAACCTATTTTGACAATAATGGATTTTGACAATGTATTAGAAGTAGATCAAGATGGTACGCCTTATCAAAACGAATTAAGAGATCTTGAACTCGTTACTGCTGCGGGATTTAAAAATGGGGAAATTTTCATAACGTTACATATCAGTTAAATTGCAAATGGTTGTTTAAAATCTCTATTTAATGTTTTGACATCGTAGAAAAACAGATATGATTATTATAAATGGTGAAAAAAAATGAGTGTTAGAAGTAGTCGAATTTCGCAAGATAATGCAGCACTTAAAAAAATGCTGAAAGAAGGTGTAATAGCGCAATTAAAACCGTTTCCAGGTCAAAAAAGCATAGATCACCTTGCTATCACGCTAGTTGGTCCCAAGGGAACCCCATATCAAGGTGGGTTATTCAAACTTGAAATTAGATTCCCTCCGGATTATCCACGTCATCCTCCATTTATGCGCATGCATACCGGTATTTGGCATCCGAATTTTTGGCCTAAACCTCACGAATATCCAGGACAGCGAAATATCTGCCTAGGTCTTATAGATCCAAATTATGTTGGGAAAAAAGGCGGATGGAGTCCATCAAAAACCATTGTAACTGTTATACAAGCAATTCGTGCAATGTTGAATACAAAGGGGTATTATGTTAATCCAACAGACGTTTTTAACAAGAAAGCTGCACTTGAGCTTATAAATGACCCCAAGAACTTCAATAAAAAAGTAAAACATTTGACCAAAAAATTTGCCAACAAAAAATGGTAGGGGATTAATAAATGAATAGTGACGGACCAAAAGACGCTTTGGATTTAGAAGACTTGAAAAAGAAAATCAAGGAAGAACTAAAAAAACAACTTCTTGAAGAAATCCGCAGTGAACTATTGATGTCCGAAGAAATCCGAGAAGAAATTACTCTCCAACCTGATGATGAATTAGAAACTAAAGATGTCTCAACTCCAGAGCTTGTCACTACTGAACCTGTAAGAGATAAGGAAACAATAACTATTTCGGTCACGACGATCCTCAAAATTGCAAGCCATTCATTCAAATATGCCAATTCCAAAATTCCAAAGAATCAATGGGTAGAAGTTATAGGACTTCTTGCAGGAAAATTAGATGATAGCGGTCTTATAATTCATATAGAAGACGCTTATCCAATGGGGCATGGATCAGCCGTTTCTGCTGAAATCAAGGATTATAAAAATTATGTGAGGGCTTTCAACGATATTAAAAAGAATAACTTATTTATTTGCGGCTGGTATCATTCTCACCCATCATATGGACTTTTTATGAGCACGGATGATTTCGATACCCAGATCAGATACCAGAAACTATGGCCTAAATCGCTCGCTCTCGTGATTGACCCTTACTTAATTGACGGCAAATCATTAGGCTTCAAGATCTTCAAGGCGGATTTAAAATCACGTTCGTGGTTTGAGGTGCCTTTTGATGTTAAAGGTCAGTTGGATATGCGCTTATTACCAGAACTTTTAGAGTTTATAAACCCGATATCAGAGGGGAGAGCACTCTATCTCGAATATGATGATGATTAACTAAGAAATAATTAATTAGAAGAATGGTGGTAAAGGAATATTGGTTCAAAAGCGATGGTACGCCATCATATTACTAGCGAGCCTAATTACGGCAGCTATACATGGCTTGGGAATTGCAAACTCAACAGATGTTTTTGTTTCTTGGCTAGCTGTTGGATGTTGGATATGTTTTACGTTAGCATTCTTAATTAGGGTAAAATATGCTCGTGAATTTCGCTCACCGCATAATACTTCTTTCTTTGTTTTTGGTCCTCTGTTTATAGGAATACTCTATAGTTTATGGGGACGTTCTACAGGTTTACTCAGAGGTAACCTTCTGGGGACTTTAACAGTACAATTAAGTCCGTGGACACTCATTTTTGCAGTTCCTTACCTTATGTACGGCTTATTCATACTTTATTCTTGTCTCCAAAGATATGCTGTGGTCTATATTGGACAGAAATCATTTAGTGCCCGCAAATTTGGCATTCTTCTGAGTTTTTTAACTACAATCCTTGGATTTTATTTTGCGTTGGAATTCTTCTCTGGTGTAATGTTTTGGTTACTGGGGATTATCTCATTGCTTTTATTGATCGTATTTGGGATATTTGGTGGAAAATCTGCAATCCCTGACATTTCTACAGTTATTCGCAGAGAAACACCTGGAAATAGTAGTACCGGTAGCACGACAGGCGGTTCTTCAACAACTCCTGGAGGCGGAAGTTCAACTAATATCACAACAACCACCTCAACAACAACAAGAAACCGTGGTACGTCACCAACCACCAAGAAGAAAAGATCAACTACCACTAAAACTACGACAGCAGTCACAACTCCAACTAGGAAGAAAACTAAACGTAAAGTAAAATCTAAAATGAGTGCAAAATTCGAAAAACTCAAACCGAAAGCCGGAATATTGTCGTTGGAAGATTTCAAATGCATATTTTGCTTTCAAGATTTTAAATCCGAAGATCAGGGGCGTGGCGTCGTTCTTTGTCCTCATTGTAGATATCCATCACACGCTGATGAATTCAAGGATTGGCAGAAAAGTTCAAACCTCTGTTCTCGTTGTGATGCAACTATACCTGCAGGGTTTCGTCGGAAACCACAGGTCATTCCTGTGAAAGACTATATCGAAATCGTTAAGGAATTTAAG
>JAEOSY010000132.1 GCA_016840125.1 Candidatus Helarchaeota archaeon | reverse complement strand
ATAATGTTGAAAACTTTGTTAAGGAAAAAATTAGCAAGATAAAGAGCGATATAAGGAAATTAAGAATTGATTTGGAGAAAGATATCGATAATCTTATCCTTAATCCGAAAGAATTTCCAAGTGTTATATTAAATGTTTTAAAAGCGACTTCCATATTTCGGGATCGGCTGGGAGAACATCTCTCAGGAATGACAGATCGATATCTTCTCAAGGAGTATGAGAGGCTGTTTATCCCAACTCTAAGTCCTCTAGATTTGAAAGACGAGATTCAATTCTGTGATTGATAGTTTAAAAATTTAAATCTACTGCAGACGTGTCAACGAACCAAAAAACCTTTTTTTCGCAGAGACCATTGCAGCAGGAAAGGTTTCATGAGAGAAAAATAAGCGATATTCCCGATCTTTTTTTACCAAATTCTTAACCTGAATCGAGCGCTTTAAAATATTTTTAGAATAATGGACACAATCTATAATCTTAAAAGAGGCAATTTTTGAATTGTAACATTAACTTTATATCTCTAAGGGAAAACCATTCAATATCCTTTACAAAAGTGGTGGGTAGCATGGCTGATTCTAAAGAGAGTAATCACTCAGCGAGGAGTGATTACAGTGGATTTTTATTTAGTTTTCTAAATAGTCATAGCTTTAAGTATTACATAATTAAGGTCGTTATTTTTGTTTGCCTGATATTTCTTATTCCTAAGATTATAATATTTGAATTTGGATTAGGGATTTCTTGGATGAATATTTTTTACATTACTCCTCAATATATTGCAACCTATTCAGATTTTTGGGGTGGAATATTACCCACATTGGATTACCTCAACATTATAGGGTTATTGGGAATAACATTCTTCATTATCTTAAGTAAAGGTCTCTATGAGAATCTATTTTCACTGAAAAATACCGTTATCAAGAATCTTCAACTAGCGGATGAGAGCCATCTCGAGAAAATACGGAAAGAGAAGGACATCTATTATTGGAATCGGATTAAAACTTTGACAAAAAGAGTTCCGCTTCTGCTAATGATAATTATCGCTATCGTAGTCCCCGTATGCGACTTTCTCATTTTCAATCTTTCAAACTATATTGGGACAACAGACCCGAACCCTGCATTATTCTATATTCAAAATTATTTTGGATTGGCTATCCTATATGCATTTTTTATCTGCATCGCAGTTATTACAATGAGTTCTGCAATTTTAATCTATAAATTGGGAAATGAGAATATTCATACTAATTTAATGGATGCTGATGGTGTAGGTGGGCTTAAAATATTTGGAGAGGTGGCTGTGAAAAATATTCTAGCTTGGATGACGTTGGTCATAATAATTGTGATGTCCGGGGCTATATTGATTTTTACCAATCCGAATCCAGCTCGAGTAGTTTCCAATTCAATCATTATTGTAGGAACATTAATTTTAACCATAGTAATTTTTTATGGATCAATAATGGGCGGACATAATCGGCTCATGGACGAAAAAAGAGAGGCTGTTAATGAACTCGATGATGAACTTTTAGACTTATTAAAACTCATAAAGAAAAAGGATATTGGCGAACCCGGTATAAATACAGAAGAATTATTATTAAGGCTCGATTTTCTTTGTCGTTCCACTTATTATACTCATATAATTAATATGAAAGAATGGCCACTTGATAACAGTATTCTAACCAAGACCATTCTTGCAATTTTGTTCCCAATAGCAATTGCCATTTTAGGAGTAATTATCGAGGTAGTGTACTTTCCGGGGTAATTGAAATGCCGCCAAATTATAACTATGATAATTTTATTTTTAGAATTTTTACTGGGCGCCGTATCCCTTTCGCAGTATATGCACTACTCTTCATTGTTTTAGTATTCATAATTCCAATGATGGTCTTCTATGAATTACTATTTGGTGTCCCTTGGTACACTTTTTTTTATATAAATGCAGATTTCATTAATTACCTTCCGATCTGGTGGGCAAATCCTAATCCGCATATCGATTGGATTGATATTCTAACGATTACTATAGGACCTTTGTCTATTATACTAACTAAAGGATTGTATGAGAAGGCTCTAGACTTAAAAGATTTTATGATAAAATCTGTTAAAAATAAAGAGAAGATAAACGATTATAAAGATCAAATTGATAAATCATTAAAATTTTACTTCAAAACCATTCCAAAAGTGCTGTTATCATTCCTCCTATTAACCCTGCCGATACTTTGGTTTTTTGTATTCAATTATGATAAATTCTTATTATTTCCAGATAAGACAATACTGATGAGTATTGTGACTACGTTCGCATTAGAAATACAATGGGGGCTTGTCGCAATTTTTCTTGCCCTGACTCTTGGTTTTGGATTTTATATTAGAAAACTATCTAAGATCGATATTGAAATAAATGTATTTTATCCTGATAGGGTTGGAGGATTAAAATGCTTTGGAGTTGCGACGATACGCAATCTATTGTTATGGACATTAACTGTATCAGCTGTTATATTTATAGCCACTGAAAATTTAATAACATCTGTTATAGAATTCTTCTTTCTCTACAATGTGATAGTTTTTTCGGCAGCAATTATTATTTCAATCTTAGTTTTTTTTGTTCCTCTCTATTCCATTCACAAATTAATTGTTGTAGAGAAAGGTGAGGTTATTCAAGAGAGCGGCTTAAAATTCCTTGAGGAATATCAAAAATTAAAGACCATTCCAAATTCGGCACAAACTGAGAAAAATTATGAGATGTTACTTGTGAGACTCAACGCATTGGCATGGAGAAGCTATTACGATAATGCGAAACTCATGAGGGATTGGCCATGGGATACAAGTATCCTTTATAAATTTTGTTTTTCACTATTGATACCCGTTCTTGTGGGTGTTTTAAATGTATTAGTTGCACAGCCTTTCAGTCCCTAGATTCTTAAAAATGCAGCTGCCTATTAAAGAAAAGAAGAAAAAAAATGCTCAGTTAGATGCTGAATAAAAAATTTGAGTAGAAATTAGTTCTCATTCTACATTTCATCGATTATTTTGCGTAATATTTCTTCGCCCGGAAAACCGACCATTACGCCGTCCTTTACGATATGTTGCATTATTTTTACGTTATAACTGGATATATCGCTTATTTCAGTTCCTTCTTTGCTTAACTTAATTGTCGCGTCCCCAACGGTTTCAGCGAAAAATTTGGTAAGGGGTAACTCAACAGTTTTGCCCTCAACATTACCAATGCGATTTCCATCTTTGAAGAAAAGTAGTGTGGGAATTGCATGGATATGGTGTTTCTCTGCCAAAGGGCGGTTCTTATCAAGATCCTCTTGTACTAGGGAAATAACTCCTTCATCTTTAAGGGAATGTAAGATCGGTCCGATCGTTTTACAGGGACCACACCATTCTGTGAAAATATCTACTACCACTTTCCCTTCTTTGGGAACTTCAATACCTAGTGCTTTCAAATCATCAATTGTGGGTGGAATAACTTCGTGGCTCATGGTTGTAACATCCTATAAAATTACAATACCTAAAGACTAACAAGCTATTTAAAACTTCATCAGACTGGTTAGAAAAAATGCATTGGCAAAATAAATTGTAAAAAAAGTTTGAGGGGAGTTTTACCACTCTTTTGAATATTTTTTGATGTATTCCCGAACTTTCTCTAATTGCTCCGCCTTCTTCATTCCTTGTGGGCGGTTGATAATGGGAATAGTTTCTATTTCCATTGCCATACCCGTCTTTAAGTCGGCCCATTCTGTAATTTTCAGCGCAACTTTCGTTAAGGCCATAGGAATTGGACTTTTTCCCGCTAACTTTTTTGCGAATGCCATACCTGCCTCAAACATCTCTTCTTTTGTTTTAAAACGCTCGTCGATTAACCCCATTTCAGCGATTTTGCTGGTCGGAAAACGATCAGCAGAATACAGAATCAATTTAGCATCAGAAATTTTCCGAACTAGCTTGGGGAGGATAGTACATCCACCATGAGTCGGAAACATCCCCTCAATATTCATCTCCGGAAGACAAAATTGTGATTCTTCAGTTGCATAACGAAAATCACACGCTAAAGCTACCAAAAATCCAATTCCAATAGAATAGCCATGAACGAGTGCAATACTCGGTTTCGGCAAATTATAAAGACGGAAGATCATTTCCTGTCCCGCCTCAATAAAAAAGT
Source organism: Candidatus Helarchaeota archaeon (assembly GCA_016840125.1). The sequence goes on along the minus strand of JAEOSY010000132.1, from coordinate 10,894 downwards.
CAACATCAAAATTTTTAAGGTCAAACCCCGCGCTGAAAGCGCGAGTGCCACTTCCTTGAATAACAATCACCCGAATTTTATCATTACTTTCGAGCTCTATTATAAGATCACGCAAGTCCCGAACTTGATCCCTATCAAAGACATTCATTGCCCCATTATTCAGGGTAATAACTCCAACACGTTTTTGTTTTTCAAAAATAACCTTTTGTGAAGTAGATTCTTCAGCCATTCTTTTCACCTATAATCTCTTTAGAAATTCAACTATATCTGAGAACATATCTATTTTTATCTTACTGAAAAGTATTGCGTGGTCACTCGAATATATCTTTAAAGTTTTATCTAGGGAATTTACCCTTTCAAAGATTTGAGTTGGACTATTTTTAGTCACGAATTCATCATACTCCCCTTGGATTATGAGGATGGGAGCGGTGATCCGATGCAATTGTTCCTTATTCAGCTTCATCAATTTCTGAAACTTTCCAACGATGGCTAAGGGAATATATTCATATCCCGCCCAAACTCCATTTGTCACCCTAGCCCATTCCTCGAGGTCATTTTGTTTCCAATATTTGATGATATGTTTGAATAATGGGACAAATTTGATCAATAATCCTTTTAACTTAAGGGGTGCACTTATTGAGATGATACCTGATATATCTTGTGAAAATTCGCCTGCTAGATAGAGGGTGAGGACTCCACCCATTGAATGTCCTAATAAAAAGACCTTTTTCATTTCGTTTTTGAATTCCCTAAACCCCTTTTTTACAGAGGTTAGCCAATCTTCCATTTGAGTATTCAATAAATCTTCCTTAACCGTACCATAGCCTGGAAGGAGAGGCGCAAAGACCGAGACGCCTGCTTCTTTGTGAATAAACTTGCCTAGCTCCCGCATGTCAGCTGCAGTCCCACCGCCACCGCCATGAATCAGCATTACTCCGACATCCGTTCCCTGCAAGAAGAAACCTTCTGCGCCGGGCAAGACATTACCTGGATTTTGGACTCTCATTCTTTTAACCACCCAAACTTGCGACCTCTAACTGAAATTTTATATTCAAAAATTACATATTACCGATAACTATTAAAAAAATGCTTAACATGTCTGGTTAAAATAATTGGGACTTATAGAAATGCTAGACGAGACTGACCCTGTGACCCAGGCCTCCTACCATAATAAACTTGGCTTACTCTATCACCGAAAAAAGAATTATCCTGAGGCTTTGAAGCAGTTTAAGGCAGCGTTTCGAATTGCCGAAACGATGGGGGATAGCGATAAGCAAGTTCTATATCTAAATAACATTGCAGGAATCTATAAAGTCCGGGGAAACACTCCTTTGGCGCTAAAAGTATTCAAGAAAGTGCTTAAAATTGCTCAGCAGCAGAATAATCAATTACTAGTAGCCATCTCCCTTAACAGAATTGGTTTAATCTATCATAATCGTGGGAATCGCTACAAAGATACAGAGAACTATAGTGAAGCTTTGCTCTCTTTCAAAGAAGCAATGAACCGTTATGAAGAAGCTCTCGAAATATCGAAATTGCTAAGAAATATCGATGTAAAAATTGTATCCATTAATAATATCGCTGGAATTTATGAGGCTCAAGGGAATTATCAGAAAGCCTTACAGACCTATCAAGAAGCATTTGTAATGTTAAGTAAGCTTGGTTTAGAAGACTCTTTAAACGCGACGAAAATCAAAAAAAATATTGATTTCCTTGAGAAGATCATGAAGGAGAAGATAGAAACCAACCATCATAACTAAAATTTTATAATGTCTCTCTTCAACTGATAAACTTTAAAATCAATTTTTTAATTCATAAATCAATGGTTGCTAAGATTGTTGATGAAATTAAAATTCAATTGAAAAACAGCGCTCCTAGTCTTACGGAAGCTCAAAAAGAGCGGATGTATAAGATTTTAAATTCAAGTAATCCGAATTTTGTAGCTTATGGATTGAAGTTGTCCGATACTGAGAAAATTACTAGGGCGATTTTTAAGAATAATGAATGCTCTTACAAGGATGCAGTGAAAATATTTAAGCAGTTAATCAGTTCAGATATTCACGACGAAAAATTTGCCGGCGTTTTTTTTCTAAATCGCACGAAGAAAGAGTTTGATGAAGCAACCATAAATCTGTTTCATGAGGTGTTGTCAAAATACAATGACACCTGGGCTTTAGTAGATAGTACATGCATTCGAGTACTTGGTCCCTTTCTAGCAAAGAATGAAGATTTAGCGAAAAGAGTCATAGGTTCTTGGTCGACGGATGAGAATTTTTGGATTCGACGAGCTTCCATGGTGATCCTATTGAAAATTATCATGATGAAGAAAGATTTTGATGAGGATTACCTGTTTAATCTGGTTGAAAAAATGGTTGAATATCCCGAAGATTATATTCATAAAGGTGCGGGGTGGCTACTTTGTCCGAAGTGCGACATGGCGATGCGGATCACGACGCGGAAGGGGCGACGCTACCACGTCTGTCGGTACTGCGGGCACAGAAAGGAAGTTACATCTGGAAAATTGGGACTGCCTCTCGAAAAGAATGATAGACCGTCGACGATTGAAATAACGCGCGGGGAATTGGAGGGGTAGCGGAAGACAACTTTAAACTGTAAAAGATGTCATCTCCGCAAAGTTTACAGCATTGGCACGGAAACCGTTAGCCTTGTTCGGAACTACAAAACGTTCGTCCTCTATCGGTGCTTCGGGTGCGGGTATCGGTGGCGGGAGGAGATAACTTAATGGGAAAATGAGATTCTTACTCCTTTTTTAAAATTACTTAATTGTTCAAATAGTGAAGGATATACACAGAATTTCAACCTAGGAAAAGTTATTTGTCAAATAATTTATCCAATGCGGTTGTTAAGGGAATATTCAATCGTAATTTTCTCCTCAACTTTCCAACTATCAACACTGAACAATAAAATAAAAAGTTCCACTCCATTTGAATTTTTAAACTGATCCAAATTTTGTTGTATATAATCTAACGTTTCCTTATCTCCAATAACTACTTCAATCGCATATTCATATTTTAATTCGGGAAGGGTTTTAAATTCATATAACTTATCTAGGTCGCCTCTTATTTGAGAAAGGTATTCATCAAGGCGTTGTTTAAAACGTTTACATTTGAATTCTATAATAGCGAGGTTATCCTCATTATCTGGAATATGGATCAGAAAATCAGGAATTTTTCCCTTTTTAAAATATTTTTAGTATGTTTTATTCACTTCTGGTTGTATGAAATATTCTAAAAAAGGTACTTTATCTGCCTCGATCAATTTGCGGAATTGGTGATAAAATTCGTAGGCAAAAGGACGTTCTTGATATCGTTCTACATTAGAAGGTGGAACGTCATCCATTGTTCTATTAGAAAGTCGAATGAATTTTTTCTCCATACGCTTTAAGGCTTCTGAAATAGATTCGAGAAAACTTTGACTCATTGGAAATACCTCGATATATTTAATTTATTTATTTTATCATCTCAGTAGTTAATATTGGTGGGTGTGACGTATGACGGGCAGATCCGTTCGTGAAAAGGGGGGGAAGGAGGGAATAATAAATTTGTACAAAAGTAATCGGATCTGCCTTCCATCCTTCACATCCGACCTTTCACTTATATTTAATGGATCTTCTTTTTTAAAATTTATTAGGGAAATTTCAAACTTCACCAGCCATTCACATTTTAAACCAAAGAACTCTTGTGGTTTTTTAAAGTAGTAAGAGAGATTAAAGGGGAGTGATCTTTTACCCGCCTGAACGCCTTTCACACCCCCAATTTTATCCCTACTCCCCTTTTATATGTATCACTAAAGCCCTGTTTCAAAACTTTGATCGCATATTTATCCACATCTATGAATTTTCAGTGATTAATGATTCAAATTATCATCCAAATAGAAACCAATTGATCAATTTAAATTATTATAGATAATAAGAATCGGCTAATCCGCCATCAACTCCGTCGCCACCCGTGGGGACATTCATATGACCCTCCTCATCTCCATTGTCATCCAGAAGAGGATATTGTCCATTTTCCCATATGTATGGAATTTCAAATCCTGACCTTTTACTATTCCAATATTCTACATCAAGAACCGCATCTTGAAAAGCATCTCTAAAAGAGTCTCCTTCTGTCAAATTCCCAAAGAAAGGAAGACTAAACCTTCCACCTATGTCTGTTCCCCATGCTCTCGTATGGCTGTTCGTTGAAGTTATGATTATCCTATCTGAACCAGAGAGTTCTCCGATAAAAGAACCTGAGTAACACGCCTCAATAATACATATGAGTACATCATAAATTAAATTGGCATCGTTTAGTATATCGGCCAATTCATCATCCCACAGGTTGTTCCACGCGTTAAGTTGGATATAACCTGCACCAAAAATACCTAATCCATGATTAATTAGGTAAATTAATATTTGATCATTGCTATCCGAATAAGTACCTACCCATTCTATAGATTTCTTAAGGTTTTGTTGACAGCTGATTCCATCAACTCTGTCTTTTCCGCGAATCGAATGCGTACTTTCGACATTTAAATAGACGATGGTATCATCCGTGTAGTTAGTATCAAGCAAGGATTTGTAAATCGTTCCTGCATTATTATAAAACGAATCTTGCATGTTTCCACCGATTTCACCACCACAAACAAGGATGGCGAACTTGCTTGGATTTCCGATGGGAGGCGGGATGGGCCCTATGTTGGGATAAGATTTATCATAAAAACGCCAAATTAGATATAGGATAAGGAAAATGAGAATAATAATCACTGCTATTATAAGGAAGGAACTAAATCCAAAGTCAAATGAGCCATACGGCCATAAATCTTCAGAGAATATTTCTAGCTTTCCTTTCGTGGGATTCAGAAGATCATCTTGACTGCTAATAATACTGGAATATGCATCATTTATTCCCTCTGGATTATTCTCTAAAGACAACCAAAAAGAATCTAAAATATCTAATATCAATACCTTCGAGAGTCCAAGAGTAATGAGGGATAACAATCCAAAAAATCCAAAAATAACCTCGAACATATCATTAAACGCTGAACCCTGATTTTCAATGAGTGGGGCTAGTTCCACCGAATATGAATTAAACTGATAAACATTACTCGCTTCTCCTTCTGCCAAAATTCCATCCCCATTACAGTAGGCACACGTGATGTCATCCTCAATTTGCCCAGAACCATCGCAACCGGGACAACCAATGTCCAACTTCCCATCCCCATTGCAAATGTAGCAGTCGACTAAACCGGGAACTAGTCCCGAAGTGCCACATATTAGACACGGATATTTCACTTTACCATCGGCGCCACAGACGAAGCAATCTACTTCAACCGTTGTGGGGAAAGGTACTTCCCCAAAGCCTGCACAAATCAAACAGGGAATCCCTACTGTTCCATCACCGCCACAGCACCAGCAGTCAACATCAAACAACCCCATATCTATTTCTCCATCACCGCCACAAGTTAAACATGGTACTCCTATTTCTCCATCACCGCCACAACCGCCGCAATCCACCCACTCTACAGCAGGCAGCGTCAGTTCCCCATCTCCTCCGCACGTTGGACAATCCCCCTCAAGCCAACCCTCGCCATCACAAATAGGACAATTCACAAATCCTGCTGTTAGGCCACTCCCAAGACAAAAGTAACATGTTATTTCGTGAGATCCCGAACCGTCACATATGTGACAGTCTGACAGGATATGTTCACTGCCACCTCCTTCACAATAGGGACAAGTATATTCGGTTATTTTTTCTAATATTGTAAGAGTTGAAGTATCTTCCGAACTTAGATGATAATCATCTTCCAAAAGCTCAACTTTAAGCGCAAAGCTGCCCAAAGGCTCACCTTCAGGTATTAGATAACTGAGAACCGCCCTTCCTTTCTCTGTTGTCGATTCCGACCCTAAAAATTCGCCATTTTTATAAAAATTAATGGTCTTTTCAGCAATATTGTTCCCTTCGTCATCAGTTAAAGTCGCTATCAACTCCACAACGTCGCCTTGCCGCGATGTGTAATCTTCAACATTCAGCAAACTATATTCTTTCGCTATAAACAACGAAATTGACTTCTGATTTCCATTGTAATAATCGTCAGTCTCCCACTTCCCAGTGATAATATGGCTACCAGGTATCAATAAAGGTACATATACTGTTCCACCTACTCCTCCCTCCATAATAGATGCAGTACAAGCAACAACATCGTCAATCACAATTGTGACATCCCTATCAGGAGGATTAATTTCTTTGGTTTGCGGGATAGAATTCCCATCATTATCGGTTAGATATACCTCAATTAGATGAGGGTCAGAATATCTCATACTTATTGAAGATAACTCTACAGGTTCATTACAATCATTTATTTCTATGAAATCAACATTAGTATCTTCTTTTCGAATTTCTAGAATACTATCGTTTGAAATGGCGGGGTAATAGGACTGATCTCCATTAAAACTGAAGGTCAGTGGAAAAAGGTCGGGCATGACGTATGGTTCAAATTCAAAACACGCCGTTCCTTCATCATCGCCAATTTCCGTTCCGATATGAATATTCTCAGAGTTTAAGGAATAATAGACCTGGATTACCTTATTACTAGGGACGACATCCAAAGGCTGGGGTAACGAATTCCCTTCGTCGTCGGTAATATTCACGTCAACGGTAGTTATATCGCTATAAATTCCTATGTATCTGTCTGCACAATGAATCTTAACGTGCTCTGGATGAACTCGCAAAAAACCCGAATAGTTGTAGGGCAAATAACAATCATCCCCAAGAAATTGAATGAAAAGGCGATACTCCCCGCAAACCAGCCAGGGTGTATAAAATATTTCTGCAATTCCTGTTCCTACTTGTAAGCTATCCGTTAATCCCTCTCCAATCTTCGTCTTTACCTCATTGATGTTCAAATAAAAGTCTAACATCCGCCCCGAAGAATTCACTTCGACTCCTTGTGGAATGCCAACTCCTTCATTGTCTTCCAGTTTTGCTATAACACTGGAGAAATCGCTATACCGCACATCAACTTCTATCGGTCTAATAATAGCAACTTCCCTGTTTACAACCGTGTGATTCTTAAAGATTTCATAAAAATTCTTCTGAGTCACGCTGGGAACCGGTGGTGAAAAATCGATCCTTACCACGTTATTATATTTGGTAGGCGGTAGAAAAACGGGAACCTCTATCTGCGCCACACCGTCAAAATTAGTACTGGCCTCTCCTAGCCTCATCACCCAGAAAAATGATTCCATCCGGTCATATAAGTTCATTAATCTTTTACATTGTCCACATTTACAATGGTTAAATCGCTCAGGGTCGTGGTTGAAATAAACAAAAAACCAAAAGTATTCGTGGACTTCAGAGACGACCGGGTTATTTTCAAACCAAGAAGGTAAATCCTCCGTATACCCATATACGAAAAATTCGACATTACAATCCTTTATTGGTTGTTTAAATTTGGTCGTTATTTCCGCCGTGAATGTCATTTCGTCGGAATAGTTTCCCTCTGTTACCTGCATTTGAATCAGTGGGGGGAGACGTGCTTTGATAGAATCATGAACCTCTTTAAAACAGGGTTTCGTTTTTAAATCTTGTTCGAGTTGGAGTAAACCCTCCTCAGTCTCTTCATCTACGGTATATGTCTGATTGTTAATTTCAATGTAAGTTTCATTATTCTCTTCCTTCGGATCACCCACGCTCTCTAGAACGTCCCACATTAATTCATTGAAGCCTGCCCCTGATCCATTAAAACTAGATTGGTTCTTATAAATACTCAAAAGCTGTTCATAACGCTCCTGTAAAGCATCTTGTTTGAAATCGTTGAAATGCATCATGGAATCAAACAGATTGTGAGCAAAATCTAAATTTGAAAATAAATTTAATTCCCCCAAGGCTTGAGCTTGATCCCACACACAATTCCCCTCATAAACGGCAATGACTTTAAATTCAGGAAGCGGAAGCCCCTTCCTCACCGCCTTGAATATTAATCCCCCTTCCTCGTCAGTTAAACTAGAACCAATAAACTCCAACTCCGACAACTCGTTTAACTGACTAGACGGACTCCCTTCCGTACAGCCACTCGAGTCAATATAAAAAGATATATTTTGTCGCCCTACTGGAATATATTCGCCCTCCTCCTTCAAATTCACCTCAACCAAGAATTCTTGTTCAACAAGATCAGACCAAAAGATATCCCCCTTTATTTCTAGTTCTAAATTAGTAACTTCAGGGATCACCAAAATTTTTGTAGAAACAGAAAAGTCAGCGAAAAACCCGGGAAGGATGGGTATGTCCACTACCAAAAGGAGCGTATAATGTTCATCTACCTTAAAATAGAGCGGATCTAACACAAAATTTACTTTATTCGAACCAATGGCACATGAATCAGATTTTTGAGTGATGACTGTCTGATTTTCATCAAGAATCTGGAAACAATACGTACCTTTATGAGATGAAACAAAATTTACTTCAAGGTTATCTGTGATATCAAATACTTCTGTGTTTTCATCATGTAAAATTTGATTCAGTTCTCTTGCACGATCTGAGCGCCCGAATGATATAAAATCAGTAAAACGAACTTGAGATATATTTGGATTATATGATCCTGTACATATAGTAAAATAAGCATAAATTGTGAGAATAAATAAAATAAAAAATCCTCTTCTTTGATTTTTTCTCATCTTAATCAACCCTACCTCTCCTATTTTTTAGGAAAGTCACAGTTTTTTCTTTTGAAATACCAATTTAACTTGATTATATTTTTGTCGCTTCAATTATAAAAAACTTTCCTTAAACTTCCTAATAAAAATTAAGTTAAAAATCTTTATAATCTTTAATAACCTCTCCTTAAAGTTTCAAACTTGAACTGTAACCTCCCCTTTCCAGTATTATGTTATAATTTTTCAGTCCTTATAATATTTTAGATTCATAAAATATCCATATAATACCATAAATTTTAAAGGACTAATTTTATAAAATTTATAACCATATTTAAAAAAAGTTTTAAGAACGTATTTTACGTTTAACTGGGGTCTTGCTATGTGCCTAGAAGCAAAGATAAAGTTATATAAGAACCATAATTCGCAACAAATCGGTATTCCCGCAATAGTTGTACGAGATAGCCAATATTCTTTTGAAGATGGGGACGACCTCTATTTGCAAATTGAACCATCAAATGAATTGATAATTATTTGTAAAAATAATAAAAGAGTCTCTGTCGACCTCGTTCCTGGAACTAATCAAGTCCTTATAACGAGAGAAGCTTGATTTTTTCCAACTTTTCTTTTTATGATTCTAGTAGAACTGCCTGAATATAACGATAAGGGTTCAGCTAAAACGAAGTATTTTCGCTTTGTAAAACAAATAGGGTGTCAAAAAGTAAGTATCCTTCGACGATTACGACTTTTTAAAAGTCATCTGATTCTCCTCTTTTTTTAGATATTCTAGAATTGAAAAAAAAATTACATTTCGAGGTGGTTAGGGGGGAGGAGATTGATGAGAAGAAACGAGAGCGAATTTTCAATGCGCGTGCCGACAATATCAAATGTTAGACATCAAAAAAAGTAATTAATTTTTTTATTTAATATGCAATTTGGATTAAGTAATTATAATTTCTTTTTATCTTGTTGTAATCAAGAATGAGAATGGAAATGAAAAGTAATAATGAAAATATAAATTCTGCATTCGACTTTTTCCTTCCAGGATTACAAGAACAAATTAAAAAGCTCTTTAGAACCCCAACACGAATTCAACAAAAAGCAATTAAAGAGATTTTGAACGGAAAAAAGGTTCTCTTAATTGCGCCTACTGGAACTGGAAAGACTCTTGTGAATCGTTATGGCTCAACTGTGACACCTTAATGACGGGTGGAAAGAGTGAAAATTCATGGGAAGCATTATAACAGTAGTAAATCGAGAGTAAAGTGTGATGGGCAGATCCCGGGGGGTGGGAATAAAAAATTATACAAAAGTAATCGAATCTGCCTGCCATCCTTCACATCCGACCCTTCAGTAATTGAAGTTTGACTCACCTATAATAATTTATGTATGCATAATTTTCGAGATTTGAACCGGGTCCGTAAACATTTTTCGCGGATCTTTGGTAAACTTTTTTCGAACTCGTAAACATTTTTCCAAATTGTAAACTTTCAAAGTGTGACAGTCTACCTTTAAAGTGTAGGAGTCTACCTTTAAAGTGTAGGAGTCTACTTTTAAAGTGTAGGAGTCTACTTTTAAACTGTAGGAGTCTACTTTTAAACTGTAGGAGTCTACTTTTGATGGAAAGCCTTAATAGGGGGATTATCTCAGAGATCTATCATCAAAAATCTGATTTAATCTTATTGATGAGTTTGGAAATGGCGGGGATTTTGACTCTATGACCACGCGGAAAGAGGAACGTGAGAGGAAACGGGACGAATATTTCAAGGAGATTTGTGGAACGTATGTGAACAACCTCCCAATTTCACAAGCTCAAAAAGATGAAATTATGGGGACGTGTGTGAAGCGTTTTAAAGCTCTCCCACCGATACAACGTATTATGAATATAATAAGCTGTGATTCCGAAACGGATAACCTTAAGGACTACCAAGAATGCATCCCATTCAAAGCTTTGAATCAAGGAATTCCCTTCTCCCCACCCAAATCCCAGCAAGAGGCTGAAGAACAAGCGACTTGTGAAACCGAAGCGTCCAAAGCCCCAAATTATTTGACTGAAAAAGAGTTTCGTGAGTGGTGTTACACGGGTGTATACGGGGAGTATTTAAAGAAATATGAAAATCAACTTACACAAAATGCTCTTGCTCCCTCGGAACCAAATATAATTCCCCCTACTCCGAATGAGCCAACTTTTTACACCTCACAGGTGGTTGATGAAACGGACGCAGAACCTGAAGACCAAGT
>JAEOSY010000131.1 GCA_016840125.1 Candidatus Helarchaeota archaeon | reverse complement strand
TTGTTGTTGTATATGCTGATTTTCCTAATGTAAAAGAAGTGGAGGATTGGATAAGGACCGATGAAAAGATATTCGCCGCGTATAGTATTCGTGAAGAAGAATACAATATCATGATTATTGAATTTCATGAGAGTTTAACACATTACCAAAAATGGCGAGAGGAGTTAATTACAAAAGGAAAAATACCCTCCCGTTCAAATCGGCGTGCCTCTACGAGTTTATTTTTCTCAAACGACTTACAGATCAAATATGAGCCTGAAACCACAATTAAAGTACTAGAAGAGATTTATAAACAAAAGAAAAAAATGGAAATCAATGAATATAAAATGGATAAGTTAGATTTAGATATATTAACATGCCTCTTAGATGGAGACGGTATTAAGATAAACGAGAATCTTCTTTCAAAGGAGCTTAAGAGCCATCGAAAAACCATTGAAAATCGTATTAAGAAGTTGATCGCTAACTCCATCATTCAAAAACCAAAATGTCAATTTCCCCAGTTTTTTCTACCCTCTAATCTCCTCTTAGTCTTTTCCCTTATTGATTTCAAAGATTCAGATAAGGAAATATTCGAGCAATTTAAAAAAGATGACCATATCCCAATTATCTTCAAAGTTAGTATTGGAAAATATAACTGTCTCATGTTTAGCGTTCATGAAAGTATTGATACTTTTCTTAGCTGGAATATTGAGTATCGGGAAAAATACTCGAATACCTTTGGTATTGAAAAAATCAACTATATCTCACCACGAATGACGACTTTCGTTGATTTACAGAAAGTATCCATGGGTGTAATAAAAAGGAAATTACGAAAAGTAAAGAAAGAATAAAAAAAAAGGGATTGGGTTTTTTAGAAAAAATCTATTGGTCTCTAAGCTCTCGTTTCAGCACTTTCCCTACAGTTGTGAGGGGGAGCTCATCTTTAAATTCCCATTGTTTGGGTTTTTCATATTTAGAAAGTTTATCTTCTGCGTACGCTTTGATGCTCTCGGTCACTTGTACAGTAGGGGAAACGCCATCCTTTAATTGTATAAACGCTTTAACAATTTCACTCCCAGGACGATTTGGATCTTTAAGACCAACAAGGGCGCATAATTCTATGTCAGGGTGCTCTGTCAAAACATCTTCCACGTGGACGCTGTATACTTTGAATCCGCTGACGATAATCATATCTTTGACGCGATCAACAATTTTCAGGTATCCATCCTCATCAAAAACTCCAACATCACCAGTGTGAAGCCAGCCATCAATGATTGTCTTTTTGTTTGCTTCAGGTTTATTATGATATCCCTTAGTAACTTGGGGTCCTTTACAGACGATCTCTCCACGTTCTCCAACGCCTACAGGTTTTCCTGAATCAAGGTCTAACAACTGAATATCAGTGTCAGGGAATGGTAATCCCACAGTACCGATTTTCTTTGCACCTTGAATTGGATTCGCAGTCAGAAGCGGGGATGTCTCGGTCATTCCATATACTTCTAGAACTTTATTTTGAGCAGACATAGAGTCCTCGAACTCTTTGATGGATTCGACGGGGAAGGGTGCAGCTCCAGAAATATAGGCTATCACAGCATCTAAATTCTCTTTGGGGATGGTTTTGTGCTTCTCATTGGCGATAATCATATTGTATAATGTTGGTACGTTTGCAACGATTGTAGGATGTTTATCAATGAATTCTGCAATTAGATGGTCCGTATCTCTCGGATTGGCAATCAAAATTTGTGAGAATCCCATGTACAATGACATATTAACAACAAGCATACCAGCGATATGGAAATAAGGAAACGCGCTTAAAGTGACTCCAGAGCCTTGTTCTAAATTCATCCAGTGATTCATTTGAAACATATTTGAAATAATATTCTTATGGGTGAGCTGTGTTCCTTTAGGACGTCCAGTGGTGCCGCCAGTATATTGTAGAACGCAAAGATCTTTTTCCACATCAATTGATGCTGCTTTATAATCAATCGAAGTCTCCGCCATTATTTCCTTGAATTTAGCAACATTCTTTCCCGGCCAGGGTTTCACTTTCCCTTTCGGTATTTTTCCAAGCAATTTTCCCAAAAATACCTTGATTGCACTGAATCCCATGTATTCTGCAATGCTGGTTGTAACAATTATCTTAAGATTAGGTATGTCATCTAAGACTTTGTTTAATACTTTTGCATAAACAGCATCCAGGGTGACAATTGCCTTTGTATTGCTATCATTAAGCTGATAGGCGATTTCTTCATCACTCAGGAGAGGGGAAACACCAGAGGTAGCTGCTCCAATCAATTGGGCTCCAATGTGAGCGATATTAAATTGAGGTGAATTTGGCAGATTAATTGCAACAACATCTCCTTTTCCAACCCCATTTTTTTGCAAAAAGGTTGCAAAACGCTCAGCTAATTCTTTCATTTCTGTAAATGACATAGTGTAATTCATGAAGTAGCCACCAGCTTTCTCCGGGAACTTAGAAATTGATTTCAATAGCAAGGTTCCAAGACCGTCTGTTGGATAGTCCAAAGTTTTCTTTACATGTTTGTCATAACTCTTGGTCCAAAATTTTTCTGTGCTCATTTCATATTAACCTCTTTAATTCGTTTTCAAGTCATTTGACTCGTACTCAATTAAATTGAGAATTTTCTGATAACTTTAATTGAAAATTAGAAAGTTACAGTATGTAAATTAATAACAAACATCTTTCTTTTTAAATCTTAAATAAACACTAAAATGGGAAATAGCGCTTGATTAACTGTTTAAGAGAAGAATATTCGGTGATATCAAAGGTATACTGAACCGATTGGAATTTTTGATTTAGTTCTTCAACGCGTTTAATCAGTTTTTCGAATTGTTGGTTTTTTTGAATACAATCCGCTATAATTTCGGCAAGTAGCTTCATTTCAGGTTCTTTCATTCCCAATCGAGTAGTTTCAGAAGTACCAAATCGGAGAAGTGCATCAGTTATTACGCCAATCGACTCTAGTTTATTCTTAATATTAAATGAAGTATTTTGAGGGTAATCAAGTAAAACTTGGTGGGATTTAGTGAAACCTACCATTGAACCTTTCACAGGCAACCCTTTCTTATCAAAATGTTTTGCAAGGGCTTGACTATTTTTAATAACTTGCTTAGCATAAGCCTTTCCGTATTCAAGTAACTCTAAAGTGGCTACAGTTAAGGCACCGACTCTATGCTGATGCATGTTATCTACTAAAACATGAGAGCCTTGCGTAAACCCGCCGAACCGCGATATTTTTCGAAAAACTTTCCGATTGTTAGATACCAGCAATCCACCCTGAGGACCGAAGAACGACTTGTGAGTGCTTCCTAAGAGAATATCCGCACCTTCTGTTATGGGATCTTGAAACTGCTTTCCCGCAATCAACCCTAAAACATGGGAGCCATCAAAAACGAGAGGAGTTTTAGGTGATTTTTCATCAATTAATCCTCTGAAAGCTTGCACTGGATGAGGATGAGTGAAGACCGATTGGCCAAGCATTATAATGGTTGGGGGAGTCTTCAAAATTGCATCTTTACTCCTGTCGAAATCTATAGTTCTGTTTGTTTGATCGAAAGGCAATTGAAGTCCAAAACGATTAAAAGCTTCAAGATTAAGTGGATATCCCCCATCCTTACCATCTACCTTGGCGATTAATCCTCCGGGTTTGGTTAGCCCTAATACAGCGGATAAAACAGCCAAATTACCAGATAGTGGAGTTATTAAAACGAATTGGGCATTAAATAATTCCTGAATGGCTGTTTTACAGAGTTCCATTATCCGTCTTATATGAATCGTTCCTCCATATAATTCATCAGAGTACCGATGTGCTAAATCACTAGCCATCATCACTCGAACGAGGGGAGAAGTGCGGTTCTCGCTGGCGATCATATTAATTGTTTTGGAGCGTAACTGTTCATGCTTAATTAAATTATTTATTAATTTTTCCAAGCTTTTTTTCCTCATATTGAATTCTCAACAGTTTTTATGGATTGAATTTCTGTTATATCATTCAAACTGTAACACCAAAACTTATAAAAATTTATCAAAAGTTCTCAAAAGCTAGGACGCAAAATACGCAAAGTAGAGAAATGCACAAACCGATCCCGAAAATTTAAATAGGAGGGGGCTGTTAATTCTCTTAGCCACACCATTCTCTTGGTGTGGACGTATTACTTAAAGAATGCTTGAGTTTCAGGAAGTATTTCCCTCCATTTCCTGCGGGTGTTCGCACAAGTCAGGGACGTTTTAAAGCCCTATTTGAACCCGAGCAGTCCCTCCTGGGAAAGGGGCAAGAATTCAGGTGCCCTTTGAGTAGAGTGGGGTAACGCCCTTCAGGTCTCCAGACTCAGCGACCATCTCAAGAGTCCCCTCTTGTTAACCCTCAATACCGTGCTGGATGGCTTGAACCCGGCGACGGGCACACCGTCTGATAACCTTAGGGCGGGTCTACGCGCGAGCGGGTAGATGGAGAATTAGCATAGAAGCTTGTAGATTTTTATAAAAATTTAGAAGTTTTTATAATTAATTTGAAGGTTGATTATGGTGTCTATTGCCTGCATTATTCGGAGCGTTTCTCTAACGATACTAAGAATTCTGCAATACCACACAATCTCATCGTCATTGATTTTACGCCCGCTCCGATCTCTTAACCATTTTTTACAAACTTGATATTTTCCAATTTTAAAGTTCCATATAGTTCTATTAATTCCCGAGACCCATTTATCTGGATTAATATAGATTTGATTTGCATCAAATTTCGGGAAACCCTTCTTGATTATATTTCCATTTTTAATATTAGTTTTAATTTCTTGATGGATTTCAAATTTTGCGGGGTAGAGATGAATGGTCAATAATTCACGTCCCAACTTTAATAACTGTGAGAATACTTGCCGGTTTGTAATAAAAGGAATTCGTGGGAAATTGCGTTTAAGAAGTGGAGCGTACCGAGATCTATACTTATTAGAAAACAAAATACTATACAAATATGCCATCGGGTCGATGGAGTTAAGATTTGTAATATTGAGACCCATTTTTTTCAAATAATCTAAATATTTGGGGAGAAGATTCCACCTTTCAGTTCCGTTTAAATCTTTCTTTATTAGTGGAAAAACGTAACAATTAACAGAACTTGTATTTGAGAGGAAAATGACATCAGTAAAGTGATTTGAAGCAAATATATGAGCGAATTGATCATCTTTCACAATTCTTGAGCACAAGAGCATTGGCTTTTCATTACATTGAAGCTTTAATTTTCTTACAGGGCGCGTCCAAATAGTAGGGTCATAATATGTCCATCGATAATCAAATGGTCTATAATTATAGTGTTTAATTTTTGATGAATCTAGCTCAAATTTATCGATGATTTGTAAGAGTTTAGTTTTAGCCTCGGTAATCCTCCCTAAATCCTGCTTGTTCTGAATTTTCTCAATTAATGCTTGTAGTTTAGTTATTACTTCTTGAGGTTTAAACGAAATGAGTAATTCATCATCACCTGGTTTTCCCCCTACATTGTAGAACTCGAAAATCTCGGTAAGATTGACGAACTTCTGATAATTTACTTTCAGAGATTCTTCAATAGGTGTCATTAACGGAGCGCCGGGTAGTATATTGGATATGTCAGACCAAGGAATGGTTGATATTTCCTTTTCAGAAAGCCAATCAAGCTTATGTTTTCGGGTTCCATATAAATCATAATGATATATCTTCTTTGTTTTTCTATTTGGGTTCTTTATGAAAAAACCAATACAAACTCCTTGTTTAATTCTAAAAACATTCTCATCTTTAACCTTACCCGGAACATTCTCATGGATTATTTTACTTCCATGAAGATCAATAATGTAGATGCAATCGAACGCTTTCATGAGTTCTTCTCGCATCCCGCGATGAATAATTCCTGCTAAATAGGAATGGTTTGTTATAAATCCAATTATTCCGCTACTTTTTCTCTCAATAAAATCTTGAGCTATCCTAAAAAATTTAATATAATCATCTGAGAGAGGTTGGATATTTTTTTCATTCCGGACCGCATCCTTATAGGAGTCCATCAGACGTGCTATATACGGACCCGTGTTTTGTGAGGATCTTGCGTAGGGAGGATTACCTAAAACCACTGAAATATTTTGAGATGATTTAATATCTTTGGCAAGGAAATTTTCTTTTGAGAGTTTCTCTAGTTCTTGTGTTCGAAGGGGGACGTCTAGTGTATTCGTAAGATAAAGGTCCAAACGCTCTTCAGTAGAAAATTCGTAACCAAACTCTTTGAACAATAAGCCTAGCTTTAAATGCGCTAAAAAAAAGGGGGTTAAGAGTAATTCAAAGCCTTTTATTTTATGAATTAGGTAGTTAGAAATGTACTCAATCCAAGCTGACTTTAATTGGAACGGATTAAGAGTTTTATATTTCGTGTTAAAGATCGACTCGATAAATTTGATGGACGATTCTAAAAAGATTCCGGTTCCGGTTGCAGGATCGAGAAGTTGAATATTTTTATCTGCTAAACCATCGAAGTTATTTAATTCAGTCCGGAGCAAAAAATCCGTTTCTTTAACAATGAAATCGACAATGGGGTGAGGTGTATGAAATACACCCCTTTTGTAAGTTTCTTGAAAATTGAAGGAGTGTAAAAATAATTCGTAAAACTGTGTGATTGGATCAATTTCATCAGAATTTTTAATCGAATCTAAGAAAATGCGATTAAATCTAAATGTCGTCAAGAATTCAACTGTTTCCTGGAGGCCTGCCGCCTCAAATAGAAATTGAGATAATTCAGTAGTTTTTGATGGAAACAAATCCCGAAAAATTTTTTTACAAATTGGATTAGCGGAAAACATAGTCGAGATGTGTGGCACTGAAAAATCGCGGTTTAGTATAATTTTAACAGCACCTAAGCTACATATAATACTTTGAATAAAAATATCCACAAATTTATCTTGAGTTAAATTCACTTCTATATTATTTCTAAAATATGTAAATAGTTTATGTAAGTATCCATCATTTTTCTCGTTCTTCATAAGATTTTTCATGTTTTTTTGACATTTTTTTGCTAGTTGAGCAAGATACTTAGCAAATTGTCTTAGATTTTGAATTTTCCTTGATTGTAGACCATCAGTGGTATCATAATCGATGTTAGACAGGAAACAACCTTCTCAGAATTTATTACATCTATTTCACATTCGAAATATATATAAAAATATAATAAACAATTTTCGAGATTGGTCCTAGATGTTGCTGAGAGAGAAAAAATTGTTTATTCAGAAT
This sequence comes from Candidatus Helarchaeota archaeon, assembly GCA_016840125.1. The sequence goes on along the minus strand of JAEOSY010000131.1, from coordinate 13,789 downwards.
TGAAATCAAAATAATGGAAGGTACGGGAAAAAAAAGAATCACAGGCGCACCATCCTCGGCTATGAGAGATGCAATTCAAACCGCATTTGATTTTACAAAAGCAAATATAAATAATTTAGCAGTGGATTTGAATATTAAAGATTACGACTTTCATATTCAAATAGTAAATTTAATGCAATCAAAGCAAGGAACTGAAACTGGCGTTGCATTTTATGTTGCGATGATCTCAGCACTTATAGGAAAAAACATTAAACCACAATTAATCATCTTGGGGGAAATGACAATCCATGGAGGATTACGAAGAATACAGGGTTTAACTGAAAAATTACAAATTGCAATGGATTCTGGAGCAAAAACAGCCTTAATTCCCTCAGAAAACAAACTGGATATTGCAGATATTCCAAGCTATATTCTAGATAAAAATCAAATTTCCTTTTATTCGGACCCAATTAATGCGGGATTCAAAGCAATGGAATTAGATTGAAAATTGCCCTTCTTCTCTAGATACTGTGAATTAACAATAATATACTGTGTTAGTGGTAACCTATTAGACCTGGAAACTTGGGTTTTTTTACACAAAAAAGGAATTACAACTCAAATTTATTATAATCAATTATAGGGAGAATTTTCTTTAGTTTTTGATAAAGGTTGATGAATTCAGTTGCTTTATTTCGAATATAGTTTTCAATTTTATCATATTCCTTAGTTCTATACCACTCAATGACTCTTATTCCTGTTTCTTTCTTTCCTGTAGTATCCAGCCCTGCACCCTTAAATGAGCCTAAATTCATTATCACAAATAAAGATTTTAAATCGATACGTGGATGATCATGAAAAAGAACTGTAAGTGGTATATCTTTATTAATTGATTTCCATCTATAGTGTAATAAACATAAATCATATGACAGGTTTTGTCCCATGGGAATGAAGTTCCATTCGTCATTTGGTTGGAATATTTCATAAAATCTTTTTAAAATGGTCATTTCATTACGTTCCCAAGCTTTTAATATGGTTAAGGAGCCTTCTTGTTTCCCTGTTTTTGTATTGAGACGTTGAAATTGTATTGTTATAATTTCATCAGTCTTTGGATCTGGCTTATTTCCCTTTGTAAGGGTTTCAATATCTAAATAAAATTCAGGCAAAGATACACCCCGATTCATGATTCATACTAAAAATGTATAAGGGAAGATAATTATTTAAGCATGTCATTTGACTATTGCTCTAAACCACCAATAGGGAATAGTAAAGGAAGGGATTAAAATGGGTAAAACACACGATAAAATCATAAAACGACAGAGAATAATCGCTGGTCCTTATAAAGATGAGAATCCAACTGAAGTAACTGTATCCTACTGGATTTATGCCGAAAATGATACCATGGAATATCCTAGCTCTACTGAAAAAAGTGGAAAATGGTTAATTTTCGTGCATGAAAGCCAAATAGATCAAATGTGGAGTAAGATTAAAAAATCTCTGGAGATTGGTGAATTAGGAAGATCTGCGAAAGTTTCCACATCACGCCCAAATCCAAATGCACGAGATCCCGATAAGCATGTGATTTGCGTTTATACGTATGACTCTGATGATATCAAGGATGTAATGCGAATTCGTTTAGGAGGTATTTACCGAGTTCTTGGAGGATTATTCTCGTCCATCAGCAGTTGGTCCGTAGCCTTGGCAAGTCTCGAAGATTTTCAAGAGTTCCTAAGTACTAATTAATGCTTTTGAAATCAGCACTACACCCCCCTGCCACATGGCAATGCCTAAATTTACCGAAAAGCCAGCTTTAGAGTTCGTAGAAAAAGAAGGTTTGCCACAGCCAAAGAGATGTGTTGAAAAATAGGTTTCAATCGTAACGCCTTTAAGTAGGCAATGCCTAAATTTACTAAAAAACCAATCAAAAGTTATTTAAACTGAAGAGCGGGAACTTAATTTTAGGGTGAAAGAAAATGGCTGAAGAAAAACCTCCGGTTAAAGAGAAACCTCCAGAACGGAAAATTGATCAAGAAGCTTTGAAGAAGAATTATAAAATTTGTGGTGAATATTTAGAACGCATGAAAATTGAAGATCTTCAAGGAAATGAGGCGGATAACAGCTATACAATACCGCTTAAATTCACATTTCCAGATGGATATGAAATTAAGCTAAAAACCTTATTTCGTGTTACGGACAGGTTCTTGATGGCGAAATGTCTTCTATTATTTTATAGTGACATCAAAAGGTCAGTAGATGTTGACTTAAAATTACATACGCTTCTCTTACGTGGTAATTTTGATCTTTTTGACGTAACTTATAGTTTGGACAATCAAAAGAATACTTATGTTGAAATGGATATTATACCTTCGGCCAATTATGAGGCGTTTGAGGATGAATTGAAAGGATTATTCTACGGGATTGAATTTTTCTTTAATACTGTCATGCCTAAGGTATTTGAGGAAATCAAGCGCCAAGATACCTATGACCGGTATATCTCCTAAATTTTCTTCTTTTTACAAGAAAATCAATTAGATTGCGAAATCGGTAAGTGTTGGGAGATAGAATTTTGTAATTCTCTCTAATTCGAGAATTTTTTCGCCTTTCTCAGTTAAGGGCAGGATTAAGAGGGGACTCTTTCGTCGTTCAGCCATAAAGCCGGACTTATCAAAAGTTTTATAATCGTAGTATGGGAGAAATGCGTTTACTACAATAGCCCGGTGATATAATTTGTGATACATAGTAACAATAAATGCTTTCTTCTCGTCCAATTCTAGGTCTTGGGAGCATGCCAGATAATCGATGAACATGAAGGGTGCGTCACCATTTTTGAAGTTGATGCGTCCTACGCGGTAGAGAATGGCAGCGATTATTTGTGAGTTCCGTTCCCATACTTCCATATGAAAACCAAATGGAGTTTCTGGGTATTCCTCTTTAAATGCGGAATAATCCAGTGTATTGATTAAAGAGGTAGATTCAACGAATTGTTGAAATGATTCTGAAGTCCAGAGCTGTGCAAGAGGGAGTGTTTTGGTGTATCCATTCAACATCTCAATAATTCGCGGATAATCATCAGAGGTTGCATCACGAATAAATCCAGCAGGTAATGGTACTTCATGCATACCTGCCATCATTTTAGCTAAATTGGCAAGTACTACATTCATTTCTCTCTTCTTTCTTAGGATCTCTACACCCTCAGAGCCCAGCAATTTTACTAAGGACTCCACATTTTTATTGACGCGAGTAAATTGCAGATCCTCTCTAAAAATTTTCAGTTCATAATCATTATTCTCTTTGATGATTACAACCCAAACAAAATCCACTCCATTTTCCTTCAGCTTTTCAATTAATTGTAGAAAAACTTTTTTGAGTGTCTCACGTTCAACTGGGAGGACCTCAGGGTCGAGGGCATAGGAATTAATTGCACTTCCTATTAACTTGGCGCCTTGAAAGGAACATTGGATATAACTCCCACCTATGGTACCTACAAGTTTCTCACCTGAAAAAATGCCGAAAAATAAATCAAGATCAGGAAATGCCATTTTTACAGAATATTCTGTATAATTAGGGGTGAATATTGCAAAATCGTCACCTTTAAGCTGACGTTTGTGATATAAGGCTTTCATAAAAATTTCGGATATTTTCGTATAATCCAATTCAGTGAACGGACGTAATTCTAAATCCATGAAATTTTCCTCACTATAGCTAATTATTTTTCTAAATTATGGTTAGTTTTTATTTTCTTTTAGAAATTAGTATTTTTTCATTTCAGACGTACTATACAAATTAAATTTATGAATATCTCCGTACTATTAGATCTTCATGAAGCAGAAGATTAAGACGAGTATGTATGGGAATGGTAAATTTGGTGATTGGTTAATAGACCAATTCGACCTTCCAGCATATAAATACACGTGTATGCAAACTTTAGATCCAGTTGCCTCGACAAACACTTCAGGCAAGGATTCAATAGATCATTGGCATCAAGTGGGTAATGACAGAATAACCTTAACGGCTCACAATGGAGGATACATGCAACTTTTTATTGCAGATAGAGGAATACAATGGTTAACATTTCATGATAAGGGGAAGGGGGCTTTAGGAGGCGGAATTTGTTTTATAGAAGAAAATAATAAGATTTGGTCGGATTTATATAATTCCAAGATTAATTCTAGTGGATCTAGTTATCAACGGATTTTTGGATGCGGATACTTTCAGAAAATCTTAGATAAAAATAACTTGAAGGTTGACCATATCATTTATCCCCCATTTGGAGATGATCCAGTTGTATTATCTAAGGTTGTGATTACAAATAACTCAGACCAAGCGCGAAAAATTTCAATTTATGACTTTTGGGGAATCAAAATCCAATCCCTAATTGGTTCATTGCTTGCTATGTTAGTCATACCTAAAGATCGTACTAAATTTGGGGTCACAAAGGTAGTGAATCTCATTTTACGTTTTGCAAAAAATTTAGTTCGGATTTTCGGGTTAGCCTCAGATCAAACGCGAGAAAGGTTTGGTTCCAAATTTTCCTTTGGGACCAGTTTTGATGAGAAAAATAATTCTCTAATTCTTACTCCAAAATACAAGGGTAAAATCCCAGTTGAAGAAAATGAACGCGCCGATCGAAATTACTTCATAGATCCGATTTTTCTCGCGTCTTATAATAGAGATTTACCTATTAAATTTTTTAATAAACAGAATTTCAAGAAAAGTGGACCCTTATCCTATCTTTTTCAAAAATCTTATCAAGTAAAAACCAACTCAACCCCTTGTTTGATGATTGGGCATGAGTTAACCCTCAAACCCGGGGAGAAAAAATCGCTCAGTTTTATTTTTGGCACAGCGAAACATGAAAAAATCCCAGACCTACTAAATAAATATAAAGAATCGGTCAATGAAGATTACATATTAGAAAATTTTAATTCGTGGAGGAAAAATACCCTTTTTTTTGATGTAGAATCAGAACCATGGCTGGGTAGAGAAGCTGCGTGGCATGCATATTATTTAAGAAGTGCAGCTCTCTTCGATAGCTACTATGACAATCACTATTTACCTCAAGGAAATGCCTATACCTTTTTACACGGAGCAAACGGTGCGATACGGGATTATGTGCTCTTTCTAGTTCCGATGATATATTTAAATCCACAATTAGCTCGGGAAATGCTTGAGTATATCTATCGAACAATGACTTTTGAAGGGGAATTACCCTACGCCCTAGTAGGCCATGGTCAAACCTTAGGAGCCATTGTACATGAAACATCGTCCGATCTACATCTGTTTCTGCTATGGGGACTTTTGGAATATCTCTACGTAACACGTGACTTTCAATTTCTAGATAAAGAAATTCCATATTACCCTCTAGATTGTGGAGAGAAGTCCTCGGTACTAGATCGCATTGAAGTAAGCCTCAAATTCCTCTTTCAAAAAGTGGGGATTGGCGAACATGGTATGATAAAAGTGGGTTCAGGCGACTGGTCCGATGGCATCTCGCTGCTTGTCAAAAACCGTAGCGCACTCCTCAAAAAGGGAGAATCCACATTTAATACAGCCTTTGCTCTTTACGTATTCCCGTTATTAATTGATCTTCTCAAGAAGAGAAAACCCAAAATTGCCAAATTTCTAGAGTTCCAACATGAAAAGTTAAAAGTAGCTTGTCAAAAATCATGGAACGGGCAATGGTTTTATCGGGGATGGGATGGGGCAGGAGGGGCGATAGGCGATAAAAATCTATTTCTAGAACACCATCCCTGGTTGCTCCTCTCCAATACTTTAACACCTAATCAGAGTATTACATTAATAAAGAGAATTTATGAAATATTGGATATCCGGTCGAAAATCGGGCAATTCATTCTCTATCCCCCTGCAAATGTTATGCTGAATATTTTACCGGGAGGATGGGATGTGAATGGTGGAATTTGGTTTGCTATGAATTACCTTCTTACTTGGGCATATTCTAGGTATGATATCGACAGGGGATACCAATCACTCTTAAAGAATTCCATGGCAAGGCGTGCAGAAGTATATCCACACATTTGGTATGGAATCTGGAGTGGACCTGACTCCTATAATGCCGATTACCCCGGAGTCCCAAACCCAGGACAGACGTTCATACATCCAGCGACGCCACAAACAGATTTTCCAATAATGAATTTGAATTTACATGCGTGTATTGCGGGTTCCATCATTAAATTGGTAGGGATCAACGCAACCATTGATGGATTGGAGATAGATCCGAAACTACCCCAAGAAAGATTCCAATTTTCGACACCTCTAATCTCTTTAGAGGTAAATGAGAAGGCGATTAAGGGGTATTATAGGCCAGTTAAAGGTGATAGATGTAATCTCAAAATAAAAAAACCGAAGAATTGGTCTCAAAATATAACAGCATCTGTAAATGGAAAGGAATTACAAGAAAAATTTGCCATCGAAGGAGATTGGCTCTCATTTGAAGTGGAAATTCCTGATATTGGCATTTCGTTTTCTCTAAAAGAAGCATAAAAACTTTTTTTAGATAATCTCTATTGATTTAATCAAGGTGATAAAAAATGCAATATCAAAAACAACTTTCAGTTCGAAAATTATTTTCACCAATTAAGATTAATAAAACAGAATTGAAGAACCGAATTTTAATGCCCGCAATGCATTTGAATTATACAGGGTCGAAGGGCGAAATATCGGATAAGTTAATTAAGTTTTATGAAGAACGAGCGAAAGGTGGCTGTGGGTTGATCATTGTTGGCGGTGCTCATTTTACTAAAACATCATTTTATATGCCGAATATGTTGAATCTAATGGATGAAGATATTAAGCAACACAATATTCCTAAATTGAAGGTATTTGCAGATACTATTAGAAAGGCAGGAGCGAAGAGTGCAATTCAACTTCTCCATCCGGGAAGATATGGCATGTTCGGAGATACCTATGCACCATCAGCAGTACGATCTGGCATTAAATCTGCAGGATCAAAAATGCCAAAAGAACTAACGATTGCAGAAATTCAAGAAATTATTGAGGATTATGCGCAAGCAGCGCTGCTTTTAAAGAATGCAGGAATAGACGCCGTTGAAATATGTGGAAATACGGGATATCTACCCGCTCAATTTATATCAAAGTTTACAAATAGACGAACGGATAAATATGGTGGGAAGGAACTCACAGACAGGATGACATTCAATGTTGAACTCCTTGAACGGGTGCGAGAGGCTGTGGGGTCTGATTATCCGATTATCTATCGAATGCCTACAGATGACCTTCTCCCCGAATCCACCACATTCAAAGATTATGCGATAGTTGCGCCATTTCTTGAAAAAGCGGGGGCAGATCTGCTTCACTGTGCTGGAGGGTTCCACGAAAGCCGCGTACCTCAACTCACCATGGGAGTACCTCATGCCTTCACCGCAGTCTTAGCAGGGCATATTAGAAAAGCTGTAAAGATCCCATTAGCACTTGCGCATCGTGTCCATGATGCAGAAATGATGGAGAAGATTCTCGTCGCAGGTCTCGTCGATATGGTTGGACTTGCGCGCCCGCTTATTTGTGATCCAGAATTACCAAACAAGCTGCAGGCGGGACAATTTGATGAGATCCGATGGTGTGTCGCCTGCAACAATTGTTTTGATAGTGTTTTTGCAGCACAACCAGTTCACTGTTTCCAGAATGTCCGGGCAGGTAAAGAGCTCAAGTACGATATTACGCCAACAGAGACTCCAAAAAAAGTTGTAGTAGCTGGAGGTGGGGTTGGTGGTATGGAAGCCGCTCGAATTTTAAAAATGCGGGGGCATGAGGTAATTCTCTTTGAAAAAAGTAGCTATTTAGGTGGGGATTTGTATATTGCAGGAAAACCACCTGGTCGCGAGGAGCTCATGAGAGCGTTGGACTTTTTAATTACTCAGATGATTAAACTTGAAGTCGATGTCAGAATGGATACTGAAGCGACCGTCAATAATATCTTGAAGGAGAATCCTGATGCAGTTATTGTTGCCACGGGAAATGTTCCAATCATTCCACCAATACCAGGAGTTGATGGAAAAAATGTCATCCTCGCAAAAGATGTGCTGCTTGATAATGCTGATATTGGGGAAAAGGTCATTATCATTGGTGGAGGGGCAACTGGCACCGAAACAGCGCTTTATATTGCAAGATTAAATAGCCTACCCGCAGAAAATGCAATGTATCTCGTGCAGCATAACGTTCTCTCTTTTGAAGAAGCCTTTGAGAAGTGGCGCTACGGAAAGGAAGTGACTGTTTTAGATATGTTACCCAAAATGGGAAAGAATATCAGTAATACAACTCGATGGACGATTCTCAAAGATTTAGCCTATCGTGGAGTGAAGCTAATCCCAAATGCAACAGTCGAGAAAATTACAGAAACCGAAGTCATCTACACTGTCGGTGAAGAAAGGAAGTCTATTGAATGTGATACGGTCGTCCTGGCAACAGGTGCTAAAGCAAATAACAAATTACATGATGACTTAAAAGGCAAAGTAAAAGAATTAAGAATTATTGGAGATGCAAAGCGCCCTAGGAAAGCAATTGAGGCATTAGAAGAAGGTTTTAAAGCGGGATTACGAATTAAATAGTCCCTTTTTATGCAATTCAAATCTTTTTTTTTAAAGGAAAGCTACAAGAAAAAGCACTGTGGAGACTCCTACAGGAACTACAAAATTATCATCAAGCCAATAACCTGTTGGTATAAGGCTTTCAAATACACTTCCTACAGAAGCAGTAATTAGGGCAGTCAGTAGAAAGTTGGTTCCAGTCCATACGCCAAAATAATACGCTAAAATAACACCAAGAAATGTAATTCCAAAAAATGCTATACTACCCTCTAGCGACTTAGATTTATTATAGGGTAATTTGTGCTTGCCAAGCCGTTCTCCAACAATCGTACTGACGAAATCACCAAATCCGAAGGCAATAATTGCAGCTACAGCAATGTCTCGACCAAATAGACCAATAACAGCAATGGATCCTAAAAGCCATAAAGTAGGTAAAAAAGGTCTTGGATCGTCCGTAGAATCAGGAGGATTTTTACGATCAAGCCGCCCTACAAAAATTAGACTCGTTGTATAAATGGAATAAATATTCATTCGCACATAAAAAAACTCATGGAGAAGAAATGCAACTAAAATGGAAAGACAAATCAACGATAATTGGGTGGCAGACGTTATCACGAAGAAAAGCATGATAATCCCTCCTGTTAAATGAGAATATTTACGAAAAGTCTTGCCCCATTTTTCAATTGAAACGTCTGCAAGACGATCAGAGTACAATTCAATAATTATCGACGTTGTGAAGAATAGTATGAAAAGAGCAATTAAAGTTAGAGGGTCCATTAAACCTGTTAATAAGCCGATAATATTGATGGTTACGAATGCCCCAATAATAAGAAGGCTAGAAAGTGTATATGCTTTGGTCCTTTTCACGCGTATAGGCGTGTCATCCTCAAGTTTCAACGGGAGCTTATCCTGCTATAATATCAAAAAATTTCATCATTACCGTATTTAACATTCCTTAAAAATAGGTATTTTTTTTTTGGAAACTATTTTTCTTGTTAGGATTAGTAACCGTAAGGATAAAATTAATAACTAGGTGAGATAATTGCTAATATTATTTGAAAGTAATTAAGTACCATCTTTCGTAAAAATATCAAGAAAACCAACCAAAGGAATGAATATATTCAATCTACGGAATAAAGTTTCGTAATGAAGCTCTTTAATAAACCGTTCAGCTCTGAAAATATTTAATAAATATTGAAGATGGATTATATTATCAAGATTCATCTGAAAATCAAAATCATGCTTTTTTAATTGTTTTATATAATTTCGATAGAATATATTTTGATTGTATTTTTTCCAATTTTTTGCGAATTCTATTAACTTTAAACCAAAATTACTAAATGATGATGAGTTTATAGCTGGTTCTATAGTTCCCAAATATAGGGATGCGAATTTTTCAGCTGTTAATCGTTCTTTTCTATGAAAAATATCTCTCAAAGCATTGAATGTTATATAATGGAACGCATTAAAGACACCAGCTAAATCTCGGAAAATAGGGTCTTTTTGAAATTTATCTTCAGGTGATAACAGAGGGTCACCCTCGAAATCAAGAATGAAATAAGAAATGCCATCAGACGATTTGGTTGTTAGCATTTGGGCAAGGTGTAAATCTTGATGAATTTTAATTTTTAGGCTTCCTTCTAATAACTGCCAATGGGGATTAGTTAAAAATCGATTGAAGCATTTCTCAAAGCTTTGTAATAGAGGTTGTAGCCCAATATCGGAAAAATGTTCCATCTTAAAGTGGTCCTGAATGAATTTAAGCATTTTCCTCATATTATTTTTCCATTTTTTAATATCGTTCTTGTAAATTGGTTCAGGTTTAAATAAATCATCATTAATTTGAGATGAGTAATAATGCAGATCAGCTACTATTTGACCTAACCTTTCAAGTGTATTATTAAGTTGTTTGGTTTCTAACGCATTGGAAATTTTCCAGTTTTTGAGCTGTGTATTCAAATCGTTCCAAAAAATGATTCCTCCATCACCAGCTGCTTCTATATATTTCAAAATAAGAACTAGGGGATATGACTTATCGGCAATTTTTACGCTTAAACTTCCTAAGGGTTGAGGAATATGATGAAATCCTTTCTTATACAACAATTTTAACATTTTAACTTCAGGATTTGGAGATAAAATTCGAGATATCTTAAAAACTAATCTCGAACCATTGAGCCACTCAGTTTCATAAAGAGAATTGGTAGTATCGCCGCGTCCCAAAGATTTTTTGGATATAAGTGTGTTAAAGTTGGCGACCTCTGGAGAAAATTCTTGGAATTGGATTAAATTTAAGTTTAAAGTTAGAAATTCATTAGTTTTTACGAAATTTTTTAGAATTAACTCAAAAAAAAGATTATCAATCTCAGCTGGTCCAATAAACAAAGGTCCATTCGTACACTTCAAGATAATGGGATACTCTAAACTATTCATTCGTTTTCGAGAGAATTCAAGTGGAATAAAGTAGTTGAATTGGAGTTTACGTTCGGTGAATAATTCTAATAGAAATCCAATTATCAAATGATTGGGGGCATCAGACAGAAGAAATTGATCTTTTACTACTAATTCGTGATGTTTACCAATAATATTTCCAATCCACCTTTGTGATAAAATCCAACTTTTAAGAATCTGCAGAACTTTTGCTGGACTTCCCCAAATAGTCTCCAATTTTAGCTCAACGTCATATTCCACAACAATCAACGACCAAATTTAAAATCTCTATTATTTCCATTTAAAATTACTACAATTTTATCATAAATATATAAAAATTAAAGAATGCCTATTACTAATGTGTATTGTACTATAGCAAGAAGAATTTAAATAGATTGATAAAAAACTAACAATTTATTTAATAACTCGTGGTTCGGGAATCATTTAAAATTATAACTTCATTCTAATTCACTTAATTTCGTCCCAACGTTAGTAATGTGGTAAATTATGGTTGAATGGACAGCTGTAATTCTTGCAGGCGGGATAGGGTCACGTTTGAAACCCATAACAGCAGATCGACCGAAACCACTTGTACCTGTCGTTGGAAAGCCTATGATCATTTATGCAATAGATTTGCTGCGCTACGCGGGTGTGACAAATATCATTGTCGTGGTCAGACACATGGGCAGGCAGGTGCGAGAGTTCTTAGCGGATAAAGATTTTGGAGTTAAGATGGAAGCTCCGGAAGTAGATTCATTAGACACCGCGGATGCACTTCGGAAAGTTAGTGATATGATTAAAACCGATAATATAATTGTATCCATGGCAGATATTATTACGAATGTTCATCTGAGTCAATTCTTAGATTTCAAACTTACCAAAGGGGGTATTGGGGCAATAAGTTTGGTCCATACAGATGATCCGAAACAGTTTGGAGTCATTGTTCTCGATCAAGATAGCAAAATCCATTCGTTTTTAGAGAAGCCGGCATCTGTAGAGTTATACCTTTCCTCAATAATTTCCACCCAGAATGTTCATTTACATCAGAACATCATAAATACAGGCATCTATGCCTTTCAAGGAGAAATAATTGATATCTTGAATCGCACCAATCTAATGGATTTTGGCAGGGATGTTTTTCCATATTTATTAGAGAATAATTACGCCCTTTATGGGTATATAGCGCGTTATTATTGGCAGGATGCAGGAAACCCAGAATTTTATAAATACACTAACTGGGATTTGCTTCGGAAATGGGCTTGGCCAATAGTGCCGCCGGGGGAAGAAGTAAGGGATTATGTTTGGATTGGACGAAATTGTACAATCCCCAATCTTAACGATATCCATCAATATGTTAGCATTGGGGATGACTCGCATCTAGAAAGTAATGTGCGAATCGAAACCCTAACAACCCTAGGAAAAAATGTCAAAGTTGGGCAAAATTCCAGAATAAGAGAGAGTGTTATCTGGGATAATGTAAAAATTGGTGAGAATTGCCAAGTTATAAACAGTATTATATGCGAGAATGTTCAAATAGGAAAGAATGTGATCATTGAACCGAATGTCGTTATAGCATCTAATTCAATAGTTAAATCTGACATGAAAATTATAGCTGGGAAGCAGTTTCCGCCTCATTACGAAATAGGATAGTAAGAATATGTGTGCTAAAGTTATCTTAAGTACTGATCCGGGTATCGACGATGCAATGGCTATTGCTTTTCTGAATAAATTAAATTCACTAGAGATCGTTTGGACAACGATGGGCAACAATACGTTAGAAAAATGTACAAATAATGCAGTAAAAATTCTCGAATTACTCGGAAAACGAGAAATTCCTATAATTAAAGGGGCGGCAGAGCCGATTTCAAAGAAGGACGTTTTAAGTGCAGGTGTGCATGGTAAGGATGGATTAGGAAATACAAATTTACCAATGCCAGATTTATCATTATGCAATTGGAAATCTCTTGATTTTATAATTTCACTCATCAAGAAGAATCCCCTCGAATACACACTTGTTTCGATTGGACCTCTGACAAACCTAGCCTTCTTAATTCAAAAAGCACCAAAAACTGTCATTAAACTAATCAAACAAGTGATAATTATGGGCGGTGCAATAAATGTGCCGGGAAATGTGACCCCTTATGCAGAATTCAACGTATATTGTGATCCCCATGCAGCAGAAATCGTTTTTAACAGTGACGTACCTACGACGCTCGTTGGATTAGACGTTACCCAAAAAGTTACAATGAAAACAGCTCATATTCAAAAGCTCGAAAAAAGGGGAACTGAACTGACGAAATTCATAGCAAAAATCGCTCAGTTTTATTCAAATTTTCATCTTGGGGTTGATGGATGCTTCCTTCATGATCCACTAGCTGCAGCCATTGCAATCGACCCGACTTTAGTTAATACTCAGGATTTGAATATCGAAATAATAACTGATGACCCTGACAAAGCTGGACAGATCATTGTAGTAGATGATGAGAATTCGCCTAAAATTTCAGTTGCCTTGGAAGTAAATACTGAAAAATTTATGAATTTATTTATGAAAACGCTATTAAAATAGGAAAATTCATTATTGTTTTTAAAAGGAGCCCAATCATCCGACTTTTTCTGTAATAACAAGATTTGTACAAAATTGATATCCATATTAACCATTTTTTAGAAAAATAATAAATAAAAGAGGATCTATTTAAATCGGAAGCGATTTATAGAAAAAAATAAATAATACTTCTATCCATAACTTATTCGAAGGATTTTCTTTCACTTTGTATGTGGGTTGCGGTTCTAGGATGATAAAATTAGTTTGTGAAAATGAAATAAAG
>JAEOSY010000130.1 GCA_016840125.1 Candidatus Helarchaeota archaeon | reverse complement strand
GCCACCTCTCAGACGCAGGATCCTAGGGTGCCCATCACAGCCTTAGCTGGTGGTATCGAGACAACTTTCGAATCTTATGAGCGAAAGCTGGAAGGATTGGGAGTTTGCTCTGAAACAGTATTAGCCTTTCCGCAGAGATTAATCTTGATTCGCAAGCTGAATAGTCCGAGTAACTCGGAAGCACCGAAAAGTAGTCAATTCTGGCTCATATTAATTTTAAACCCGTCGAGCCGCAATACGAAGGAAAGAATTAATCAGTTGTCTGGAAATCTTTGTGAAATTCTATTCACCCCTTAAAAAGATGGAGAGAGGGGCTTATGTATCGTTTCAGGGATGTGTTGATATGGTAGAGTTAACCCTTGAAAAGGCGATCCTCATTGCCATTAGCCTTACAATTGCGCTCGTGATTGGGCTGCAATTGATTGTCCCCCTCATTGAGTGGATCCAAAGCCTCGCATACTAGCGATCAGTGTGTGAAAGACATCAAAATGGGGATAAAAACGCTAAATTTGGCAATGAAATATATTTTTTGTTGAGATAACATCACAAGTCAAGTTTCTGCCATAACTGCTGAAATTTCTTCACGACCACACCTAATTCTCTTGTGTTTGTTCCTAACATCTCGGGATACCCTTGATACAGATACATCAATGATGCAATCCATTTTCCGCAATCAGTTCAATACCGAGTTATCAGTATTGGATTCCCGATCTCTCAGGAGGGTACTCCCAAGACTAACCCAGCGGGCCCCCCTACATGAATGGCATTCTCTAACCAGCGAGAGGTTAGCCATCCTACTTCATATCCCGGAGAAGAACATGCCAAGCCTCTCGGGATCGGGAATACCGGCGTTTGATGTTCCACCCGAACTGGAAGTCCAATCAGGTGTCTCAGTTGGGACAGTTTTGCTGAATGAACAAACGTTGTACCCCTTCCATTTGAGTCTAGAGGATCTCCAATCCCCAATCCTAATCGCAGGGGATGCTCGAAAGGGGAAATCAACACTCACCCTCAACATTCTGAAGGAGCTAACAGAGAAATATAAAGAAGTTGACTGGCTTATTTTTGATACAAAGGGTGAATACTCAGAATTGCAGACTCGGTTCCCTGATCAAGTTAAGATATTTGAACCAGCCGCCTCCTTACATCCTTTTGAACTAAATATGTTTGATCCTTTGAGGGCAAATGCTAATGAACACGCCCGTAAACTCTTGAAAATATTACAAACTATTTTTCCGGAGCCATTTACAGATCCAATTCATCAAATCTGTTTGGAAGTTTTAAAGAGAGCAATTAAGACGGTCAGTTATCGGAATATGGAGAGCTTCATTATGGAATTGAGTCATGCCGTAGTAATGGAAAAGGGGAGGGCTAGAACGTCTGCGGCACTTGGAAACTTGATTGAGCAACTTAGGGTTCTCCGAGGTAGCAGCATTGATGGAAAGCGGACAACTATTGATTTCCATCAATTACTTCAGCAGAAAACAATCTTGAACCTCAAATCATTCAACGGTGGTCGTAATCCTGTTGAGCAGCATCTCTTCATGAATTTAATGTTTAAATACCTTACCGATTACATACTCCGTAGAAATTTCTCCAACTCACTAGAATTTATACTCGCAGTTGAAGATGCACATCTTATCAGCGCCCCCCTCCTCCGAGAAGTCCCGGAGACGAGTTACATCAGTGACATGCCACGGCTATTAGTAAAATATGGGGTTGGATTGATGGCAATTACGGCGCGTCCGGAGCGGTCTATTAACTTGGTAGAAAATTCTGATTTAAAATTCATTTTTAAAGGCCCCTATACGTCCAAATTAATACCCATTAGTGAAAAGCAGGAACAGTATATTCAGAGGTTGAAAGCGCGGGAGGCCGTAGTCTTCTTACCCCGGTACCCCTTACCCTTCAGGATATTCACAAAATACCTAAATCATGGGAATTCTACAAAAATTTCATAATCGCTGGAAAGTAATAAATAATTTCGCTTGTCAACTTGAAATTCAGCCCAGTTGAGGTAGGAATTCGGTCCAGCTTTTAAATAGGATATCAGATCGGGGGTTACATGTATTTGGTAACTATAAGGTTTCGTGACATAAACAGTTAATTTATCAAAATGCTGTATACTCCCTTCTGTTTGCAAGAAGTCGTTTAATTCTTTAAATTCATCCTTTGTCGTTAGCTCATAGGCTGTTAAAATTAATACAGGTCTGAAATCAGGCTTCAGATCAAGGAGTTTATATGAAAAAATCGCTCTTTTTTTCTCTAGTACCTGTTGTATTTTATGTTTTTTTATGAGATCAAGCGGAATCGTCCCTTTCAGAGTTTTACTACCCTCTCTTTCTGACTCGGCTATTTTCAATGTTTTATAGATACGAAACTTCAATTTTAAACACTCGATCTTGCTTATTTTTTTAATAATTATGAGAAAAATATCTCTTTCATACAAACGCTCTAATAATAAAACCCTTCCTTTTCATTATAATTTTTTCTAAATAGCCCTTTTTTTTCCGACAAAAAAGTATTTATAATAAGGGTGGTATATTTTTACTAAGCTTGGAAGTTCCCTATAAACTTGGAATTTCTACTGAAGCTTATTCGAAATGATATAATTTTTTTGAATGCTGAATCCGAAGAAGGTTGCGCAAAATGGGGGCGAAGCACGATTTTGACGAATGGTCGAGTTTATATTTAAGTCAGTTTCATCAGGAAGAGCTACGTAATGGTCAAAATGGTTTTTTCAGGGGAAGTAAAGCGTTTAGTTCAGTTAATAACAAGACCGAAGCGAGTCAGGTGCCCTTGATGAAAAGAAATGGCACGTCCATATTCGAAGATGAATCAAAATTGTCTATAAATTATACTCCGTACCCTCTAATTCATAGATATAACGCGATCTCATCATTGTTGAATTTCTTTAAAATTGTTATTGAATGCCCCGGAACCTACAGCCGGAAGGTGTTCCTCTCAGGGGATTCAGGAAGCGGTCGAACAACGGTGGCAAAGGTATTTGGCAGGTTTATAGTTGATCTAGTTGCGGATAAGTATGAATTTAAATATGTCCATGTCTTTTGCAATCAAAATTTGACGCTCCTAGATGTTTTATTAAAGGTACTTGAAACAATTGGTTTAGAAAGTGATACTCTAAAGAAATCAGTCAGGGAAGTTATCCAGTTAATCCGGAGGGAAATTCGAAAGAGGAATTTGTATGTCATTATTTGCCTAGATGATTCAGAGGATATACTTCTTAAAAAGGAACAGATCATCACAAGTTTGATGAGGAGCAAAAAAGGAGATCTAAATGAAGATAATCGCCTTTCGTTCATCATAATAGTTGTAAGAGATGCGATAAAGGCTCATTTCTCTAAAGAGGTAAAATCCCTTTGTATTGGTCCCGACGTGCTTCTACAACGCTATAAATACAGTGAAATAAAAGATATACTTGGAGAGCGGGTTAAAGACGCATTTAAAAAGGGCGCAGTCCTTAAGAGGTCTGTAAAGGCAATTGGGCGGCTGTGTTCGGGTAATGCAAAGGCAGCAATTACGATCCTTTGGAATGCTGGGAAGTTTGCGGACAAGGACGATTCTTTGAAGGTTACTCCAATGCACGTAAGGAGAGCTTGCAAGAGTTTAAAGCCCCTGATAGATTTTGGTAAATCGATCCATTTCACGTTAACGCAAAAATTGATCCTCTATGCGATTATTAGGGGGATCGAACAAAAAACGCGGGATAATCTAACTGGGTTGGAAGTCTGGGATGAATATCGGGAGGTCTGCTGTGAGCTGGATTTGAAATATATCACGAAGGAACGAATGTCTATAGAGCTTTTGGGTCTTGAACTCTTCTCTGGATTTATCGATCTGGAAGCTAAGCCGGCTGCTAAATCAGGAGCGAAAGAAGAAGAGACTGAAGTGGTACATATTCTCCTCCCTACTACGAAACTCAAACAGATTGTGTTCCATCATTTGAGAACTGAAAGTGTGTGGTATTTTATCCGTAATAAGGCTGAGAGTGGTGTTTGAGGAATTTGAAACAATAATAACTGGAAGTTAGAATGATGTCAATCAAGAATGTTATGGAAGAAATTTTAAAAAGACCAACGGTTATCAAGGATGAAACGCCGTTATCGCCAGACTATACGCCAGTTGAACTTCCACACCGGGACGGAGAAATTGAAACCCTTGCCTCAATATTTAAACCATTAATTACTAATCCTGGAGCGGTTAGTAAAAGAGTGGTTGTTACAGGACCGCCTGGAACTGGAAAAACATCTCTAAGCAAACGGCTTGGAGCCTTAGTTGAAGAAGAAGCTGGGAAAAAGAATCTTAATCTCAAGTACATTCATATTAACTGTCGGAAACATAACAAACCAGTCCGGATCTTGAACCAGATGATTCGTAAGTTCAATCCAGCCTTTCCAACACGGGGTCTTTCTGTGGAAGACCTGTTACTTTTTCTAGCGGAAGGAATTTTAAAAAAAGAAGGCGACACTTATATCCTTCTCTGCCTGGATGAGGCAGATCTCTTAATCAAGACATATCCATCATTCATTTACAATTTGACGAGGATC
>JAEOSY010000129.1 GCA_016840125.1 Candidatus Helarchaeota archaeon | reverse complement strand
CGGGGTACCTTAAACTGTTGGACACCGTTGCCTCCCGCCCCTGCTGGAACTGTCGTCAACGTATTAAGTATAACATAATCTCCGAACATATCAACTCACAGCTTGTCATCATTACACTTTTTCAACGAGGTGGAGTTGTAGGTAAATCAAAACGAGCTCTACGCAAAGTCCAAGCTAGTCCGAGATATCTATGCTCGCAGTGCTTGGTACGCCGATCTTCCTACCAAGACAACTATAAGAAATCCACGACATCTCTATTAAAACGACAAAAGACATTGGACCGATTTATAGTGAATTTGTGAGAGGAGGGGGGATTTACATTTCCCATTCGTTTCTCGCAACGCCACGAAACTTTCCCGATCCTCGCAACCTCGGAAGCTCCCGAAAATCATTTCATTTCATAGCGGGTGTACTGGTTATAACGCGACCTTGTTGAGAGCACGCCTAACCGCCCTCGGATGAGGGTGCCAAGCTTATAAGTCTTCTTGAAGGTGAACAGGTGAATCTTCGAAATAATTTAATGATTGATGATAAATTCAGGGGTGAAAATTTTTGGCAGATGACGCGGTGCAAAAGGTTGCAAAATTTCTAAAAGAAATGAGAGACATTCCCGGCGTTGAAAATGTCACGCTATCCCAGCGCGATGGCGCTCCGATTAAGTCCGTGGGCGTTTGGCTTACAAGAAATGAGATTTTTGGCGTGTGTTCTTCAACTGCCGCAATTTTCAGCGTTGCGGAAAAGCTACACAATGGGAATTTAAACGATATCTTAATTGAAGGGGGAAATGCTAAGATTTTAGTGGCCCCCATCCATAATTCAGGTCGGAGAATTACTGCTGGTGATTTCTCCTCCAGTCAGAGTTCAGCCACACAAAAACCAGAGTATTTTGTCGCCCTCTCTGCTAGCCCGAAAACAAGTCTAGGTAAAATCTATGTCAGCCTAAGGAAGGTACTCCCTCCAATTAAGGAGATCTTAGATGACTCTGACGCAGAATATCTCCCGCCTCTTAGAAATTACTCTGTGGATGAGGTTCGTGAAATTTTCGGTAATTTTTCCACAAAGGAGGAGGAAGGGCAACTTAGTCCGATTGATTCAGGATCGTTATTGATCACCACTGAACTGAGGCAGAAGATTGCAGGATATATCAGAAAATTTACAGACACAATCCCTGGCGTGGAAATCGCCTCTGTCACTCTGGACGGGGGGTATGAACTAATTAATTACAGTTTGCACCCCCACATTCGGGATGAGGGGGTAATGAGTTACAGCCTTTTTGACGCTTCCAAACGCCAAATCTACATGTTGAAAAACACCGTGATTCACAGTGTGACATGTAAATGCAAGAACTACTCTCACTACATCTATTATTTGGATGGGGGGGTTTTCAGCGCGTTTATTTCTAGAAAAGTACGGCTCGGCTTAGTGAGAATGGCGATTAAACAGTACTTGAAGACGATAAGCGAATGTTTGGCAGACATAAAGAAGACATCTGAAGCGAGGTTTAATTTAGGGGGGCTCTTGAAAGACTTTCACTTGAATTTAGATTAGAAATTTACTGGTTATGGTAATAAAAATGATTGTCGAACTGTCTAAAAGGGAAATAGAATGCAAGGTGGTTTATTTCGGGTGTGCTATGTCGGGCAAGACTACTTCATTAAAACATATTTTTGGAACCCATGGGCGGCTTGAGGATTTAAAATCAATAGAAACTGACGCAGGACGGACTTTGTTCTGGGATCACGGTTATATCACCTTAAATTCCAGTGATTGGAAGATTAAAATGAATTTGTGGAGTGCAACGGGGCAGGATTTCTACGCCAACACGCGCCCAACAATTTTAACGGGAGCGGACGGGATTGTCTTTGTAGCAGATAGCTCACCTGAACTAACTCAATTTAATAGGGAGAGCTGGCTCGAACTTATGGGGCTTATTACTAATGTCCCAAAAAAGATCCCCATCGTAATCTCACTTAACAAGCGGGACGATCCGAAGGCGGTTTCCCTCGAATTGTTTAAAGCTTCTTTGAACCTAGATGAAAAAAGACTCAAGTCGATTGAGATCTATGAAACCACTGCCACTCGGGGAATCAACGTAACTGTGTGTTTAAAGAGGGTTTTAGAAAAGATTCTCGCTTCTTGATTTCAATACATACAAAATTTGTGGAGCAAGGTTGTTTTAATTGGAAGATAATAATCAACTTCAAAAGAATACCTGTCCTGCATGTTTGGGGTCTCCTGAGACTGACGGGTGGGAGTATGTTCTTACAAAAAACCCAAACAAATTGGATAATTACCGGATTTGTAATCACTGCCGCCGCGCTTGGAGCATCTCAATTAAAACCTATCTCTCAAATTTAGGTTTGATAAAAGCATTTGAGGGCTACACCTTAATCTCAATTCAGGTTCTTTATAAATTCTTTTCCTTAAAACCTGAGCTTTCGTTCATTTTAGTAGGGGATCGGCTGTCGCCCCAACAGATGAGTATGATTCAGGATGGTCTGGAACAGACAGTCGCTTCATACTCACTACAAAGCGAGGTTAGTGCGTTTTTAGTGAGGTTACTTAGAAGGTCACCTATATTAGGGGTGAAAAAGCGAAAATCAAACCTAAAAGACTTCGTGGGCCAGCTCAAGAAATGTGAAAATAACGGTAAATATCTATCCAGTATCGACCCCCTCTTTCCTCAGACCATCATTCTTGTGGGAGAACTTCAGAAGCGAGGTAGGCGAATTATCACCGTAAAAACTGTTCGGAAGCTGCTCGGGATCGACACAGCGGAATTTAAAAGGGTGAGACAGATTACTCGAGCATTTCAGTGGTTAGAACGCGCCAACTACCTTACATGTATTGAAAGAACCTCTTATAAGAAGTATAAGATTTCACCTGAATTCTCCCAAAAAGTGGAGGGGATCCTCCAGATCTTTAGTAAAAAAATCCTAAATCCAAACCAAGGAGCTTTTAAACCAAAAAAGGAGTGGCGTCTATAACATTTTTCGCTGATTTTTGTAAAGTAATAAATTACAGGAGTATTAACGTTCTCCAAGGTGAGTTTTAATGCCAGACTCAACGGATGTATTATTTTTAGCCCCCCCAATGAGACCCGTTTTTCGCCCTTTGGATATAATTTATACGTTCTTTCAGCATTCCAAAAACACAAGTAATATAATATCCTTGCAGCTAGGGCTCCTATCCATGGCGGCTTACTTACGCGAAGAGGGGTATTCATGCGGGTACCACGATCTAGGACATTTTAAGGGAAAACCGACCTTGGTTGAAACGGTCGATGACCTGGTAAAAAGGTACGATCCTAAAATTATAGCCTTAACCTCCTACACCAGCAACTTCAATGCAGCCCTTGATACGATAAAAATAATAAAGAAAATAGATTCGAACATCCTCATCTGCGTTGGAGGACCACATGTCACTTTCTTAGATAAACACAGTATAGATGAATCAGGAGGGCGGATAGATATCGTCGTTCGGGGGGAGGGAGAACGCACAATGCGGGATATTGTAGACCATTATACGAAAAAAGATTCATTGCAAATTTTAGAGGATGAGGTAAGGGGGATAACTACAAAAAATAAACGCACAGATGACCAACCCCTATTGACAAAAGATGAACTTGGAAAATTACCTCCTATGGCATTCGATTTAATACCGAAGAGGGAGCGAAACAACTTTATCTACATCCCCCTTACGGCAACGCGAGGCTGCGCGTATAACTGCACGTTTTGTACGAACCCCATTTTTTGGCGCGGGCAGGTGCGATTCAGACCCCTTGAAACGGTTATTGAAGAGGTCTCAATTCTTGAGGATTTATTTCGTAGGAGGCTTCTTGAATTTTCCGATACTATTTTACCTATCAAGATGGAATACTTCGAGAGCTTAGTAAGCCAGTACCTCAAATGCGCTAACACCCCAGTTCAAATGGTTCTAACGCGCGCAAACCTCACAGATAAGCGGCGCTTAGAACTCATTAAGAAGTTGATTAAGACAGATGGATATGTCTCCATCGGCGTGGAAAATGGAAGCCCTCGAGTTCTAGAACTTATGGGGAAACCCTCTTGGGAAGTGCAACTGCAAGCATTAAAGAAGATAAATAAGCACGGATTAAATTCAATCCCGACTTGGATGGTCGGTTTCTGTGGAGAGAACCTCACCTCAATGCATCAGAATTTGGACAAACTTGAATATCTAAATAGAGCAGAACTCATCCGTTCCATAATTATCAATATCTGGATTCCGAATCCAGGGTCTCAACCCTTTGTTACGCCACAAAAATTCGGTGTTAAAATTCATACCTTTAATTGGGATTTCTATGACCGGGCCGTTTTCCCACCCCCCTACTCCCTCTATGATCCTGATACAGGAACGTCTACCTTGAGCAACCTTCAAATTTGGGCGTATTATCTGTCGATGGTCGCACTTCAGAATGACTGGAGTAATAGGAAGCTAAACAGGAAGGGTACCGATAAAGTAGGTCAGCTAATGAAGGCTATCTTCAAAAGCTGGCATCTCTTGTTTCACTCTCCTGCTGGTGAATCTAATGTAACGCTGTATGAGGAACTTTTCACTGAGTTTTTTGACCATTTTGGTAAAAAAGATCCTGACCCCGAGGAAAAAATAAAACAAAAACGTAAAAAATCTTCAAATTAAATAATTAACCAAAAGATATTACGACAACCCCGCCACTTCACTGAAATTACTTGGGCAAGAGTGTAATTCAGCCGAAATCATTTTTATATCCAAAGATTCGTCTATTATTTTCACATACTTTCGGATAGTTACCTCGGATACTTTTGAAAGTTCTGACAATGATTTTTGCCGGAGCCATTTCAACGGTTGTAACGCCTTTGAAGTTACATAGATGGCAGCTATTGCAAATCCCCTTGGATTTGCGTTCATGTTAATTCCTCTGGAGGAGAGTAATTCAACTATCTTTCGAATCAAGAATCTTGAGTCGGGGGAGAGTGCTAATTCAGAAGAATACTTTTCAATATAATGGAATACTGAAAAATTGTGTAATCGGAGATTAAAACGAGAAAGGAGTAATTTATAGGCCCGGCGAATTTTCTTTTCTGAGATTAGTGATTTATTGACAAAGTCAGAGATGTGGCGTGGGTAATGGCTTAGATTACAAGTAATATACAGACACGCAACCATCAGCTCTTTAATACTTCGCCCCATTGTTAAGCGCGCATCAACGACCTTTTTGTAGAGGTGTAAGGCAAAACTTTGGATAGTGCTTGGAATTTCAAGTTGCCCTGCTACCGTTAAAAGAAATTTATTGGCGATCTGCATATTCATCTCGCTTGAATTTCTAAAATGATTATTCAACTTCGCCAAGCGCTGAAATAAGTGCCTCGATTTAGGGGGCAAATTTGTGAAAGTGAAGGTAGTCCTACAACCATGGGTTAAATAAGGATTGTTGGATTTTTGCGCAGTACATGATGTATGGTCAAATGGGTTATAGGTGAAACTTCTTTTCATAGTAGGTTCATGAACCGTTGCACAGTTTCTACAGGTGTGTATGCCCCTAGATTCAACAATTTTAGGCGTCTCACAACAGTCATAGTAGGGGTGAAAAAGGATTTTTTGGGTGTAACACTCACTTCCAAGGACCATTTTTTCTCTAACCAATTCACTTATCGTAATAAATAATTAAACCGTCGATTTCAAGAGAGCAGTCAGTGGTTCAGTGAACGTTGAGAAGTATTTCAAATTCCCCCTTTGATATTCAAAGTTGGCATCCGGGAAATTTTCATGGAATGCCCTTTTAATGACTTTTAATAGCAGGCGGGAATTGCGCTCAGCGTCTGACTTGTCAACGAGGATCGCGAATAGGAATTTCTTATCGAAGGTGAAAATAAATTTATAGTTCTCGGTTATTATTGATTTTATCGGCTCTCCAACGGATTCTTTTGAGAAAAATGAGATTGCCATAAGAAAAGAAGTAGTTGAGTGGAGATCATTCCCCAGTTTTTCTAGGGGATTGTTTTTGGGAATTGCCTGTAAATTTTTATTGTATAAACACACGCCATTTTCACCAACGACAAAGACATTATGAATCATTTTGTGTCGCCTCAAAAAATCTTACACTCTATACTGCCAAAACCCTTATAAGTCACGCATTAAAAATGACAATTTGAGCCTGTATCAAATCCAATGTTCTGGAATAATTTCTTCCGAAATTCTACTTCATTTCAAAACAAATTAAAAGAAATCTCACGTTTTTTCTCCCGCCTTCCTGCTTGCTTTTCCCCTTTTCCAAATAGTCTCGCTGTTCAAGATTCGTGTCACAAAATGCGCCAACGCGATACAAGGGCGCGAATAAGCCTGCTCACTGTATTCAATTAGAATACGGGGTGAATCCTTTCTAAAAGGAGAAATACAAATGTACTAACTGAATCTGGGCGAGCTGTGCTAATAATCTCCACAGACTATAACCTATCCAACGAGCTGCTCGCTTTTAAAGACTTGCGCATTTAGACTACGGTTGGTTTAAATATAATTCACGGAAAGGAAAATTG
>JAEOSY010000128.1 GCA_016840125.1 Candidatus Helarchaeota archaeon | reverse complement strand
TGAGTTGATAAAAATGAGTTATGATATAATTATTAAAAATGGAAAAATAGTCGACGGCGCGGGAAATCCATGGTATCATGCTGACATTGGAATTAAAGATGGAATTATAGAAAGAATTCGTCCCAATGTAGATGGAACTGCAACCAGAGAGATAAATGGCAAGGATTTAATTGTCTGTCCTGGATTTATTGATATGCATACCCATACAGACTTTTTGTTAGCAATTTATACCAAAATGGATTCTGCTATACGCCAGGGGATTACTACTAGCGTTGTAGGAATGTGCGGAGAAAGTCTTGCTCCCATCCCCCAAGAAAAACTCGATGAATTTAAAAAATTATTTAGCAGCCTAACTCCCATGGGGGGAGATTTGAAGATTACTTGGAATAGTTATCAGGAATACCTCGAAAGTCTTGATAAGCTGCGAATCCCGGGTAATATAGTTCCTGTAGTTGGTTTTGCTCCTATTCGGATAGCGGGCGGACCCGGTTATGAGAATCGTGCTCCTACCCCCCAAGAGCTGGAACAAATGAAATTTTACGTTAAAGAAGCAATGGAGGCAGGGGCTTTTGGAATCAGTACGGGTTTAATTTACGCTCCACAGGTCTTTGCTAAAACTGAAGAAATTATTGAGCTCGCAAAAGTCGCAGCAGATTATAATGGTCTTTACTTTTCACATATTCGCGGTGAGGGTAAGAATTTAATAAGTTCAGTTAAAGAAGTCATTGAGATTGTTGAAAGATCAGGGTGTGTCGGGGGTCAAATCGCCCATCATAAAGTCGCAGGTAAAGCTTATTGGGGTGCGAGTAAAGAAACTATACGATTGATGGAGGAAGCAAATGCTCGGGGGATAAATATAACATGTGATCAGTATCCTTATAATCGCGGCCAATCTGGTCTTATGACGAGCCTTCCTCCTTGGGCTCGTGAAGGAGGCAAGGAAAAAATACTTGAACGCTTACATAATCCTGAAGAGAGAGAAAAGATGAAGAAAGATATTCTTAAACCTTCAGATGAGTGGGAAAATTGGATTGAAAGTGGTGGTTTTGATCATATTTATATCACATTCTTTAAAAACAAAGAATGGAAGGACGTTGAGGGAAGAAGTATTTCAGAAATTACTAAAATTAAAGGAAAAACCGATGATTTTGAAACTTATTTTGAGATATTGATAAACGAAAATGCAGATGTAAATATCACAATAGAAACTATGGGTGAAGAAGATATCCGCCGTATTATGACAAGCCGTTATCAAATGATAGGAACTGATGCCACTGCCAGTCCGCATCTACCCGACTTTAAGATTTTTCATCCTCGCACGTTCGGTACTTATCCGAGATTGTTAGGAAAATATGTTCGAGAAGAAAAATTGCTAACGATGGAAGATGCAATTCGCAGAATGACATCTTTTCCAGCACAACGACTCGGACTGAGGGATAGGGGGTTAATAAGAGAGGGAAATTGGGCAGATATTGTAATTTTCAATCCAGATACGGTAAAAGATAATACTGATTTCATGCAACCCCATCAATTCCCAGAAGGTATAATTCATGTTATAATCAATGGAATCATTGTTGTAGAAAACGAAAAACAACGAAAGAAATATCCAGGAAAAGTATTACGAAGGCCAAACTAATTCTTAAAATTTTTTTCATATTTCTATAACAAATTATAGTAAGACGCTTAATTATTTTGAGACGAAAAGCTTAGAAAAAAAAGCTTAACATAAAAAATTAAGAATGAGGTAATTTTCGAATTATCTCTTCAGCCTGTTTCACTACACGCTCGACTAATTCTTTTACTGTGGGAATATCTTTACACAGTCCAAGACCTTGTCCAATGGTCATCATGCCTGCATTTACATCTCCTTCTTCATACATCTTTCTGGTAAACATTCCCGATGCTGCTTTAAAAAGTTCTGTAGCAGGAGCACCTGACTCTTCTAATTCGAGGATATTTTGAGTAGCGGGATTGTGCCATACTCGAAGTGCATTATTTACTGACCTCAAAACGATTGTAGTATCATACGGGGTACAATTAAGAAGAGCATTTTTCAAATTATCATGGATGGGACATTCCTTAGTAATCAGAAGGCGTGAGCCTATTAAGACACCTTCTGCTCCTAATGCTAATGCAGCGACTAATCCTCTCCCATCAACAACACCACCTCCCGTAATAACGGGTACATCTATTGCATCGACAGTTGCAGGTGTTAGCACAAAAGTCCCAACATCAAAGCGACCCACGTGACCACCATTCTCCCAACCAACGACTTCCACAATATCTGCTCCGAGTGAGGCGGCTTTCTTTGCATAACGCACGCCAGCACATTTGTGCATCCAGATAATGTCGTGTTCTTTGAAAAGATGAAGGAATTTTTCGCCTGCCTCGTGGCCAGAAGTTTCGATTATTTTAACCCCTTCATCAATCATGACTTTGAGATGTTTCATTTGGTTTGGAGGTTTAAGCATCGGAAATAAATTCATGTTCACCGCAAATGG
>JAEOSY010000012.1 GCA_016840125.1 Candidatus Helarchaeota archaeon | reverse complement strand
GATGAATTAGATTCAAGATATAAGGGGTTTACTAAAAAATGATGCAACCAAAATATAATTTTAATATACCAGAGGAATTCTTCAAAACAATTGAGGATGAATTTGCGGGTGAAAAAATAGTGCAAAAGTACCTGGATTCTAAAGATACTGCGGTATTTGATGAATGGGGAAAAAAACTAATGGAAAAAACTTATGAATTAGGAACTAAACCCGAATATGTTGATCATACATATGAAATGATCAAAATGGTTGATGATCAAACTGGTGAAGGAAGGTTTCCTCATGAGGCTCAAAGATTTATTGAACTTGCATGCCTTTCAATTCATTTAATGAGTGTTGTATTAATCCAAACGGGTTATATTAAGGAGTTGAGTTTTTCTATTATAGAAGGAGAATGTACCGTTCATAATAAGTTAAAAGAAGCCTTATCAGAAGAGGAATTAAAAGCTTTACCATGTAAGGAGGGGTGTAAAACAGCCTGGCAGACCATATTTAATATCCTCAAAATGCATGACGTCCAAGTCAGTCAAACTCAAGAAATTCCAAGAGATGGGATGTGTACTTTCCTAGCTCCAAGAAAATAATAACTCAAATTTTTTTTACTTTCTTATCTTATAAAATTTAAATTAGAAAAGGTGAATTTTAATGAAATATCGAAAAATGGGATCATTAGACTGGGAGGTATCCGCATTAGGTTTCGGTTGTATGAGATTACCAACCAAAAAAGTCGATGGGAATGATGTAATTGATGAAGAAGAAGCAATCAAGATGATTCGCTATGCTATCGATAATGGTGTAAATTATTTCGATACTGCCTTTCCATATCATAATGAAACTAGTGAACTTGTTGTTGGAAAGGCACTCAAAGAGGGATATCGGGAAAAAATAAAATTAGTAACGAAACTCCCAATGTGGATTGTAACGGAAAGGGACGATTTTGATAAATATCTCAACAAGCAATTAGAGAAATTACAAACTGATCATATTGATATCTATTTGTTTCATGGATTAAATAACCAGACATTCCAACTTGTTAAAAAGTATGAATTAATTGAAAAAATGGAGGAGGCTAAAGCAGCAGGAAAAATCAGGCATGTCGGTTTCTCTTTTCACGACTCTTATGATGTTTTTAAGGATATAATTGATTATTATAACTGGGACGCAACCCAGATTCAATGGAATTTCGTTGATCATAACACTCAAGCGACTACAAAAGGTTTAGAATATGCTGCAAGTAAGGGGATTGCTGTTATAGTAATGGAACCAATAAAGGGAGGAAAATTAGCAAATCCCTCAAAAGAGATAGAAGAGATTATTGAAAATGCTCCTGTTAAAAGGACTGCAGCAAATTGGGCACTACAGTATGTATGGAATCATCCTGGAGTTTCTGTTGTTTTATCAGGGATGAGTACTTTTGACCAAGTAAAAGAAAATATCGAAAGTGCAGAACAATCGGGGATTAACATGTTAAGCCAAGAAGAACTGAAAATAATTTCTGATATGGCAACAAGGTATAGGAAAAAATCTATTATCCCATGTACATACTGTGAATATTGTCAACCTTGTCCATCCAAAGTAAATATACCTCTCAATTTCAGGATATTGAATGAACTCCTCTGGGTGGATAGTACTGAGCAAATGAGAGCAAAGTACAAATATTTCGCCACCAAAGAAGAAGATTTAAACGATATGGAAAATAATGGTGCCGCTGCTTTATGTGTTGAATGCGGTGAATGCCTTGATAAATGTCCCCAGATGATCGACATTCCTAACGAATTGGAAAAAGTACATCGAGTATTAGGAGAAGAACAAGATCTTTCGGAAGTCTATAATTTATCTGTAAGAGGTCCTACCATAGTTGATAAAGAAGAGTTCCAGATTATTGGTGTAGAAAATATCGGAAAAGTAGAAACTCGAAATAATGGGGAAGTTTGGGCAAAATTCCAAGAACTAGCACCTAAAATACCTAATAGAGATGCTTCTCATGGACTTGGTATAACAATAG
>JAEOSY010000127.1 GCA_016840125.1 Candidatus Helarchaeota archaeon | reverse complement strand
TGCAGGGGCACCAGCAGGAGCAGAAGCCCCAGGCGGGGGAGGAGGTCCACGAGAAGGAGGCGCCTGAGGTGGCTGACGTCCCGCTCCTTCGAATTCAACAAATCCTAACTCTACATCTTCAAAATTAAGAGTTGTCTGGTTCTCAACAAGAATATATCCCGTAATACGGGCTTCTTTGTCATTCTCACCTATGTCAACCTGTATGCTGGGAGTCCACCAGATCCTACCGTCATCTAAAAAATAAGAAATCATAATCTTGCCCATTTCTTCTTTTTTAGAATCAATAGTAATTACTAATTCAGAGAAGCTATCCTCATATCTATATGAGCGAATGCCCTCGCAAATGGTAAGAAGCTCTTCACGCAGCTCTGTCCGGATATCAACTGATTCGGACAAGATGCGTTCACTTGCTTGTCGCTCTCTCTGCATGGCGTCTTCAACAAATCGACGATCAGGCTTTTTAACCACAATTTGAATTAATTCCGCTTCGCTGCCCTCAAGCTCAACACTAACGGTATCTTCATCAAAACTAGAAGGAACATCCAGGATTTCAATAATATTTCTTCCTGCTGAAAGTTTAATTGTTTGTTCTCGTAAGACGAGACCACCACCACCAGAGAAAATAATAAAACGATTATGTGGAGGATTTATTTTCATTTTATCACAATCCAAAAAATTGTTAGTGTAAAGTATCCCTCTTTGTAAGGATTTATATCTAACCTTTTTTACTAGTTTAAGTTGGATCGACTAAAAACTGATTTGTTTTTATTGGATCATCATTGAATCTAAATTTTAAGGAAATTAAAGCCTGAAAACGGAAAGCTCCATTTATTCAAAACGGGGATGAAAAGCGTTGTACTAAATAGCAATTCATTAAGATATCCTAAAGTATAAGTGCTTTTGCCGTTGTTTAAAGCCCAATTCTCTCCAAAAATTCTGAGCTATAATATTTTGGTTGTCAACAGTCACCATTACTGGATCAGAAAACGAAGAACCTAAAAATTCCTCTTGTAGCGCCCTAAAAAGGCTTTGGCCAATACCTTGACGGCGATAAGTTGGTAATACGTGAATATTGTCAAAAACACCATAATTTTGATAGATATAGCGAGAGGAATAAGGGTAAGTATACGCCTCTGCATATGCAATGATGTCTTCGTTCTTTTTAGCTACAAAAACCTTGTAAGGATAGGTTTTTTGTTCTTTCTGAGCATTTTCTAACCAAATCTGCTCAGCATTCTCATTAAGAGTGTAAATTTCTTGAAATTGGCTGCGAGAGCGCTCGTGAAACTTCCATTGTTCCTTCCACAAAGGAATAATCTGAGGAAAATCATCATCTTCAGCTTCATGGATAACTATCGAGGAGGGATGAGAAGAGAAATTAGTGTGGTTATTAGTTTGGAGCAATCGTTCCTGAACACAGACAAATCCCTTTTCCTGAAATATTTGTAAATCGTGTGTTTGGGTGATGTCAAGTCGAAGAAAGACAAATTCAACTCGGGAGCGAAGAATTTCCATCATATAGCTTAGGTTCTGATCTCGGATTCTTGCATTAGGAAAATAATAACTATGAATGTGAGCAAGCTGATCAATTGCCGAAATAGGCGAAAAAGCTAGTATCCATATCTCCATATACCCAACAATTGAGCCATCTGGAGCTCTATTCATTAAAACAATAAAGTTCTCTTCATGCTGATATTTTTCTAAGTAGGAATTATGTGTAGATTCCAAATCAATAGACCCGAGCTGATAAAGAGGATGAAGAGCACTCTTTTGTTGAGCTTGTAAGAGCCATAATCTTGTTAAATCGCTTACTACGTCCGGAGAAGCTGTGGAAAACAATTCTATTTCGTTGGAAGAATTTTGATTATCATTTCTTGGTTCATTACCATTCATTACAAGCGCACCCTTACGATGAATCTATCTAGCGAGAGATATATATATTTCGACAGTTTTGAAGAACTAACAATTCTGATCAATACGTTTGTGTAAAGTATTGGTCTTCAAATGTCGCGTATAAACCTAAAAAATAGAGCGTGTTGTCCATCATAAAACTGGAATAGTGCGTTATTTTGATTTTAAGATTGTCAGCTTTCTTTAAATAGTCGTTATTTTGATTTATGAATGTATTTAAAGTTAAAGGAAGGTAATTATTTTGATTTTCGAACGGGTGAGTAGGATCCCGCTTTCAAGTGGAAGATTGTTAGAGGAATTCTCAAAGAAAAAGGAAATAGAGGGACGTTTCCACAGATAAAGTTCTAAGTGAAATTGTTGCATATAAATCTCAGTTGGAACGAGATTTTTTTCTGTCTGTTATTAGACCATGATCATGTAATCGTAAAATTACAATGTATGTGCTCGTAGAATGTCGCTGTGTTACTCGGCATCACCGATGATCTCTGATATCTTTTTCTGACGCCACAGAAGAAAAATCGTCAGAAAAAATACAATGGTAAGAATAATAATCAAAAGAAGAAGTAACTCAATTAATAACTGAAATCCAAAAGGTTGTGGAAGAACATAGAAAAAATAATTGACAATAAAAATAGCTATGAAAACTGCTATTACAATAAACGTAATTTCGAATAGTCTAGTTCTTTTCGATCCCATATTTTTCCAGTCCTAACGCATCTTAATTTTTGGGATTTTTTCTCATTTCTTTTTATAGTAACTTTATAAATGGTAATGGAGGATATGAGGGTTGGTGACACTCTCATATGAAATTTCCCCGCATTACCAAAAAATTTTTAGAAAAGGAGCTTTATAAGCTTTGTGCTGGCCCGGTTACTCGGCGAATTCTAGGTCAGTACCCTCCACAGAGTACTTGGCAACCTCAGGACATCATTCAAGTCCTCATTCATGCATGTTTAGAGCAGACGTCCCCGGAAGATATTTGTTCGACTTGGGATGGCCCCTCCGTCGATCGGGTGCATAGTCGTATCGGCGCCCATAGTTTAGACCAAATCGAACGTTTAGTCAACGGTTGGCTTACGGAAGTCACTTCTCGTCAAATCTTTCACCCCCATACCAAAATCACTCTGGCAATCGACTTTCATCAACAACCTTATTACGGAGACCGGAATCCTGACTGGGTTACCGGTATGAAACAGAAAAAAGGGACTTACTTTGCCATTTGTTTTCTCATCGTCTCCATTGCCACGGGGACGCATCGATGTCCGATTTTTGTCCGCCTGATGACGAGACCATTATTGTCCCAGAAAGCTCAGGTGATTGACGCGATTTTGGCAGACCTCCGCACCTGGTTATCTGTCGAACGCGTGTTATTGGACCGAGGCTTCTGTGAAGATGCCATTTTTCAAGTCTTGGATGCCAGAGGAGTCCAATACATTATCGCGGCGGTCCGCCACTGGACGATCAAAACGGCAGCCGAGGAGATTCAGACGTGTGTGACCCAGCACGCCGCTCATGCAAGAGTGGACATCACGGACCCAGTACTGTTGGGTCAATGGGCCCGCAAACAGGGGCTAGATAGCTTTCGCGTCAAGTATGTATCAACAGGGAAGCACAAAACACCGGTGGAGCTGGTAGCGGTGTTGGTACGGCATCGGACTCATCATCGCCATCCCCTTAAAAGGTGGACTTATAACTGGTATTTGTATATCACCAACTGTCCGCTGTCCCCCCGGGAAATCGTCCGCCTGTATGGCAAACGCTGGATTATAGAGACAGATATTCGATGTATTACCGAATTCAAAGCCATTACAAATAGTACTAAACCCCAAATGCGATTCTTGCTCTACGGGCTCGCTATGGTCTTTGACGCCCTTTGGGTAGTGTTTTCTCTGCTTTTAAATCGATTACGATCAAATAATTCGCTTTCCATCACGGAAGAGACACGTTTCCGGATCAAACAATCAGATACTTTACTGGTGATCGCTAGGGCATTCAAACGGTTTCTAAGGACAGAAATCTTACCAGAGCTTGAATTTTCCGGAGGTGATGCGTGAGGACTAATTTTTCATCTATCTTAATTGGATATTTTGTGAAGTTATAAGTTTACTTCAAAACATTAAGAGAAAGGTCGTTCCGCTTTCCAAAGCCCAGTTCCCTGAAAACACAACATCTTGAAGATATTCACGATCAGGCTTATGATGACATTAGCATGATTACACGGATATTTGAAAATCAACACACATATGTTAAAAATTGCAGAATTATAAATCCTAAAAATCAGGTAACCACTATAAAACTATCGTAACTCATTATAAAAATGAAAAGACTTACACAACGTTTTAACACATCCAATCCGAAATTTTAGTTCTTATCTGAGATGGTAAGGGTAATTCCAGTATTCTTCTTGCTCATCCCAAAGTCTGTATACATGAATCCGACGACTAGCACCAAGCCAGGGGCACCAACCGAATAGCAGAGTGTCAAAATTGAGTCCTTGAAGCTCATTCAAAAGGGAATAAAAGGGATATATCCACATTGGCGGCATCCGAATTCTTGAAAATAAAATCTCTTGCCCATCGCTACCTTGACCAAAGTAGTGTCTTACATTTATCATAAATCTTAGAATTTGTTCTAATGTTTGGATCTGTTCTCTTTGGCCTTTGGCATAAATAAAGCATTGTGGATGGAGCCCAACGTAGAGAACATAGAAATATGGATGCAGAACTTCTTTTTTCAACAATGAACGTGTTTTTTTCCAGACCCAAGACGATGAGAAATCAATTCCTCTTTGTACAAGACGCTCAGTAATCTCTTGATTCGTTCTTCCAAAGGTGAATTCGTATAAGATCATCAAATCCACCTTATCAAAAGAGATGCCAACATCTTTTTGATAGCTAAATGAGATGCCTAGGGGATCTGGTAAAACCACCTCGTCTTTTTCTATGCCCGAAATACTTAATGCTTTGGGAAACGGGATCTCTTTTGAATTATAAATGGTAAAATTCCAAAAAGTCTGGAATTGTGTTAACGGTATAAGTTGAAGGGTATCGTTTTGAGCCATCTGGTCTTCTAGACCTTTAGGAATCAGAATAATGGCAAAATTCTCGGTTCCGCCCGTCATACTGACTTTGAAGGGGATATACTCCTCCTCTAATGGATGAAATTTGACTTGATCTGGATATCGCACTAAATAGGGGATTAAGCCTAATTTAGAATAATCAAAAAATCCGGTATATTTCAAAATACCTAATTGGGACATTTTATAGAAGGAACGTTCAATAGTTATGGGATGAGCGGAGAGACGTTCCGCCAGAAGCGCGCTTCGTTTACCCATAGTCCGGTCTCGAACAAAATAAACTTCATTAGCTCTAGAAAGTTCCCGGAGTATCTCGATATCTGTTTCTGTCAAGCGTATCTTACTTTCGTATAATTTCTTGTTAAGAGTACCAATGAAATGCTCTAAACTATGAAAATTTCTGATTTTAAGTGAATTTACGAACAATTTTGCCTTTTTGGATCTAAGGATAACTTGAAAGCGTAAGAAGTCAAAGGGTAAATTGAAGTAATTTTCTGTGTGCGTGATAAGGACAACACTGGCCAGTCTTGGTTGGAAAAATACATCTCGAAACATATCTTTATAGGATAGGACATCCGTTAGAAACGCCTGAGCCATGC
>JAEOSY010000011.1 GCA_016840125.1 Candidatus Helarchaeota archaeon | reverse complement strand
CCTCCAACAAGCCAGATATCTTTTTTTGATTTTCTTTTTATCTGTTTTACAATTAAATTAGGCTGCTCATTACTAAATTCAATTAATTCATCAGGTTTTTGACTAAAACCCCGTTTGGTTAGAACATATGTTCTTTTTCCCGCGTAAGGCCATTTACCAAATGATAAAACCTGTGAATACGTGGTTGAACCCATGATAATTGTCTCTATTCTTTCAAGGAGCTCTTGGTAACCATAATCCTGACCTTGATAAGGTTCTAGCCATTTTACATCACCTTTTGAGTCTGCGATGTAGCCATCCAAACTGCAAGAGATGTATAGAATTACCTTTGACAAGACTAAATCACTTCATTAATTGATTTGTATAGTACTGCACCACTAGTTTTATTACTCTTATTTTCTTTTACAACTTTACACAACGTAGATGTTATCTTGTAAGAAGGATATCAAAGATATGTTGATTTGAGGCTTTGAGATGTGCTGTGGGATTATTGGGATGCTGTCCACCAATGGAAATGGTGTTGCACGAGTAATCAGGCAATCTCTAAAGAGGTTGGAGTACCGAGGTTATGATTCTGTCGGCGTGGCTACAAAAAATAATGGACGGTTATTTATTAAGAAGGATAAGGGTAAAATCGATGATATCCATCGCAGATTGAATTTAGACCGGCTGCCAGGGAATATAGGGATAGGACACACGAGGTGGGCAACGCATGGTGAACCGTCAAGAGCAAATAGCCATCCGCATACTGATTGTAAGAATAATATTGCGGTAGTTCATAACGGGATAATCGAAAACTTTCTTGAACTGCGGGATCATTTAACAGATGTGGGACATAAGTTCCAATCGCAAACTGATACGGAAGTGATACCCCATCTTATCGAATCGTTCATGGAAGTAGGGGAGCCACTAGAAAGCGCGGTACATTCAGCACTAGGACAGCTTGAAGGCGCTTATGCAATCGCAATTATTGAAAAGAGTTCAAAAAAGATAGTCTGTGCAAGAAAAGAAAGCCCATTGGTTATTGGTATTGGAAATTCTGCGCTTTACTGCGCATCTGATATACCAGCGTTCCTCCCAATGACAAATCGTGTGTTGTTTGTGAATGATGGAGATTTCATTGTCTTAGAAGAGGGAGAGTTGAAAGTTAGCCGGGTACGAGGTCATGAAGTAGCAGTCCAGATTCGGGAGCCAGTTCTTGTGGATTGGACCCCTGAAATGGCACAGAAAGGTGGCATGCCCCATTTCATGTTGAAAGAGATCCATGAGCAACCGAAAGCCGTACAAAATACGTTGCGAATACGGCCGGAGGAGATTGATAAATTAGCAAGCATATTGAACGATGCGGGGCAAATAATTCTGACTGCAGCAGGAACTTCATATCATGCTTGTCTAAACGGAGCATACATCTTCACTAATCTTAATAAAATAAATACTCAGCAGGTAATATCCTCTGAATTCGCGGAACGATTTGGACAAGCACTGAATGATGACACGGTTATTCTTGCCATAAGTCAGTCTGGAGAAACTTCCGATACATTAAGTGCTGTAAATTATGCAAAAGAGTATGGGGCGAAAATTTCAGCTATAACAAATGTGGTGGGCAGTTCTATTACACGGACTGCCGATAATTTCGTTTATACACTTGCAGGACCGGAGATTGGAGTAGCTGCAACGAAAACATTTCTAGTCCAAATTACTTCTTTGGCCATGCTTAATTTAGCTCTGGCGAAAATGAGAGGTACCTTGGATACTTCTGAAATAAAGGAATTGAATACGCGATTAGTTAAAATCCCATCCCACATTGAACAGATTATTGAAAAACATGAGGATTATATTAAAAATACCGCAAATGCGCTATCCAATAATAAAAGTTTCCTCTTTCTTGGACGGGGGATCAACATTACTACGGCGATGGAAGGGGCCCTAAAATTGAAAGAAATCTCCTATATACATGCTGAAGCGTATCCCGCAGGAGAATCGAAACACGGTCCTATTGCACTCGTGGAGCCTAACTTTCCTGTGGTTTTTGTTGCGCCCAGCGATAGAACTTTAGATCGTATTGTCGGGAATATCATGGAAATGAAAGCGCGTGGAGCCTGTATCATTAGTGTGACAGATAACGAGAAGATCCATACTCTTTCGGATTACACTTTCTGGATCCCACCGAATATTCCAGATTTTTTCATTCCTTTACCCGCCATTGTTCCACTACAACTCTTCAGTTACTACGCGGCGATTCATTGTAATCATAATCCTGACCAACCTAGAAACCTTTCGAAAAGTGTCACGGTTCTTTGAAATACGGTCTTTGCTTATTTAATTAATGAAGAAGCTCTGTTTTCAGCTCTTTTATTTTAAAAATTAAATTCTTGTCATTTATCAAATTATTCTTCACTAAGGGACTTAAAGCGAAATTAGATAGATTTTCTTTTTCCCCTATTAGATATTGAATAGAGGGTAGTTTTAAGAAGCGTTTAATGAATGTTCTTCTTCGTTTTGAATAATATTTAAAGAGATATTTTTGAATCATCTGTAAGTTTTTAAGGATAGGAATTAAGCCGAATGATAATTCGAGAGTATTTTTCTCTTTTATGTATTCTTTAACTATTTGATGAATTCCAACCTTCTTTAAAAGAAGTAAAATTAATTTATTAGAGTAGAAAGTTGTTATATGAATACGACAACGAGCTCTACCACCCCCAACACTTCCATCACCCTCCATAATACCAAAAAGAAATAACCAAATTAGATAGTCATTATTCGTATTTATCAGAAATTTTTCAATTTCTTTAAGAATTTTTAGATATAATTTCATAATTAATCCACGATTATCTATAATTCTTAATGAGCCAATTGGATTATGTCCAGGAAACTTAATTTCGTCTTCTGGATTATTAATAGCTGATGGGAGAATGTAGATTTTATCTTGAGAAATTCGAATCCCGGTTTTTTGATACCAAGTACGCATTAAGTTCTTTTTTATAAGTTGAGTATTCTTTTTAATACTGGGTCTCTGAGTATAAGTCAATTGAAAGTTAATGTCAGAATTTAAAACAATGGATTTGTATTTTTCAACATAATAAATGGCTTGTTCTGGAGTTGATGCGCTGATACTCCACCCCCAACCAGATTTAGTTCCATCAGCATAGTAACATCCAAAATAATGTATCAAGTTTGATATCTTTATTTTGATAGGTGTGATAATTGGGAGGTGATTTCCAAGAAAAATAATCATTCTTTCTGAAGATAGTTTTCCTAATATTCCATCATGAAACAGATTTTGGATATAAATTATATCTTCAGAGGAGTTATCCATGTTAGGGGTTAATATTTCCAGTTTTTTATTAAATTTAAACTTTAATTCTTTTTCCGTAGGAATTTTCTGCATTCGTATGGTAAAATAGAATTCATCCGCTCGATTAGAACGATTTGTTTTTGAAATCAAAATAACTTCGTGGAATATTTTATCTTGAATATTTAGCTCAACTTCATAAATTTCATTCTCCTTAATATTTAAACATTCTACAATACTAATAAGTATTCTAACTTGTTTATCTGCAGAGATTTTTGCGGGAAAATATTCAGTAGGTTTTAAAGTTATTGCAACCCGTTGTCCTATTAGATTATGTGTGGCGCAGATTGCCTTGGGAATGTAGAATCCCCAGATATTCTTCAATTTAGATAGTTTAATTATATGACTAAATTGTATTCCCTCATTAGAGGTAAAATTTACCTCATAAAACTTTTCGAGCACAACCTTATTGTGGAGTTTATGAGGGAGTGTGATCCAACCCGTGCCTGCACCACTACCTTTAACAATTCGAGCAGTCCATTTCAATATAGACATCATAGATTTATTGTATAAGAAGGTATAAAACACCCTAAATGGAATGAAAACATAAGAGCTCTTATTCATGCGCATCTGAAATGGTGAAGATAAATGAAAAATGTGATTAAATTTGGGACAGATGGTTGGCGTTCAACTATGGACACTAATTTTACAATCCAAAATTTGTCCATTGCAGCACAAGGAATTGCCAATTATTTGATAAAGAATGATTTTAATAAAAAGGGAATCATAATTGGATATGATACCCGAAAAAATTCACAACTATTTGCAGAAGAGGTTGCAAGTGTGTTTTTAGCCAATGGGATTAAAGTTCTATTAACAGATATGGATACACCAATCCCTGTCGTTACCTTTGCAATCACGGATAAAGATTTAGATGGGGGAGTGATGATTACTGCATCCCATAATCCACCTGAATACAATGGTATAAAATTCATCCCTTATTATGCGTCACCGGCACTTCCGGAGGTTACTGATCCAATCGTGGATGAAATTCAGAAGATCTGGGAGAATGGTAACGTGAAGAAAGAAGCTTTGGAGATTGCAGGGCGAGAAGGGCGACTTGAAAGGGTTAATATTAAAGTTAGCTATATGAATCAGGTTCTGCGGGTATTGAATAAAGATATAATTAAGAAGGCGGGGTTAAAAGTCATTTTTGATGCTTTATATGGCACTGCAAGGACTTATGTTCCAGAGCTACTCGAAAAATTAGAGGTTGAATTCGAGGTACGCCATGACATCCTCGATCCGACTTTTGGAGGCGGTTCGCCTAATCCTAGTAAAGAAAGGTTGGCGGGTATTAGCAAGACACTTTTAGAAAAGAAGTTAGATCTGGGATTGGCCTGTGATGGCGATGCGGACAGATTGGGGATCATTGATGATAAGGGTAATTTTATCCATGCAAATATCCTTTTTGCGCTTCTCCTTGAATACGAAATCGCTCAAGGAAAAGAGGGGGATGTGGTGCGGACTGTGGGTACCACTCACATGATAGATCGAATTGCCAAAGCAAATAACAGGGTCGTTTATGAAACACCTGTAGGAGCCAAATATATTGGACAATATATTCGAGAAAAAAATCTGCTAATTGGGGGGGAAGAATCTGGAGGGGTCATCTTTCGAGACCATATTTCTGAAAAAGATGGGATTTTTGCAAATCTCAAAATGTTGGAAATGGTTGCATATTATAAAAAGCCTTTATCTGAGATTACAACTGATTTGTTCAAAAAATATGGAGATATTGAGTTTACACTTGTAAATTTCCCAAGTGAGGGCGAGAATAAAGAAAAGGCTATGAAAAATATTGTTAATGTTCTCCCAAAAATAGTGAGCGGGAAAAAGGTAACCAAAACGACGGACATAGATGGGTTTAAGTTTGTGTTGGAAGATGGCAGCTGGCTACTTATTCGCCCATCAGGAACAGAGCCTTTACTACGCTTATATGGAGAAGCATCCAATAAAGACGAATTAAGTAAAATTCTGGAAGAGGGAAAAATCCTTTTGACAGAAGCACAAAAATAAAAATGGGTCGCTAATGCCTAAAGAGTACAAAGAAGATAAAGTGACGGAGGCAATTATACTTACACTTGAGTCGTATTCGAGTGTCGATAAACCTTTAAAAACTGCAGAAATACAAAAAGTTTTAGAGGAGCTTGATTGTCCCGATATGCCACCGCTTCTACTTAATAAATTGCGCTTACGAGGCGTTATTAAGGGGAAATTGGATCTGAAACTAAAGGCGTGGCTCTGGTGGATTGAAAAGTAGAATATTCTGAATGAAAATTGTTTAATAAATTTTATATTTTAAGCTTTCTTATTATTTCTCACCTTTATGGGTGAGTTCGTATGAATAAACGATTTCATACAGCGATACTGCTTAGTATACTCGCTTTTTCCTTTCTCTTCCTGACACCGATATCCGTAAATGCTAGCGACTATGAAGAACCCGATTTAGGGGACCTTGACCGGATTGATTTCTTTGATTCCACCTTGGAGATCATTCTTGACAATGATACACGAATAGATCTCGCAAGTTCCCTTATTTTTGATGGGAGAGTTGCATACCTAACGGTAAATTCGACATTTGCATTTTCAGAGCCCGCAGAATTTTCGGATGAATATACTGGTCTTGTTTATACTGGTGTATCAAACAATTCGCATCGGGTCTACCTAAGGACTAACGCAAGCGTAACTGTTCATCAGCTGGATTTTACACAAGATGCCTATGTCCATTTATTACTCTGGGATAACGATAAAAGTTTAATAGGTTTTCTTCAGAACTTGAATGCCGCATACGCAACCAATAATTCAGCGGAATTTTTGCAGTTGCTCCTCCAGCTCGTATTTGAAATGGAAACCGTATTAAATGGTGACGAAATGTTAATCATTGTTCCAGTGTTTTTTTGGCAGCTTGATTTTAACCTAACGTATAATATAGATAACCAATACATAATCGACGAGGACGATAATGGGATTCTTAATGAGACAGATGTAAATTTCGATGCCCTACCATCCACAGTCAGAAATGAATTAATCCAAAGAGCCCAAGATGAAGATCCTAATCTCGAATACCTTATGAACGATTCAGCAGGGACAGTACAGGATTCGTGGAGCCACTTCTTCTACTTGATTCAGGAGATCTGGTTCAAAAAACTCTATATGGATTTGCGGATCCCTGGGGGGTTCCTTTATGATGTGGATTTAGTCAGTGTTCGTCATTTATTGTGGGGTGCAGCCCTCTATAATGATACTGATGCAAACGGTTTAATGGATGTCGCTTTCAATGAGACCGGAAATGGGGAATACTATCCCTACTCAACAGAAGCGGTGTGTGGTATAGAATTAATAAACGCGACATCAGTTGCTTTCGGAGTACCTCAGGTGGATGAGGTAAATGATGAACTATCATGGAATGCAACCATACAGGATCCGTGGGTGCGACTAAATCCCTATGGTCAAAGTGCAGAAACTGGAATAGCACTCGGTGTTCCTGAGGTTCCAATGGATGATTGTTCCTTTGGGTTTACCTTTGCACCGAGAGCCCTTCAAGCCAGCGGCAACAGTGATCAAGTATACCTCCAAGGTGTGATGAAAATCGATCAGACCATTGGAAAGATAAATGGTACAGATGGTCTTAAGGGCCTCTATGAAAACCTAGATCTTTCTGTGATCTACCTCTCCGATGTGTTTGAAGTAACAGCTTCACAACAAATTACAGCAAGCACACCTCAAGTTAATTCATCAGTCAAGGATGCGGGAAATAATCCCATCCCAGCCACAGTCAGTACGACAACATCAAAGACAGAGTCATTGGATTTCTTCGTTGGTTCAACTCGAGTTGCAGGCCTTGATTTGGCGGGTGAAAATTATTCCATTGCTGCTGAAGACCAAAATAATCCATCACATGTCGCAAACGGTGCAGTTATACCTTATGGAATTTATCGTTGGTCAGTGGATCAGACGGGTGAAGCTGTTTCCCAACGTGGTAATGTGGATTGGAATCTCTCTGCCGGTGTATCCTATAGCACTTATATTTACGAAGTTTGTTATCCAGACTACAATGGTAGCAAAGTCGTGCATGATCCAACCTACATTATTTACGGGGATGTGACGTATCCTAGTGATATTCCTGGGTTTGAACTCTACACAGTGATTTTCGGACTATCAATCGTGGGATGTCTCGTAATTTTCCTGAGAAAGAAAAAAATGAGTATAGAAATCTAATTTCTTTTTTATTTTTTTTTATTTCTGAACTTGAAACTACTCAGTTCCAAAGATGTTTTTAATGACTTCAGTAGTTGCGTTAAACACACCAACATTTCCGCGAAAATCAGCAAGTTCTGCCTGAAATTGGTTGGAAAAGAGTTTAACAAAGTCTAATAAGCGATCCTGTAGGAGATTTGTTATTTTTCCGACGCCAACCAAAGCAACTCGGACCATCTCGCCTTCTTCCAGCGAAATTTCGAAGTCTTTATACGATAATCGGCGCATTCCTGCCTCCTCGGAAGTGGTAAATTCCGACCCAAAACTCTGAATAGCTTGGAGAAATCCACTCATGAGATCCGGGTCAAATTTGCCAGGTCCGAATTTATGGTTAAATAAGCATAATCCTGAGACTTTATGAATAATCAAGAGGTAACGTGCAACCCGTTGAGAATAATTGGACTCTTTGACTTCAATTTCAGTTTGAATACTAAGGATACCGCCACCGATTTTTTTATCACGCTCCTCGTCACGCGAATCAAAAGAATCTAAGTAGATAACGGCGGTATTCTCAGCGAGCCCTTCAATCTCTCGCAACCACCTAATCGCATCGAACTCTAAAGAATTTGCATAATTCTCGGGTATAGGATCACTTTCATCCAGAGGTGTAACAGCATCCAGCCATTCATTGGATTCAGTGATGAATCTAACTTCTGGAAATTCTTTTAGTATTTTGAAGTTAATTTCTTTCAACTGAAGGATGAAATCACAGATTGGTGCGCGAGTTTCGCAGTAGTCGCACAGATTGAAGAGCGCTTGGGCAATTTGAAACGCCGTGAGAACTTTGACTCCTAACTTTTCAGACTTCACAGCCAATTTTCGTGAAACATCTAAGGAAATTTTAATGAGATTTCGCATGTAGGCGAGAAGACCAGTTGCTTGTTTTTGATCGCTCGTGTAGACATCAAGTATCACATTATTTTGCAGTAGTGAGACTTCGACAAGGAGCCGATCACCTGTGACTTTTGCAATCCCCGAGAAGACGGCTTTAAAGTCTATATCATCGCGACTGCTTTCAGCCAAATCTAAGGCAGCTATTTGCTCACAACCAGTACGAAACGCTTCGATTTTTGCAATCCCTGATCCATCGACCTTGGTCGTGCTCTTCGTGAGCTCCTGCCTCCAGAGGTCTATTTCCGATAAACTAGCTTCCTGTGATTTGACTAAGGGGCACTTAACCCAGACTTCTTTCGGACGGATAGTGACAGAATGTGGCTCGCCATAAGCATCCGTATAGGACACGGTCCCAAAAATCTGCCCTTTACCACAAGCTAAAGGTGTAAATATAAAATCAACCCCACGAGTTTCATTAGGGTTCAGAATTTCCACTTTCTCTACATTTTTAACCGCTTGGAACTGATCAGGAATGTTTAGAAGTACTGAGAGTT
The DNA here is from genome assembly GCA_016840125.1 of Candidatus Helarchaeota archaeon. The sequence goes on along the minus strand of JAEOSY010000011.1, from coordinate 3,453 downwards.
TGCTGACCGTGGTTTTTGTGACGTTTTGAAGGGCAACTTTGAAACGAATGTCGCCACCCAGGTAATCGTAATCCCGTTTGACATCAAGTAGGTCGGCGGTTTTAGGTGCAACGGGTGTCGGTGCTGCAACAGCAGTTTCTTTTACAAATTCATTGCTAACAGAATCAATGGTTCCGTGTACTATTCCCTTGGAAATAGCACGTACTATTAATGATTTTGTACTCTTCTCATTCAGTCCGAGTTGTCCTCCCAACTCTAATATAGAAACGCGGCTATAGGGTTTAATAGCATCTACTAAGCGCTGATCTAGTAATTCATCGCTAATAAACTCATTTGCATCTGTAATAGAGCCGTGAATTTTACCTGTCATGATATAGCCGTCAATAAAATCCTTCAATAACCCTACTTGCATGTTTAGTCTGGTAGCTAATGCTTTCAAGGGGAATCTCTTTTCTTCTTTCAGGTAATCGAGAATATCTACTTCTAATCGCTTGGTGGTTATGAAATATTCATTGTCCACAGTATAGAATCCATTAAGTTCTTTGGAAGCTCTTAGTAGATTGATACATTCCCGAACCTCATTGTTGGAAAGTTGTAAAGCATTCGCCGCCTCGGTGATCCCCAGCTTTCCTGATTTTTCAAAGGATTCCTTAACTTTAGTTGTGAATAATTTGTAGGGAGTGAAAATTTCACCTTTCGAATCGAATGTCCCTTGTAGGTGTTGGGCGCCTATAAGAATAGCCATCCACTCTTTGATAGCTTTCGGTGCAATTTCCATCTCCTGGGCAATTTCTTTAACGGGTATCTTTTGTGTAGAGAGTAAATTAATTAGATTTTGGTTCTCTTCGTCCGTTAAGTGATAAAATTCACGGTTATCCAAGTCGATAATCCCGTGTTGAACGCCATCTTGGACCAGCTCTTTTAATGCAGCTACAATTTCACCAACTTCAAGTTTATATTGTCCAGCCGTTAGTGTTAGATCTAATCGCCGTTTCATTTCTAATCACCCTCCAATTGGTTGCTTAGTTCTTCTTTCAGGCGATCCATTGTAAAGAATTCTTTCTTTTTATTTGCAATGAATCCACGAAGTTGCTTTTGTGAAATCGCAGCGAGAATAATGTCAATAACCTTACTATTATCGACATTGAATTTTCTGGCAATATCCTGAACTTTGACATGTCCCTGCTTTTTGATCTCTTCAATAATTTGTGCAGAGGGGACCACGGCCTTCCCTCTCTTCGAAAGGATCACAACGAGCGCAATCCCAGCGACCGCTCCTATTATTATAATGATAATAAACATGGGGAAGGGTTCGCCACTGGGTATGAACGCTACAAATGCGCCGAAGATGCTGAAGTGGGTAATGGTAGCAGTAAGCGTGTAAGTCGTAGCATTATAAGTGGAGCTCAATTTCTCCCACGAATTTCCATCCCAGTAATAAATCGCGAAAGATGAACTAGCAACTACCCCGAGGGCGTCAACGAGTGCTTGATCAAGTATTAATGTCATGGTGCCAGTAAGCGGTACTCCTGGGACTGAGGGGGTAATGTTGATGTAGAAGTTCATCACTAACACATGGTCCACAAATGTGTAGGAACTATTAAGGGTACCAACTGTAAGGTTAAAGTCGCCCGTGGCGGTGAAGTCGAGGGTCATATTGGCATCTGTAACATTGAAATGTACATGGACATTTGAATGAATTTCAATAACTTCACCCGTAGTGGCAGTGCTACTCGGAGTTCCATTCACAATGCTTGAGGGACTACTTGTCATTCCACTATAATCCACAGCTAAGATAATATAGAAGAACGCCACCCCGTCAGCAAGGCCCGTGTCTAAATAGAAGGTATTTGTTGTATTCATGATATTATTCGCGCTTGTCGGGACAAAGCCAGCGCCTGTGCCGTTTTGACGGTGCACCTGGTAATGGCTCAGATCCAATTCCCCATTGGGTGACCATGAAATATTAATCGCTTGAGCTCCAAAATAGGTATCCGCTATGAGGTTCGCCACAACAGCCGGGGGTGTAAAGTCGACTACAATGTAAGAATAATAGTTACTATTATTATCAGCAATACCTACGTTATCATCGGTATCATTCGCCCAAATCCAGAATTGGACAGTTTGTCCGAATGGTGCTTGGGGAATACTGGCTGAATACTGCCCATTTATGGCATTACCACTATAGCGGCTCATTGGTGAGGAAAACCAGCCAGTTCCATTGTTGTAATAAAGTAATACTAAATCTACTCCAGCGGCTCCAAGGGTTTCATTCACACGGCAGCTGATATCACCCGTCTCATTGAAACCAACCGGCAAATTAGTGATTATTATTTCGCTAATTGTAGGTCCCCATATATCAGCGATTGTAAAAGAATAGTAAGCGCTGCTATTATCATCAATTCGCACGTTTCCAGCGGTATCATTTGCCCAAATATAGAACTGGACAATTGTTCCATAGGGAGCTTGTGGAATACTCGCTTCGTAAATCCCAAAATTAATACCGCCCCCGCCAATTAGATTCATCGGTTGATTTGTCCAACCTGACCCATTATCGTAAACCAAGATTATGGTACCAATAGCAGTTGCAGGTTCATTAATAGTGCAATCTATGGTTGGAATTTCAACATAGGTAACAGGAAGACCTTGGATATTAACAGCAGAAATTACCGGCCCCCATTTATCGCTTACTGTATAAGAATAATACGCACCGTAGTTATCCGCGTTTGTGCTATTGCCATTTGTATCAGTTGCGAGAATCGAGTAGGTTACAATAGTCCCTAAAGCGAATTGGGGAATTGGTCCAGCGAAGTTGATGGGTACTCCTGTGGTTCGAGGGGTAGTGTTTGTCATTGCCACGATGATCCACCCCACTCCAGCAGAATAATTTAACATTACTGTATTTATATCCCCCTTCACAGCAGGGACGAAGATGGTACATGAGACTACCGCTGATTCATTATAGCCCACTGGATCAGGCGTATGAAAAATGCTATACACGAGAGGTCCAGTATAATTGGATAATGTGATGTTGTAAATATAAGATGGGGCACTCACCAAACCTCGTAGGTCTTGGGCAAGTATATAAATCGTATAATTGCTGCCAGGCACCCAGCTTGACATATTGACTGTCACTGATGAGGTAGTTCCCGGATTCCAAGTCAGATTAGTACCTGAGAGGTACGAGCCGTGAACCGTCCACGAACTGCTGTTATATCGATAAATGACTGTTATATTATTAACATCAGTATCCTGTGCTGCAATGTCCGCAATTTCAAGTTGAGTCACCCCAGCAACGATCGTTCCATTGGCCGGATTGATCAGACTCACGGTGGGCACCGTGAGGTCTGTGACGGTGTAATTGTACAAACTAGTATTGTTATCATTTAATGCAGGGTTGCCTGCGATATCACTTGCAAAGATTTTATACGCCACTTCGGTTCCATAGGGTTG
>JAEOSY010000126.1 GCA_016840125.1 Candidatus Helarchaeota archaeon | reverse complement strand
GAACTCATCATAAAACCGCATGAAGAACAGCAGACAGCGTTTGTTGTGTTGCCAGAGGCGGTACTTAGAATAATACCCCACCTTAACATACCCAAGAGCGCGATGGAATTCGTGCCGATTCATGGTCTGAAAATGAATATGTGCGGAGCCATTTAAAATCTGGTTATAAGAAAGATTGGGTTCTATTGAATGAAATAATAAAAGATTCCTCAACATTACCTACAAAATACAATAATTTTGTTGTAGAAACAAAAGAAGGTTTCAAAGACACTATTGAAAGAAGAGAAATGGATCTTGGTTATAATTTAGCTGATATTGGTTATGATTTAGACAATATAACAAAAATTTTATGTCAGTCTATCTTTTCAAGTTTAAGAGGAAAAATTGAACTTACATATGAAATGGATAAAGAAGGAGAAATTTATTGCTTAATAACTAATAAACTTTGGGGTATTCCTTCACAAATTTGGAGCAAAGAAGAAAACAATTTAGAGATTGCAGCAACTATCATCGAAGAACTCATAAATAATGAAGAATTTATTAAACACGCTCAAAATATAGATGAACCTTTCAAAAATATCAATAAAAAATTGCAGAAATTTAAAAAAGATTTATGGAATAAAATTGATTTAGGGGGAGATATTTTGAAAGGAACCTGTAAACTTTGTTAAATTGTCCTTTTGTTCCAAAACGACTTCCGCATTCATAACACTCGGTTCTTTTTATTGAGCTCTTTTATAAAGAGAATTGAGAGAGAAATCTCGGTGATCATCGATGGACACCAACAAAGTAGGGGTTTTTAAAGAGCATGCAAATTTTGCCTAAATGCTTTTCAATTGCAGTCAGCTATATAATAATTTTAGGGGTTTATCCCTGCAGAACGAGGTTTTTAATAATGATTAGATTAGTCTCAGAAAAGGAGGTTAAGGAAAGACATCGAATTCTATGTCCTCATTGTTTACAAATTCTTGATTTAATCTCTCAGATTCAAATTTCACGTCTTCCTGGGGAATTTCATTTATCAGTTAAATTGTGGAATGAATTGAAAGGATTTGAAAGTTCAGAAAGAGGAATTTTTCAATCACCTTCACCTGAAATGGGGAAAAATTCTATGGGAGAATTAGAAATTTAGGGAGATGATTTTATAGAAGAATCAAAAAATAAGGAGAAAAGGAAAAATAATTGGATTAATGAGGTATTGTTTCTTCATCCAATAAAAGATAAAAATAAATTCTATGATGAGTTAAGAACCTGTTGCGGAGCCGTTTGGGACTTGATTAAGAGGGGCAATCGCGAGAAATAAAGATTAGGGATGAAGAAAACAGAATATTAGGAATATTTTAAGAACTTAATTAAATCTTTAGTATTGTCAATCACGAGTGCCCGAAATAATATAACATGTTATGAACATCATTGTTGAATGTAATTGATTTTTTATTAGCGATAATTTGCCTACATCATGATTAATGCTTGTTTAATCACTTCAATCGATTACCTTGAAAATTATAAGATAATTTATAAATGAATAAATTAAAGAATAATTTGATTTTCAGTATTAGACATAACACCATAATTTAATTTTATTTATATTACGCAGTAGCTTACTTTCTCTGAGTGCAAGAAGAGGCCAGTAGGATATTAAAAGATGTTGGGGACAAAAATAACCTTTCTTTTGGATAGAATAATCAAATCGAAATACAACTCGATAGAAGCTTTAGTTGAGATTTTCGGTACCATCTCAATGGAAGAGATTCGTATCTTTCTCAAACGCATCATGACAGCGTGGGAAACAAAGGAGATCACTCAAGCAGCTATGTATATATCATTGAAGTTTATATATATGTATTTAAATCAGCCCAAAATCCAGATTGATTTCAAGCATCAAATATTGGTTCCAATTTGCTACTTCACCTCATTTCTGCTTCCAAGTGCCTCGCTTCTCTACTCGTATCTAAAAACCTTATCCTTTGCTGTTGGGTTGTTTCCACTGGACAAAACGGAAAAACATCTAAGAGAGTTTCTCGAGAAGGAAAGACCATACGCGATCATTTTTACTTTGTCCCACTTCTTACATGTAGAGGCTTTGATGAATATAGTTCCTTACTTACACAAAAGAAAGCTGAAAATCTTTATTGGGGGAATTCCTTTTATGTATGATGAAAGCCTGAAAGGGAACTTTCCAAACTGTTACTTTCCGCAAGATATCTCTGAATTGGGTCTAATTCTCCAGAACTTTATTAATGAGGGAAAAGAATGAGGAAGATCCGAGTTGGAATCGTCACGTGTGCCTCTATACACGATCAAATTATAGAGTGCGCGACATCCTTGGAAGGATCTTTTAAGATCTACCCGATAATTCCCGCCTGCACATTCAGCGTGAAGGTCGATTTATTGAGACATTACTTTGATAAATCCATAACCGAAAATGATGTGACCCTGTTAGCTTACGGAGTATGTCACCCGCATCTTATGGAGCTGCTTGCAGAATATAATGGTAAAATAGTCCGGTTTAATGGAAGCAATTGTTATGAAATGTTCCTTGGTACAAAGAACTATACAGAGTACCTTAAGAGGATCTACTGGATGCTCAATAAACCGTTTTTCACCAAGTTTAAAAAGGACCTTCTTTCTGGATTCGAGGTAGGTACTAACAATTGCAAAGTTCTGATTGGGGACACATGCAAAAAGCTGATATACGTGAAATTTGAGAAGGATCAGCTTGACATCGACCTCATTGCAAATTTTGCAAGCACCATAGGTTTGGAGTATGAAATTCATTTAACGGATACTGCAAACTTGATGCGGTTGCTTAAAGAAGCACTGGCTTCAGTATATCCTGCTAATCTGGCGACTCTAATAGAAGATTCATCGGTATACCCTGATAAGTCAGAATTACAAATTATCTTTGAGAATGTCGGTGCGATTATCTATAAAATAGATATACATAGTAGAAAATTTTCGTTTATTAGCCCGCAGGTGACATTAATTCTTGGTTATACGCCCGCTGAATTCAAGGATATTATGAATGACTATTCTCAGGTACCATTATATCACGAAGACGACAGAAAAAAGGTTCTCACTGGGAGATATAACTTTCTTCTCAAGTGCTTGAATAAGGGTTTGCAGGAACCCTATGAAGTAGAATATCGTGTGAAACATAAGAGAGGTTATGTTCTCTGGGTGATGGAAACAATCTACCCTCACTACAATCCAGATGGTTATATTGAATCTTTTGTGGGAAAAATTGAAGTCATCTCCGCGCGCAAAATAGGTGAGGAAATTTTATACCAGTTTATT
>JAEOSY010000125.1 GCA_016840125.1 Candidatus Helarchaeota archaeon | reverse complement strand
CCTTTCACAATGCTCTTTATCCACAACTAGTAAAAATGGGTTTTTCAATTAAGACTTATTCAATGAATTTGTCTGGTGACTTACCATCACAGGAAGACTTTCGGGGCGTTGTTATCAGGCGTCCTCCTTATCATATCGACCTTGATACTGCTTATGTCCATCTTTATGATGTTCTCCATCAATTAGGTATTGATGTTTCTTACTTGCGGAAAGGTCAAATATCCTTTTCGCCAAATTATTTCACTGGTTTTGTGTGCATTCCGACATCTTTCCGAATGTCTACTATTGACATGTTTATTCCCAATGATTGGTTCAGCTACGTTCGCAGTGCCCTTAACTCTTGGATTCATCCAGACCTATGTCAACAAATCTTTATTCATAGTACTGAGCCTGGTAGAACAGGTGGTGTCTACCATGCGAATTTTAAGGGTCCTACTTCTGACAAGTTGATGGAAGAGGAATTTAACTTAAGAAAGGGGGATCTTTTTAGTTCATTTACTAATGGACAAAGACTTATTCGAGATTTAGAATTTCCGTTAACATTTCGGATTCTAAAGAAACATAAGACAAATGCCGTTATGTTTGCCGTAAGTAAGATTCATCGTAAAGAATACTTATTTGGAGTTAAACTACATGGTGGAAGAATTGGTGAAATTGACAATCGTGTTTTTGCGATATACCATGGGATAGATCCTAGTTTCTTTCAGCCAAATTCCAAAGTAGAAAAACTATCCGATTTCACAATTGGTTTCATAGGCCGATGCAGCCAAGTGAAAGGTATTCATATTTTACCAGATTTAGCAAATATTCTCATAAAAAAGATTCCTGAGCTTAGAATGCATATTGTAACCTCGGCGGATCAGAGAGATCCCGAATATTTATACTTATTGAAAAAAATTCACGATTTGAATTTGAACGGTGTTGTAAAACTAGACAATACATTTTATATTGGACCAACTAAAGCTGAACTTTTCAATAAATGGCATCTAATGATTTGTCCCTCTCTCTATGAACCTCAAGGTCAGATCGATTTAGAGGCCATGTCTAGTGGTGTGCCCCCTTTGGTAGGACTCGGAGGTCTAAGAGAAAAAGTTGTTGACGGATATGACGGCGTGTGGATTAATCCATATGATCCACAAGAAATTGCTGAAAAAGTATATCAATTGTATAAAGGAAACTACAAAGGAATTTCTTTACACGAAATGGCAAAAAATGGTCGTGATTCCGCTGAAAACGTATGGGACTGGGCTAAAAGAGCAAAGGCCCACAAAGAAGTGATTCAATATCTTCATGATGGACTAATCGATCATATTGAACCAGATCTAAGTGATTTACTTCTGCCCAACATTGAGTTAAAGGCGTAGACTATTATATATTTTGCGGGTTAATTTTATGAACAAAAACAGTTTAAAATTGAAGAATTGGAAAAAGGATGTGAATTCTTGAATTCTGCAAAAAATGATACTGCAAATAATTGGATGTTGCCAATTAATATCGTAAATTGGCTCTTTAATACGGTAACAATCATACCCTTCGTTATAATCCCTCTTTATGCAACAACTGTATTAGGCGCTTCCCTTTTTCAAGCAAGCTTAATTGCAGGAACATTCTTCGGAGTTAATGCAGTGACGGCCGTGATTATGGGGTCGCTTTCTGATATTATAGGGAAGCGAAAACCATTTATCATTTTTAGTCTGTTCGGATCTGCAGTCATCTTTATCTTGATTTCTTTTATTGCACTCCCAGTAACTTTAATTTTAGTAATGGGGCTTTTTGGCTTTATTGCCGCAGGTTTTTCCCCTTGTGTAATGGGTATGGTCTCTGAATACTCAAAATTACGAGAGAAGGGTAAAAACTTAGGATATTTAAATTCTGGGACCTCATTGGGGTGGGCAGTAGGCTCTTTTTCGAGCGGGACAATCACTGAACTTTTCAGTTTTGCGATGACCTTCTATTTTGGGTGCATGCTTGCAGTTCTTGCGGCTTTAATAACGATTTTCGCCTTGAGAGAGGCAAAATCCGACATTATTAAAGATAGAAACTTCAGAAAGGTTATAATCGCTTTGAAAAATCGATTTATACCGAAAAGTGGCGAAAGCACGTATTTAAAAGAAAAGGGCTTAAGTTGGTTTTATATCTCTTTATTCTTTAGATATAGTGCTTATTGGGGATCATTTGCTCTATTATCCATTTTCTTTGCGACTATAGTTTCGACAACATGGATTGGTATCCTTATTGCTATCAATTTGGGGATTTCTGCATTCATTATGACGCCTGTTGGTAAGTTATCTGATATGAAAGGTAGAAAACTAATCATTTTGTTTGGATTATTTGGAACTAGTCTTGTTTTGGTACTCTATGCGACATCATATAATCTCATTTTACTTATTGTGACTCAAGTCCTTAATGCATTTGTGTTCGCAAGCATTTATACAGGAGGAAGTGCTTTCGTATCAGATGTTGCGCCTGCTGACAAACATAATGAGGCTATGGGCTTTTTAAATTCCGCTATAACCTTTGGAGCGGTGACTGGGACGATAATAGCAGGTGTAATGGCTGAAATATTTGGTTTAAGAACCATGTTCCTCGTTCTAGCTATATTGCCTCTTATTGGTGCTGTAATTGTGTTATCAAAAGTAGGCGAAACCATCTCTTCGTCGTAATTGTTGAGGATTAGGAGATTTGGATGATGAGAAGGCATATAACGATAATAGAATAGTCTAATTAAATGAGGGGTGCAAAAAGTGAAGGTGAGTAGGGTACACGAGATGAGGAACCTTGATAAGTGTGCCATTGAGGATTATGGTATCGTTGGGGATCTCCTCATGGAGAATGCGGGTCAAGCAGCTTATTTTGTGATACTCGATCAGATAGACATAAAGGGAAAGGATTTTGTCATCCTTTGTGGTCCAGGCAATAACGGCGGTGATGGGCTTGTGGTAGCCAGGAAGATACATTCCCAGGGCGGCACTGCTCGGGTCTTCCTAATGAGTGATGAGGAAAAATTCCAAGGATCCGCGAGAAAGAACTTCGAGATCGTTTCCAAATTACCCATCGAGGTCCGGAAGGTAGAGGACCGAGAAACGCTCAGATCTTATATCATGGATTGTGACGTTATTGTGGATGCCATCTTAGGGACTGGTATTACACGGGAGGTAAAGGGCAAATATAGAGATATAATCAATCTAATAAACAAGAGTAAAAAATTGACTGTCAGCATAGACATCCCTTCGGGGATAAATGGTGACACCGGAAAGATTATGGGTGTAGCCGTGAGAGCCGATTATACTATAACCTACGGTCTACCTAAGATTGGCAACGTCCTCTATCCTGGCTTTGAATATTGTGGAAAACTCTACGTTACTCATATATCATTCCCTCCAGAACTTTATAACAAACCCGAGTTAAAGATAGAGATAGGAATG
>JAEOSY010000124.1 GCA_016840125.1 Candidatus Helarchaeota archaeon | reverse complement strand
TAATAGCAACCAAGAAAACCGAAAAATAAATCATTGAAAATTTTTTCATCTTCTTCCCCCTTTCTTTAATTTAAAAGAATAAGTATCTCACTCCCACCAACATAGTCATTTTAAGCTGCTGTTTCCTTGTGTTATCTTTAAACGCTTTTCAATAAAGCCCAAGTTACACAGCGCCTAGCCGGTTTCAAACCGAATATTTTATGGCCAGTCGGAAAAGCCAACCTGATCTTTGCGTATAACCACGTTATCTTATTCCTCCACTTTTTCTTGGCTTAATTCCATTCTACTTGCCTTTATTGTGAAGCGTTGGATATTTCTTCTTCCTGCATTAAATGAAATACTTGTGCCAAATCTGTATATAATTTAAAAAATTCTGGATCTGATTCGCTGCGTGGTCTATGCATCTTTATTTCAGTAATCTTATGCACGTTTGCCGGCTTCTGCGTCAGAAATATTACACGATCTGACAAAAGGGTAGCCTCAGACAAATCGTGGGTTACAAATAAAATTGTCACCTTTGCTTTTTGCCAAATATCGATCAAATCACCCCTCATTTTCTTTGCTGTTATTTCATCAAGATGACTAAAAGGCTCATCCATTAAAAGGATATCCGGTTCTACTGAAAGGGCTCGTGCGATTCCTACCCTTTGCCGCATTCCACCTGAAAGCTGGTGAGGAAAGTGATTGGCAAAATCTGTTAATCCGACTAATTCTAAATAACTCATTGCCTTATCTTTAATATCATTTTTCGACTCATCAGGATTATGGACAAATGTAATGTTTTCGATTATGGTTTTCCAAGGTAGTAGTCTATCTGTTTGAAATACATAGCTCATTCTAACACCATCAATTCCCGAACATGATAATTCGAATTCTCCATCACTGACATTATCCAATCCTCTAAGTATATTAAGCAATGTGCTTTTCCCACATCCACTAGGACCTAATAAGGTAGTAAAAGAGCCTTCTTCGACATCGAAACTGACGCCATCTAATACAACAAGCACTCCCTCATCCTGCGGAAATACTTTACGAATTTTTTTACAGCTAATTAGCACGTTCTTCATATTTAATACCCTTAATTAAAGTTTCGCTAATTGTCTCCACACCAACAATCGACGTTCGATGTTTCGCATTACAAAGTATTCTAAAACTAACATGAAAAATGTGAATACCAGTAACCATGCGAGAACTAATCGCATGTTAAACATATGGTACCAATAATAAACCATGTAACCGATGCCATTGCTGGCGCCAAAAACCTCTCCAACGATAACTATCTTCCATGATATTGAAAAGCCAATCCGAGCTGCTGCCAGTGTGTAAGGCATTAGAGCTGGTATGTATATGTGGCGGACTATCTTTTTTTTGCTAACATCAAAAGCGTGCCCCATATCGACAATGTCTTTGTCAATATTTTTTACACCTTGCCAAAAATTGATGGCGATATAAGGAAAAACAATTAAAACAGTAGCGAATATGGGAGTCATTGGTTTTAAACCAAACCATAATACGCCGATAACAGCCCACGCCAAACTTGGGATGGTAAGACCTATGATCACATAGTCTCTGAAAAACCCCTCCCAAAATTTCCTAACACCCATTAAGATACCCATCGTCATACCGATTGAAAAAGAGATTGAAAATCCTATTAAAATGCGTAAGAATGTGATTCCCACATGAGATAAAAATCCTTCTTTGAAAATCACACTAGTAAACATCTTTTCTACTACAACATGGGGAGGCGGCATCAGATTTTCAGGCGTAAGTATGGATGCGAGGTACCATGAGCTTATAAGGCAACAAATACTCATTATTTTAGGATGAAATATTGTTTTGGTCAGGTCAGCGCGCATAAAATATCCTTAATAAAATTCACAAATAAATTTATTTATCAATTTTTGATATTCCATAACACTATATGTTTGTCAAGGTCTTTTTTAAAATTCGTAAAATCATCACACGGCATCATTTACATGTTATATTAATGATGAATTGGATTAGGGATAAATAGACTGAATTAAATCGCAATTTCATAATAGTAGTAGTTTTAAGCAGTTATAACGATAGAATTATGGTGGAAATCGAAAATATATATTGACTTAAATTTTTTAGAATAATATATAAATTTATATATAAATTTTATTACTAATTTTCTAGGATGGGATTATGGCTGAAACTAAACTCAAAAAATCTAAAAATTCAGAAAAATTATCAGAAGCGCTAACTCAAAAAGCTTACAGAGGTATCAGGCGAAAATTATTTTTCAATGAAATCTCTCCCGGGCAAAAGATATACTATCGCGATTTAGCAGACGATATGGGCATGAGTCCGACACCAGTTATTCAAGCTCTTAAATGGCTTGAAATTCAAGGATTGGTTAGACACGAAAATAACCGTGGCTTTTTTTTAGAGCCTGTAAGTATCGATGAAATTAAAGATATCTACCGGTTTAGAAAAATAATAGAAATTGATCTTTTAAATCGTGGATTTACTCAAATCACGAAGGAAAAGATCAATAAAGTTCGTGAGGCTTTGCAAAAATATGAAAAATCTCATGAAGACGATAATAAAAAAAAACAATCATTAGCTGCCAGAGATTTTCATCTTACCTTATCATCCTTCGCAAATTCACCTGTTACGTATAGAGCCCTAGAAAACCTGTTTGACCTAATATATTTGAAATATCAAGTTGATATTCTGTTTACACGATATTCCAATAGAGATGCTAGTCGACATAAGTCTATATTTAATAAATTAGAAAATGATGATCTCCAAGGTGCATGCAAGGAGTTAAATGATGATATTGAGAATGTCGGCGATATGGTTGTAAAAAATATGATTAAAAATATAGAAGAAAAAGAGGAACTATCTATTTAGCAAATATTGACGTTTAAGCAGGAGAAGAATAATGAATGGGTGGCAAGGTAAAATTCTTAGGGTGAACTTATCCACTAAAAGTATTAAATCAGAACCATTGGACCCCATTATTGCCAAACAATATATCGGAGGTCGCGGCTTTGGAATTTATTGTCTGAACAAGGAATTAGATCCTAATTGTGATCCTCTCTCATCTGAAAATATTATAGTAATGTCCACGGGCCCTTTGACCGGTACGACTACTCCTACCGGCAGTCGCTATATGGTGACTACCAAAAGCCCACTTACAGGCGCGATAACATGTTCCAATTCAGGAGGACTCTTTCCGAAAGAACTTAAACGTACAGGTTATGATGCCATTTTAATTAAGGGAAAATCAGATGAACCGGTATATCTTTTGATTGATGGTGAAAATACCGAATTAAGACCTGCAACACATTTATGGGGAAAATCGGTGCCGGAAACCACTGATGCGCTTATAGCAGAAACCAGCGCAAAAGCAAAAGTTGCCTGCATTGGTCCAGCAGGCGAAAAATTAGTACGTTTCGCATCGATTATGAATGATAAGCACCGTGCTGCAGGACGTGGAGGTGTTGGAACCGTCATGGGATCAAAACAACTGAAAGCAATTGTTGTTCGAGGAAATAAGCCTGTTAAGATTGCAGATCCCACCGATTTTAAGCATGTGCAATCCAGAGTAATGACCACGTTTAAAAATGCAGCAAAGGCACACCCTTCTCCCTTGTCTGCACATGGTACGCTCGGTGTTATGATTCCATTAACTCAGAAACACGGAGTCCTTCCAACAAAAAACTATCAGAGAGGCACATTTGACGAGTGGGAAGCCATCAGTGGACAAACATTGACAAAAAAGTATCTCACTCAAACGAGTGCCTGTTGGGCTTGTCCAATTTCATGTGGTCGAACAACAAAAATCACAGATAAAGGCTATGAAGGAGAGGGTGAAGGACCAGAGTTTGAAAGCGCTTTCGCCTTAGGACCAATGTGTATGGTTGACAACCTGGCAGCCATCACAAAAGCAAATTACATCTGTAATGAACTCGGAATGGATACGATGACCATGGGTGTCACAATAGCTTGTGCTATGGAATTATATGAAAAAGGAATTATAGATGATGAAATCACCGGAGGACCAATTGCCTGGGGAGATCCGGAGAGATTAATTGAGTTAACGACAATGACCGGTACACGAAAAGGTTTTGGAGAAAAATTGGCTGAAGGAAGCTATATATTAGCAGAGAGATACGGCCATCCTGAACTATCCATGGTGTCAAAGCGGCTAGAGTTGCCTGGCTATGACCCCCGTGGGTTACAGGCCCAAGGATTGAACTATGCAACTTCTCCCATTGGTGCTTCACACTGTCGAGCTCATATGGCCTACACTGAAATGGTCGGAATACCAGAATTAACAGATCGTAATAAAGTTGATGGTAAAGCATCCTTGGTAAAACGTTGGCAAGATATATTTTGCATAATAGATGCGACCGGGCTTTGCATTATGTTCTGTATACGCAATTTACTCAGACAGAATAAAGAATTACAGCCAGATGGTATTCTCGAATACCTTAATGCAGTCACTGGAGCAGATTATACCTTGGAAGAGTTAGAAATGGCTGGCGAACGTATTTTTAATGCGGAAAGATTATTTATCACTAATGCTGGCTTTACTTCCATCGATGATTCCCTGCCAAAACGCATCATGAGTGAACCAACACCAGAAGGTCCTTCAAAAGGATGTGTTTCTCATATCGATAAAATGATCGATGAATATTATCAGCTTAGAGGTTGGTCAACAGATGGTATTCCTACAACCTCAAAGAAAGAAGAACTTGGAATTGAACAATAAAAACTGATAAAAATGTACGTTTCCGTAGAATTATTTGCCTTTCTGGAGAAATATTATCCTGATGGCAATGGATCGAACAAGATTTTTTTAGCATCTGGATCTACCATTGCCATGCTAATAAAGAAGCTAGAAATACCGAACAACCTTCGGCTGCTCTTTTTGGTCAATGGAAAGCAATCAAATATAGAAAGTGTTCTACAGGACAATGATGAAATCTTCATATTTTCACCAGCCGAGGGTGGATAGATTTTTTAAAACTTCTACTGTAGCAAAATGAGGTACCCCTATGTCCACAATAATACGCGTAAATTATGATGATCTGCTAAGTTATGTGAAAGATACCTATGAATGCGCTGGAGTACCTTCGGATGAAGCCGAAATTGTCTCTAAATTGCTTGTCAGAGCTGATTTGCGTGGCGTAGAGTCACATGGTGTTACTCGTTTACCAATATATATTAAACGGTTACAAAAACATTTTGTTAGAAAAAAATGCAAAATGGAAGTCGTTCGTCAAAAAGGAGCTACGGCTTTTATAGCTGCGAATGGATCGATGGGCCATGTTGTTGCTTATAAAGCGATGAAACAAGCCATAGAACTATCGAAAATCCATGGTATCAGCTTGGTTTCAGTAAAAGATAGCGGACATTTTGGTGTAGCAGGGCTCTTTCCTGCTATGGCAATAGAAGAGGACATGATCGGATATGTATGCTCTAACTCTGCGCCAATGATGGCACCTTTTGGTGGACG
>JAEOSY010000123.1 GCA_016840125.1 Candidatus Helarchaeota archaeon | reverse complement strand
AGCGATTTGCTTCCCATCAAAGCGTCTATCATATGGCTAAAGAATACAGCCGAGGTGATGTACACATCAATACTGCCGAATCTTTTGGTGCGATGCTTGAACGAGCAAAAACCGGAGTTTTTCATTACATGAGTTCAATGCACCTGAACCTTTATTTAACTGAGCTGTCTTTTCGTTGGTTTAATCGAGACCCTAAAAAGGTTGTAACGAAAACAGGAAAAAAGAAAGTTATCTGGAAACCTAAACCGCTGATGGAACAGCTCACATCACTTTTGTCTTTTGCTTGTGGCACCCAGCTCCGTTGGAAGAAAACGGGAGCATTGAGGCAAATTACATCGAATGCTTTTTGAGTAAATTAGCCTTTTTTTTCAGGATAGTACCGACAATGCAAGAGGTTCAAGTAATGCTCGGGAATGGTGAAGCAAAAAAGGAGCGACTCGACCGAATTTCAACCCGTCCATATTTATTGATTTCGCTGGTGCAAAGATCACGTCGGACGCAGGATTTCTTCTGATGAGGGAAGTTGATCAACGATTTAGGATAATCGAAAGCGGATGCAGCCACTTAGTGGATGAAAGGTCTGCCTCTCACAAGAAGCATACCTTCGAGCAAATAATACGGCAACGAGTCTACCAGATTGCAGCGGGCTATGAAGACTGCAACGATGCTGACTATCTCAGAATTGACCCGACATTGCGGCTTGACAGCAATGATTTGATATGTTCATAGGCATGGCTTGAAAAAATCAGAAAGGAGAGATATTATTAAAATTCACAGGAACGAGGGATTCAAGCAGGTATTGGGGCGGTCTGATTGTGTTCTGGCTTTTCCCATGCCAAATTTCTACTTTGAACAAAGGAACATCGATCAAAAATGGCAAAAAGGCATGCGGTACAGCTTTTTGAAGACGGTTGCCGCATAATTTTCGTTGAAAACAGATGGTTAAACGTATTTCGTTCTCGCAATTTCAGGGATAATTTGTTAATAAATTGCTGTCAAATCAATAATTTAACGAATTTCTACACCTCGAAAGGAGAACAAAATGCGCAATCTTTCTACAGAAACTAATTAGGGGATATGAGAGATATCGAGTTATGGAACAAAAAGATCAAAAAGAACATGATTATCAAGCATATTTGTATTGGACTTACTTTGGAAAAAATGCATTCGATAGTGCCGAATTCGCAAAATTTGATGAAACATTAAAGGGAGTTATACGTTTCATTGACGTAGGATCCTCTCATGGGGTTTATACCTATCATGCGAACAGGGTTCTAGAAAATGCAGAAATTTTTGCTATAGAAGCTGACCCAGAACGATTTAGTATACTTCAAGAGAATGCTATGAAGTGGTCGACAGAATCTACTAATACTATTCATTGCATCAATGCTGCAGCAAGCGATGAAGAAGACCGTAAGGATTCGGCAGAAATAACCTTTTTTACAACTGGAACGCAGGTAAGTGGTGGCTTGTTTTCGGTTTCTGAGAGGTCCAATGAATATGCACCTATACCCATCAAACTAGTATGTGTCGATGATTATTTCGATCATCGGGCAAAGACGTTTGTCAAGATAGATGTTGAAGGATCTGAATTGCGAGTATTGAAAGGAGCTACTCGTCATATAGAAAATGGTAATACCCAATTTTTTACTGAAATTTCCTGGTGGGGTGATCGAGACAGAGGAACTAATGCATTTGATGTTCTCCGTTTTTGTATGAAATCTGGCTTAAGGGTTGAACGAAGGCTACACTCAGACTATCTAATTTCGCCTGAACCTAACTCAATACTGCGGCTTTGGTCGACCATCCGCTGCCTTCCGCCCCTTATGCTAAGAGTTGGTTATAATAAAATTGTACCTTTAAGTATTCGAACTCGGAGAGAGCGCCGGTTACTTAGCCATCGTTTATCACGATTTAATAATGCAGAATAAGTAAAGTATAATATATCGCTATGCGACGTTACAAAATTGGATCCCATACTAAAACAGATCTCAAGGTACATCTGATTTGGATACCGAAATACTGTAAAAAGGTATTAACGGGCGAAGTAGCTATTAGAACACAGGACATATTACGTCAAATTGCCATGGAACAAGAGCTCGAAATTATTACAGGCAAAGTATCTAGAGACTATGTTCATATGTTCATTTCGTATTGCCCGACGCAAAACATCAGCAAGATCATGTCATGCAATGATTGAAAGGTATAAGCTCACATATCCTGCTATCAGAGTTTTCCCATTTGCGTAAAAAGTTTTGGGGCAGACACCTTTGGGCCAGAGGATATCTGGCTGTCAGCTCCAGCAATATAACTGATGAGATGATTAAGCCGTATATTGAGGAGCAAGGAGGTGAACCCGTTGTTGATAACAGTCGATTTCAAATCGACACCTCTTAAACCCCTCGTTTTACAGACGAGGGTTGCTTAGTTTTTTCTAAACCCTCCGCTTCTAGCGGAGGACCCGGAGAGGTTCTACCGATCCGGGGTGAATAAAAAATGCGAATATCGAATAATGAACAAGGAATGTCGAATGATGAAGTTTTTTTACCTTGTTGTAAAGTTTTGAAGCCGGATGAATAAAATTTGATTTTATTCATGGCTCCTGAAGATCAAATTTTTTGAATCCTTCGACATTCGAAATTCATTGAATCGATATTCATATGGTGCATTTGCTGTGAAGCGAGCAATAAAGATTCGAAAATATTTTGTTCCAACCCCCCTTTGGGGATCTTCATGAGCCCATCCGCTATGCGGGTGGAGACTCAGTCTTCGTTTATGGGAGATAATTTTAAATGCGTATTGTTTACTGGGGTACATACGATATTGGAAAACCTCGGAACCGGATTATAATCCAGGGATTAAAAGAAAATGGCGTACAGGTCATAGAATGCCATGCAAATGTCTGGGAAGGTGTTGAAGATAAGAGCCAACTTTCGGGAATAAGAGCAAAATTAAATCGCTTTTTCTTGGTATTGAAATCATATCCTCTTCTTATTTATCGATATCTCCGACTCCCTCCTCATGATGTCATTATTGTCGGGTATATGGGTCAATTTGACGTGTTTTTCATATGGTTTTTTGCAAAGTTGCGCGGTGTTCCTGTGTGTTGGGATGTATTTCTATCCTTGTATGATACGGTTGTTATTGATAGAAAAATTGTGTCAACAAAATCAATTTTTGCTTTTTTATTATACGCATTGGAATGGTTGGCAAGCCGGGCCGCAAGCCTTCTCTTATTGGATACCCGTACTCATGCCCAGTATTTTGAAGAACTTTTCCGATTGCCCCCTAACAGCGTACGGCATGTTTATGTGGGAGTTGAGCTGACGATATTCAAGAGAAATGTAGCCGTTCAAAAACATAAAGAAATATTTACGGTCCTATTTTATGGTCAGTTTATTCCGCTGCACGACATAGATACAATTGTCCATGCTGCAAAAATCTTAAATAAATCCAGCAAAAAAATATGCTTTGTACTTATTGGTAAAGGACAAGAACAACCGCGCATCGACGCACTTATTGGAGAGCTGGGTATAAAAACCATCCAAAGAATATCGTGGGTAAACTATGATAAATTGATTGATTATATTCATGAAGCAGACATTTGTCTCGGGATTTTTGGAGCTTCTGGAAAAGCAACGCGCGTTAGACCAAATAAGGTATATCAGATATTGGCAGCCAGCAAACCTCTGATAACTGGGGACACGCCGGCAGTAAGAGAACTTTTTGATGAAGATCCAATTTTACGGCTTGTCGAACCAGGGAATCCGGAAGCATTGGCAACTGCTATTCTCGATCTGCGGAATACTATCGAGAAAAAAATCGATAATAATAAAAAAATTATGAGCAACTTGCCTATAATAGGTCCTAGGGAAGTAGGGAAACAGCTTGTAGAGTTATTTAGGATTTGCAACCTATGATATATACAAATCAATTCGGCATTGCTGCCCCTGAATTGGGATGGGTTCCTTCACCCTCATATATTTTACGCCGAGCAGCCATACTAGATTTCATGAAGTCGTTTCCTCCAGGAAGAGTCCTTGAGATGGGTTGTGGGGCCGGGGCTTTGTTATACGATATATCAAAGTTAGGATATTACGGAGAAGGAGTTGAAGTCTCCTCTTACGCAATTGAATTGGCAAAAAAAATTCTTGTAAATGTTCATGGCATTTCAATTGTTGAAGGTTTGCCAAAAGAATCTTATGAAATGTATGATTACCTACTCACCTTCGAAGTCCTCGAACATATAGAAGATGATACAGCTGCGATTAAGCAATGGAAAGATTATATTAAACCAGGTGGACTTGTTATTCTTTCGGTTCCAGCACACAAAAAAAAATGGAATGTCACCGATCTTTTAGCGGGGCACTATCGGAGATACGACAAGAAGGATATCATAAGTCTTGTGGATCGTGCGGATTTCGAACTTATTCAAACAATAACTTGCGGATGGCCTGTTTCCTGGTTTATTGAACGACTGCGAATTATTTCAAGAAAAGTAAAAATTAAAAGATATGGCATACATCCAAGAGAACTTCGTGATGGAGATTTTGAAAGAACCAAACAAAGTGGAGTGGATCGCAGTCTTGAAACAAAACTTTTTCCCATCTATGGAAGCTGGATTGGGCAAATGCTATTTTTTCTTGCAATATCGATACAAAGGATTTTTTATTCAACCGAACTAGGGATTTCATTTATAGTAATAGCTAAAAAACCAAAAGTGATGTGATCTGACTGTGTTATTTAGCTGATTAGATAAATAATTTTAATTCTATTCATCATTCTATTTACAGAGAAGGAATAAAGCAGTGGAGAATTTGTTATCAAAAAAACATATTCTCATTGTAAATCAGCACGGTGAAAATCGTGGCGATGAAGCTGCAGTGAGGGCCATGATCAATGGTTTGGAAAAGAAATTGGGGAAAATTAAATTTACTATAGTTGTTCAGTTTCAGGATACAAGTTTGCATATCCCAATTAAAAAGGATGTTAAATTTATTCACATGAAAATGCCCTACATTCATATGATAGGCTTCTTCCTTTATTCAGCTTTAAGGTTATTTAGAATTGAACTCCCTTTTTTGTTGAGTTCAGAAGCAAAAAAAATCGTTGAATCATACAAATCTACACATATGGTTATATCAGCCCCCGGTGGGCCATATTTTGGGGATATCTACTATAAACATGAACTGGTTCACTGGTTTTATATCTGGCTGGCCCACCAATATAAAAAACCCCTTTTT
>JAEOSY010000122.1 GCA_016840125.1 Candidatus Helarchaeota archaeon | reverse complement strand
GTACCGCAATGCGTGAGTGTTTCACCGCAGCTTGAATGAGCTCCATTCGCGTGGTCGGGAGTTGATCGATGTGGGTCTCCGCAAACTGGTTCAAATGCGCCCCGATCATTTTCATGCTCCGGTTCGCCTGGAACTGGAAGTCGTGCAGGGAAATTTCTGACGGCAGGGGATTTGCCGGATCGCGGAAGGTGGGGAGGTCGCTCCTGGTGAAGTCCGGCACTACCAATTGTGTATTCTGAGCTTTTTGCTGGGTGATTGCGTCCTGTACCTCTTGTAACGCCTTGTGCAGCTGCGTCGGCGTTAGGGAGATGTAGGTCCTCAGATAGCGTTCATAGGTCGCCAACACGGCGGCGGGAGCACCGTGGAGGGTGGCATACCGCTGGAATGCTTCGAACCCCACCTTAACTGTTGCCGGGAAGGGACCTGCTAGGGCAGGAACACGGGTGTGCTGCCGCACGGTGAATGCGGCGTTATGCCACTTGAGCAGGAAGCGTAGCACCTGTTGCTCACGCGTCAAGGCGGTAAAGGGCGTCAGCAAGCTCTCCGGCGCCCGCAATCCGACCTTATAAGCACGCATGACTGAACGCTGAGTCGAATTGTTCGATCGGGACTTGACCATTGCTGTGGCACCCCATAACTGGAACTGAAATTGAATTTTTTACTACCTTAGGCAATGGGGGCTCGTCCTATATAAAGGTGAGAGGGACAAGTGAAAATTGAAGCGTCCGGCTCCATCACACACTCGTGTCTTACATCTGCCGCCGCAAGCGATAGAGCTTACCCATGAAGGAGTAGAGGATCGCGGTCAAGTCGGTGATCAGTTCCGCGTGGGGTGTGGATTCCATAATGGTGGGATGCGTGACTTCGAGACGGACAGCCCAACTATTGAAGAATTCCCGGAGCACTTGGATTCCAAACCGAGCAAGTCGATCCCGATAATTCACGACGATTACATCTAACTTCCCGCCTGCCACATCCCGTAAGAGCCGCAGCAATCCTTTCCGGCGATCATTCAACCCCGATCCAATGTCTGAATAGGTGCTGATACTCTGAAATCCATGTTCCCGACATTACTCCTGAAGTGCCTCAAGTTGGCGTCCTAAATCACCTGTTGTCTTTTGTCGGGAGGACGAAACGCGCCCATAGATCGCTGCGCGCTCTGCAACTTTCTGCACCTTCTTTGGACCCCTCTGGTTGAGCTGCGTGGAAGCGCCCCGGAGCCACGTGAACACCAGCTGCCGATCATACCGGCGATGATTCCCGAGCGTTCGGAACGCAGGGCGCAGCTTACCCGCGCGATCCCATCGCCGAAGGGTTTTTGGGCACACTCCTAGGAGGTTCGATGCAATGCCGATACTAATATATCTGCTAGAATTCATAAATGAACTAGAGCCTCACGAGCTCTTGACTGTAGATATCATCTGGGTGTTCCATACAGTTATAGCATGTCCAACTTTGGCTATCTTATTTTCGACTAGTAGACGACTGTAATCTAACTTATGCAATAGGTAAATTTGAAATGAGAATATTCAATTAATAATCCAAAGGTGTTCATATGGGTCGCCCCCACAAAAAGGTAGAAGAAAAGCAATCCAAGGTTCTAATTGAATTAGATAATCTCTTGGGGAAGGAGCTCAAGCGGAAAAAAGAAATTCTTTGGGATACCCTAGGATATAGAGTCGAAGAGGGAAATGTTATCGACTTAAATTTAAGTTTTAAAGATCTAAAGCAATTACCGGAATCAATTGGCAATTTAGGTCTTCTGGAAAGATTATATTTACAAAAAAATCAATTTAACTCTCTCCCGAACTCCATTGGGAAATTAAAAGTGCTCCAAACCCTCACTTTAGAGAGTAATAAGCTAAGCTCCTTACCTGATTCCATCGGTAATTTGGGTTCGCTCCAAGAATTTAATGCAACACACAACAGACTCACGACTCTACCCTCGTCTTTCGGAAAAATGAAGGCACTTGTGGAGTTGAGACTGGAATATAATAGGTTAACCGAATTACCAGAATCATTAGGTAATCTCAAATCACTACGTAGCTTAGATCTAAGTCATAATCAGCTAACGACTATTCCTGAATCCATCGGGAAATTAAAAGCACTCCAAACTCTTGACCTAGAGAAAAATAAATTGGAATGGATCCCAGAAACAATCGGCAGACTACGAAAGCTGGAGAAATTAGATATTAGTGATAATAAGCTAAACATGCTACCGGGTTTCATCGATAATCTAAAAAACCTTACAACTTTGGATATCCGTCGGAACTATTTAGTTACCCTTCCCGGCTACCTATGGCGCTTACAATATTTAACGGACCTCCGCATAGCTGGAAATCCCTTAATTGACGAATGGAAGAAACTGAAGGGGCGCAGTACCGAGAAGATTCTAGAATACTGCCGCCAAGCCGGAAGTGTAAATGTATTTTTCAGTTACTCCTTGTCAGACTACGAGAGTGCGAAGTACCCCATGGACGAAATTGCAACTAAATTGAAAGAAAAGCCGTACATCTCCTATGTCTATCACTGTGCGCAGGATATGAAGAAAGATGGGCAGATCGATAAATTCATGGCGGAGGTTATTCCTCACTGTCAGTTTGTCGTGTTTCTCGGCACAAATAAGTCCGTTAAATCAGGTGCATGTCTTCATGAACTTACTTTGACCACAACTCATAATCTCAAAATCATCCCAGTTCTGTTTAATGTAAGCTGGGAAAGCCCCGTTTTAAAGCGGCTTGGGTTGTCTAAGGAATTTGGTTTGAATTATAAGGGTGATGTGCGTAAAACAGTCAATGAACTTTATGATTACATCATTCAATACAAACGTAAGCATAATGTCTTTACAAGACAGGAAGCAGAATTACAAAGAAACATATTAAATGTTAAGAGATCCATCGTAAACTTCCTAGAATCAGATGAATTTGAAAAAATATTTAAAAAAGATGAGGCTCATTTCAAATATATCTTCAATCTTTTAAGCAGAGCTAAAATTCCACCGAAAAAATATTTTATTCAATGCGCAGAAATTATCTCTCCACCAAAACAACCCATTAAAGTTAAAAAACCCGGTGCTGCTCCCAAAAAAACAGCTAAGAAAGCAGCCAAGAAGACAGCTAAAAAATCCGTTAAGAAATCCACCAAAAAAGCCGCAAAGAAAGATACTGAAAAGAAGCAAGATAAAAAGAAACAAGATAAAAACAAGCAAGATAAAAAGAAAAAAGACAAAAAGAAAAAGTAACTGATTTAACCTCTATAGTATTTTAAATAATTGGCTAACGCCCGTACTCCTCTATAGAAAGAGGGATATGTTGGCACCTTTATCGCATGGAACTTATCGCGAAATTTCCGATACCTTTTCTCAAGGCCAAGATTTTCAACAGTGTTCAGCATCTCTCGGAGTACAACAACAATCGGAATATTCTGCTTTTCCTTACATTCACGAATAACTCGGATCATTCCCCTTAAATCTAAAACAAAATCTACAATAAAGTCGTAAATCAATACGGATATATTTGAATCTTTTACGAAAACTTCGAGGATTTGTTTTTGATCTCCCATATACATTGGATTCCCGATGTCTAACGGATTATTAATGGAAGTGCCTTCCCCTGGTAACAACTCCTTTAATCTAATGGTCGTTTCATCTGTCAATTTAGGAATTTTCAGCCCATGTTGATTTGCCGAATCACTGATTTCAATTCCAATTCCGCCCCCACCACCAATTACTCCAATGTTCTTTGTATAATCCTCCCTATTTTGAAGTGGTGGCAGATAGGCCATTGCCAAAGTTGAATCCAGTAATTCTTCAAAGTTATTTGCCCTTACAATTTTGTTGCGATTCTGTTTGAAAAATCCTTTCCATACCTCCGCTTGCCCGCTTAAGAAACCAGTATGCGATGCAGCTGCTCTGGCTCCATCTTCGGTCAATCCACTCTTCCAGAGGATTAGTGGTTTCCGAAGATCCTTGACTATTGTTCTTAATTTTCCAATGGCTCTTACTCCTTCAGTATAAGCGGCGATAACCTCCGTATCAAGATCATTATTGAGATATTCAAGATAATCAGGAAGATCTAAATCCACTGCGTTCCCATACGAGATGACTTTAGAGAAGCGTAAACCCGAACTTTGACCCAATAAAACAAAGTTTACGGCATGTCCCCCGCTTTGTGATAACATTGCAATGTTTCCCGACTCCCTTGGAAAATCTCCACCTGGCAATAGGGTTATTTGCCCCTTTGGATGATAGATTCCAAAACAATTCGGCCCAATAACGCGCAGCTTATGATTTTTCGCAATTTCTGCACATTCCTCTTCTATTCTCCTTCCATCTTCACCTGTTTCCTTGAATCCTGCAGTCAAAATTATAATTGACTTATAGTTCTTCTTAGCACACTTCCGCATTTCCTCCGGAACTTGGGCCGCTGGGACCGTTATATAGGTTAAATCAACAGATTCTGATATATCTTCTAATATCCACGAATCTAATCCTTGAATTTTTTCCCCGCGCGGATTAACGGGGTAAATTTTCCCGTTATAGTTAAAATCTAAGAGTGCCTTCAAAAATAAATTCCCAAACTTAAATTGTTTCGTGGAGGCGCCAATGATCGCGATTGATTTGGGGGAAAAAAACGGCTCCCAGTCTTTCGTGTGCATAGATAATGATCTTTATTGATAGATTAAACTTTTATGGTAAAAGCATCTTACCTTTCAAATAAAAAAGACGGAGGTGATTAAAATCGGAGATTTAAAAATTTCGGATGCACCCTTTGTTATCACCATTCCGGATGATTGGGTGATAGAATCCGTTCAAGATGATGTAATTAATGTGAGAACTCCAGATCAATACTCGGGCTCAAGTATATACTATAGACTAATGTCAGAAAGCTCTCTGGATCAAATTAACGATTATGATTATTTGAGTAATAAGGGTTTAAATTCATTAGCAAGTCCTGGTTTGAATGGGATGGAGTGCAAAATTTTTGTCGGAAAAGAACACGTTGAAATGAATGCGCCTGAGGACGATGTTGCTTATATTTTTGTAGAAAATCAGAATAAAGTACTGAGGACAAAGGTTTCGACGTTTGCAGGTTCAACTGAATTACAAGGATTTCAAGGAGTTTACTCTATCGTAACTAGCGGTCTGTATCCCACTAAGGACTCTAAAACCGTTCCAAGCTCTACACCATCCCGTAAAGCTCCAAGTGTGAAACAAACACCATCAAGACCTCCCGGTGTAAAACCAAGAGTTACTACACCTAGACGGGATACGTTCGGCAAACGTCCCTCTAAAGGAAGAACTCAAGATAAGCTAAACTTTTGTATAAAGAAATTAAGAGAAATCAGCCGCGTACTAAAAAGGGATATGAAATATGCGGATTATGCTGCACAATTGATTAGAATCCATCGGATCCTTTCTACCATGGTGAATCCTGCTTAGCTGAGAAGAAAATAAACAATTTCCTAATTTTTTCAAGATCTTAAAAGAGAGGTTTTTTATGGGAGATATTAGTATTCCAGCCGTACCTTTCGTCATAACCTTGCCTTGATTTTAAAACTGATAAATAATCCTGAATCTCTAAAAAAATAAGCTTTTCTGGTTTAAAACTTCTCATTTTTTACTCAAAAGCTCATTATATTCCCCATTTACGCTTTATAAAACACTTCTAAATAAGAATAGCGTTATTTTGAAGTACCTTTTATTTCACATTGATTAAACTATAAATATAAATAAGGCATCTAAACTGTTATCAAATGTATATAAGGAGGTTTTAACAATCGGAGATTTTAATGTTGCAGGTATGCCCTTTGTGATCACATTGCCAGACAATTGGGGCGTCTGGCTGAGTAACAACAATGAATGTTATGGCGCGGAATCACCTCAGAAGAGCGTTCAAGTCTATTACTCCAACGCTCTAGCCAATTCTCTCGCTGAAGCTTATGAACATCAGTTAAGTGCTAATCAATATAACACCACTTTGCTAATCATGTTAAATGGACTGCATGCTATCATACTCAAAACAGATGCAATGACACACATACTCGTGGACCATCAGGGTGCAATCCTTTTTGTAAATATTTTGAGTCTTGATATGACTGCGGAATACTCACAAGGCGCCGACTTACTTATAGCGAGTGGAATTTGGCCTGCTACCGTGACTCCTACAGAGGACCCCCTCCAGCCGATAAAGGAGTTGAATATAAATAAATTTCAAGAACAGTTAGCAATATCAAAAGGCACTAAAATTCCCCATACTGGTGAGAGCCGTGCAGTAGAAACCCCAAGAACGGGGAAATTCGGGAAGCTTCCCGCCACTCTACGCAACAATAAAAAATTAATGTACTGTCTCGAAAAGCTTAAAGAGATCAGCGCGGTGCTGAAAAAGGACATGAAGTATGCAGATTACGCCGCTGTCCTTATTAAAATATACCGCTTTCTCTACGAATTATTACATCAGGAGGTTCGCAGGCGTGGGTGATTTTCATATTCCAGGTCAACCCTTTGTTATCCATTTACCGGACGACTGGACCATTACGTATTACGAACCTTACGGATGTTATGTAGCTCAACCGCCTCTGGGTTCTATCATAGCCAATTACATGATCCGTCCAGAAACTACTCTTTATGAAGCCATTCCCTCCTTTCTATATCAGTTTGGTAGTTCAGCACCATATGGTAATCAAATAAACTACTCATCGTTACTAACATTAAATGGAATGAATGCCGCTATAATAAAGGAGATTGTATCAAATGCTTTTGTGGCATTGTTAGTCGAACATCTAGGCGTTGTGCTTCATGTTTTTACTTGGGGATTATATGGCGTACCACCGGAATACACAGATCCTATCCTGTTGGTGATCAGCGGTGTTTTTCCTGGCAAAGCAGTAGTATTAGAGGACCAAGTTCAGGTCCCACCAATTCAAGAAAAGGATCCCACTAAGCTTCATGCAATGCTCTCAAAGTTAAAAATTAATGAAGGCGCACCTTTCAAGAAAATTCTACATTCGGGGAAGAAGCTTGCAGTAAAAACCCCACGAACTGGAGACTTTGGAAAGCTTCCCATTACTGTGCAGCATCATGATAAATTCGCTCAGTACATTAAAGAATTACAAGAAATCAGTCAGGTTCTTAAGAATGACAAAAAATATGCAGACTACGGTGCAGAACTGATAAAAATATACCGGATACTCATAGATACACTGCAGCCCCCTGACCAGTAAATAAGGATAATCAGTGATATATTTTTCTCTCATCTACCTTTTTTTAATTACAGATTATTACTCACCAAAAAGAATATAACTAGAAAAATTATACTATGATAGGTTAAACGTTTAGGAGGTAATAACGATAGGAGATATTCAAATCCCTGGGGCACCATTTGTAATCACCCTACCCGATGATTGGAGGATATATGTTTCAGAATCTGAGGAGTCATACTATGCTCGTTCTCCTCGTGGTGCTAGCGAGGTCACCTATTGTATTGTTGATACAAATACCGCCAGTGATGCAGCTGCGCAATGTGACGATCAAATTTGTTTGTTCTCAACGCTATCAGGTCAGATTAATGGAATGGATTGTGTGATTCTCGATGGACATGGGCTACTTAACACTCCCGTCTACCCCTTCAGTATGTTTCCGGAGAATATATTTGACCGTTTAATAGATTATGTTATTATTTTTATGGAAAATCAGGGAACTGTCCTGCAGACATCAATTTTAACTCGAACTGATCTTCCTGAATACCCCCAAGGTGCAGGCCTGCTCGTATTAAGCGGGATTTGGCCGGCTTCTCCTGCTACACCTGAAGGTGAGCGTCGCTTTCTCCCACAAAAAGAACGCAATCCCCTGAGAATCCACGAAAAATTTATTTCCAGAGAAGGGTTTAGAGAAGGGCTCAGAGAAGTAGCTCATTCTGGACGCGAACGAAAAGTCACGACCCCGCGAACTGGTAGATTTGGAATTATTCCCGAGGCGATAAAAGAGATGCTCGCGTATCTTAAGACTCTACGAGAACTCTACGACCTATTGAAAACGGATGCTAAATATATGGATTTCGCGAAAAGATTGGCGATTATTATCAAAGGGCTCGAATCATTTGTGCGTTGAATGGATGACCTCTTTCTCTCTCTATCTTCCTATATCTCTAATCTATTTTTAAACTGCATTGTTCATTATTCGGAAGATCGGACCATAGAGATCCAGTAAAGAAACTCCGATGAGGACCAGATCCCAAAAGGAGGAATAGGGGAACGCATTTTCAACTTCAATTGAAGGCCATACAGTCCAATCCCCCGATATTGCATTGATGAAATCATGGAATTCACTTAAATTATACGATTTTAAAAAGTAATAAAGTGTCCAAATCTCCAAATGGACTGTTTTCCCTGGATACCCTAATACTAGACGCGCATCCTCCACGGCGCAGTCTAGATCCTCCCAGCAGTGGTACCCTTCGAACTTCCATGCGTTGAGAATGATGGTCTCGCCATCATCTAAGTATCGACAGTGATCTAAAATGTGATTTTGCCCGAGATTATCCCGCCGATAGGCCATGTAGCTCATCGTCGCCCCCTCGTCCTCCAGCAAACCTCGCATCGCCGTCAGATCATCGTCCCCATCCTTCCGATCGAAAACTTGGAAGTAATCGGTGCAGATCCGCACACTCAGATTAAAATCATCTCGAATATGTTGATTAAACGCATCAAACATTCCCTGAATGGCATAGTAATCCCCTAATTTCTCCCTAATTGTAGAATCTGTATAGATCGGATAGATGAATTCAGGACCAGGAACTTCCATGTCGTACGTTAGTGTCGTCACAGGATCCTCCAGAAGATTCGAGGTATTGAGGAAGGTAAGGATGTTATCGATTTGGGGCATCAACTCTTCAATATTCCAAATATTAACATATTTATATGAGGAAGTTGTGTTGACTGATATTGAAAGATGCACCTCCAACCCAAACTCTTTACAGCGATTCAGGCGTTCCACAAGCTCGACCCCAATACTCGTCTCTTTGATTGAGATCACCACATACACACTCTCATTTGCGAGCAGTTCAAGGGTTTGATTCGGAAGGTGATCAGGATTATCTACGTCATAGTAGAACGAACTTGTCCAGAAGCCAACTCTCCTTCCTCCAGTTACCACAGGTGGTTCTTGATGATAAATTGAATATGGAACAAATATTAAAATCGGAGATATGATTAACCAACATAATAAGCTAATTGTTAGAGGATGCCGCTTGAGAAAGTGATGTCCCTCGCCTCCACCGAAGCTCTCCTTCTTTGATATGAACCATGAATTGAGTGCTTTAAAGGGTTTATAGCGAACCGTAATTATTAGATATGCGAGCGAACCTATGCTGATACTTAAATTTAAAAGAAAACTGCTGTAATCAGAATGAATAACGTTTAGTATAACGCCGATTAGGAAGTTACTGGCAATTATAGCTGTAAATGGTAAGAGGAAGGCTAGACCAATCTTAACCACTAATTTTGAATCAGTTCGCGGCTCAAAAAGCCCAAACCTCAGTAGAAGCCAGATGGAAAAACCGAGAATAACCAGACCCAAAGGCTGAAGATATCCAATCTGGATAATCACATGCATTACAGGCACGATAAATAGAAAAATGATTAAATATATTCTACAAGCGACGAGTAGATCCCAAAGAACGCTTGAGGATGAAAAATTAGTTTTTTTCACTATAATCCCATTATAATAACCACAATTCTCTTTAAGAAAATTCCACAAAGAATATAAAAAATAGGTTTATTCAAGAATTACGAATTAAAAAAATGGAGCGATGAGAATTTATGGTACAGTCTAAAAAGTTCCAAGTAAACTCTTATATTGCAGCTCGCCGTAGAGTAAGTCCAAACACTACTATACAAATCAAGGGACAACATGTTAACGTTCCTTATGATGCATCAATAATCTGTTAT
Source organism: Candidatus Helarchaeota archaeon (assembly GCA_016840125.1). The sequence goes on along the minus strand of JAEOSY010000122.1, from coordinate 6,564 downwards.
GGTGCTGACGGGTATACTTTGCGTATCTTTTTTATCCCATCAGATTACAACTTACCCACCAATCAAACTGAGTTGGCAAAGAAAAGAGGCTGGATATTTGTCCCTAAGGAGGATTACCCGTTTTATATTGATTTACTTCGGAACGAAAAACCAATTTATGCTTTTATCTATGATACTATTGCCCAGGCAAATAGAATTGCCACAAGTGCGGAACTAGTTGGTGAAGAAGAGAGCTAATAATTACGGATTTTTTTGAAAATCCATTCCTCCTAAATCCACTTTTTTTTGAGTATTAGAGCCGATAGAAATAATTTAATGTTAGTAATAAAGTAGTGACTAAGGCATTGAAAATGAAATCTCCAAAAGGGTCTAGTAGATTTACTAAAATGCTAGGCTTAGTTGCCATTGGACTTGCGATTTTCAATATTAGTCTTCTAATATGGTTTGCGATAATCTACCACATCATTATTGAATCGGTTTTATTCTATTTTTTCCTCGGGATTGGCGCTTCTATCGGGGGGGTACTATTACTATGGCGATTGGTGGCAAGCTCTTTCAGATGGGGCGGATTGATAGGTGCTTTGATTGGGTTAGGCATTCCATTCTCTGGTGTATTCGTTTTATTTTTTAGAGCGAATGTTAACTTCTCCGCTGAGAGGCTTATGTCTATAGAATTAATTAGACTAACAGACTTGGCAATTTATTCAGTCGGTATGGTCATGTCTTTAATTGTAGGATTGCTATTATATAGTGGTCTAAAATTCGTTAAAAATCGCTATACCAATGGGAAAATTAAAAAATCTGTTCTCGGGGGCTTTCTCCTTCTAATAATTGCATTCCCCATAATATTTCTTCCTTTTTTTACAACCCATTTTCCAATTTATCCTCCCGCTCCACATGGTGAATTAGATCCTGGAACACTCCGAAGCACGGATTTATTCACCTCTGGCACTGAAGGCTATTATTCCTTTCGCATTCCCTCGTTGTTAGTATTACCTAATGATACAATTCTTGCCTTTGCCGAGGGAAGAAAATATAGTGCATTTGATATGGGGAAGATTGATTTGGTGATGAAACGAAGTGAAGATGGTGGAGCGACGTGGTCGTCTTTAGAGGTGCTAGTCGATGCGGGATTGCAAAAAGCTGGCGAGCCCTGTCCCGTGTATGATAACGTCACTGGAGTGGTGTGGTTATCTTATTGCATCGAAGCTTGGCAGGTTTTTCTTATAAATAGTTCAGATGGGGGAAAGACTTGGTCGAGCCCGTGGAATATCACCCCCTACGTGAAGCCCCCATCATGGCCAAAATGGTTTGTGATGGGTCCCGGCCATGGAATCCAACTGACTAAAGCTCCCTATACTGGGAGGTTATTGCTTCCCGCTTATATTCAGATCCCGAGCAGCTCAATAACACATTCGCTTATAATATATAGCGATGATAATGGTCTGAGTTGGCATAGAGGCAATTATACCGCTAATGGTAGCGAATGTGAAATCGTAGAAACGGTTAATGGAAGCATTTACATGACAATCCGCCCCCAATATAGTGATAACTACAGACGCTTGTATTCCTGGAGTCACGATGGGGGATTAAATTGGGGTAACGTGAGTGTAGAAAATGCCTTAAGAGATCCGACCTGCCAAGCCTCAATCATACGTTTAACCGATATTGGAAATTCTTCGTATAATCGGATTATCCTCTCTAACCCCTCACACCCATCCGATAGGCAAAACATGTCCATACACCTCAGCTATAACGAATGTGAAAGTTGGAATATCTCCAAAGTATTATACACCGGCAACGCTGGCTATTCCGATTTGGCGGTCCTCTCTAACAAGACTATTTGTATTTTATTTGAAATCGGTGATAACAAACATAATAAACCCCCTTTTCACGATTACCATGATTTTTTGATCTTCGTGCAATTTAATATAGCTTGGTTAGAATCACCATAAATTAATGAAGAAAAGCATTAAAAGACAAAGCTACAGAAAAATACACAATCTGACTCGATAGCTAACCAAGCTTGGCTTCTAAATGATAATATCGCAGGAGGCTACTATCAAATACTAATAAACGACACCCGCTATACGGGTTGGACTCCATGGATCAGTGCTGAGGAATTTTTAATCCCGATTGATACGTTTCGTGAAATCGGGCAATGGAATTATTCTATTTATTATAACGACTCCAAGGGATTATGGGGACAAGTAAGCTCGGTTATTGTCAATATTTACGAAACACAGCCCCCTTCCTCAATTAGTCCCTCCGGTGCAACCTATCACGAAGGTCAAACAGGAGCGTCTATCAATTGGATTTTATCCGATAATGTTGCTGGTGGCTACTATCGGATTCTGATTAATAATTCTGAACATATTCCTTGGACAGAATGGGAAAGTGGGGTTAATTTAATGGTGCCGATTAATACCAACTGCGGCATGAGTGTGTGGAATTACACTCTGCAATTCAATGATTCCGCTGGATTCTATGGAACACCCTCCAGTGTAATGATTGTAATAACTGAAAAGACAACTACAGGAGGATCTTTAACTGAAATACTGATCCCTCTTGCTATATTAATAGTAGGGATTACGGTTTCCGCCGCCATTATTTTACATGCCTTCTATCACCGCCAAATCGCTCCCTCTAAACCCCCCATTATTCCAAAGAAATTCACCGACTCTTTATCAAAAAAATAAAATTTTTTTCAAATAATACCAATTAAATTTTGACGATATAGAAATCGATCCACCCTGAGTTTCTCTGGGATAATTTCATTACTGTAAAGAATTACTCTCACTGATAGAAGTCCTCTTAAAAAATCCCGGGAATTAACCAAAATTTAACCTGTTTCATGTAATTTGTATAAAACTGCTAAACTCTACAGTACGAATCGCGAAAATAAATCTTTCAAAACTGATGGATCTTGCTGACCAAAAACTCGCTGAACTCCAACCCTCCGAGGAAATCTCTCCTGGGTTCACTTGGTGGGATTACATCATCTCTCTCGTAATGCTCGGGCTCTGTTGCGTGTTAGGCTTCCTCCTTATTAAGAAAATTGTTAAGAGATAGAAAATCAGAGTCGATGAATTTCACCATGTGAGATTTCCACAAGATCTCCAACAAATTTTAGTTTTTTTCCCTCAATGATGATACCATCCCCATCTTTACAAGCGTAAATCGGATTCCGAATACCAATAGAATATTCCACAAGCTTTTCCAAAAATTCTTTCTCCTTTTTAAATCGGTTGTAGTGGGGAAGAAACTCAAAATTGACTAATTCCAACCCTTTATAATCTAAATATCTGTCAAGAACCGCCCCAATATTTTCCGTTCGTAATCTAATCCAAGAGGCATTACTTGATAGCAAAACTGCCCCCCCACAGTGGCCAATAAATAGTTTATCCTCTTTTTTTAATCTCTCAAAAATTTGATCTAATCTATTTTCCTTGAAATACAGGAGTGTTTCTAAAGTATTTCCACCTGAGAAATGTAAGACATCATAGTAGCTAAGTGTATCGAGGATTTCTGCAGGAATTTTCTTGGTTAAATCGAGATAATCGACTTTTTGAATGCCTAGTCCCGCATAATATTGCTGGACTATTTCATAATGCTTCTTTTTAGTATCTTCCTCTACTACTAACGGAAGAAAAACGATCTTTACATCATCTTTTTGACGATATAGATATCGATCCACCCTGAGTTTCTCTGGGATAATTTCATTACTGTAAACAATTACTCTCATTGATAGAAGTCCTCTTAAAAAATCCCGGGAATTAACCGATATTTAACCTTTTTCATGTAATTAGCATAATCAGTTGAGCGTTTCGCGAGCGATCTATCGTCTTTATACGCCAAAATTATTAGGAAAACTGCAGCACACCCCGCGGGTATCAATGACCATAACGAACCGAGCACTATCGCGGTAGAAATAACTCCAATGATTCCACTGAGATATCCAGGGTGTCTAATGACACGATAAGGTCCTATAAATTCGTTATGCGATATTATTGCCCATCGCTTCAAAAAATTAGAAAAGCCAAGTCCTATACAACCAAAAAAATAGATGAGAACTGGCACTTCAGTTGTCCAATGAAATCGTCCCCCGTCTAAACTTGCTAAAACTACCACTGAAAAAAACAGTGGTATATACCCAAAATAGAGTGCCTTATCCAATCTTGTCATATCTGGACGAAGTGTCATAATATCCTTAACGATCTGCTCCACATTGATCACCCTTCTTAAAAATACGGCGAGGGCTATCAGAATGGTAACGATCGAAATGGTCGTGTAGACCATACCCTGCCAGTAAGTGAAAACATCTCCTGCTAACAAAAAGATTAGAGCAATAGTTATTGCAAGCATAATAATTACTTGAACTAGGGATTTACTAGAAAAACTTCTCTTCTTTTTCTCGTCGTTCTCACGGGATTTCCTTTTGAACGAGTAGAACAGGGTGAGATTCATAAGGGTGATAAATGAGAGTGCAATCATACCATTCAGGTCAAAAACCGCTGAATATGCCACTCCCGTTAACCATACGGTCCATAACCAGCAGAATACGAACATGGTACCATAAATTACGACCTTGAAATCAAATTCCCTCTTTTGAGTTAAAATATGGATTGCCGCTAGTAGAATAGGTATATGTTGGAAGTCCCAAAATAGTCCGCTCGCCATATTTGAACCAATTACAAAAACTACAGCCATAAAACCCCCTAAAATCATGCTGTAAAGGTATTCATTATCTCTGTAGAAGAAATAAGCGATAGAAAGCCCTAACAACCACGCAGAGACTGTAAACGGGATTTCCGGAAGATTTAAATAAAAGATCCCAATGAGAGTTTGAATTATTACAAGAATAACTGTAATTGCTATCTGCATCGCAAAATATACCGGATTCACAGGTGGTGTTGGAAGATCATCTGCTAAACCAATTTTAGTTTTGACCTTCTTCTTTTTTTCTTCTTCATTTGCCATTGTACTCAGACCATCATTTTCGAATTTTTCAAACCTTTATTCGAATTGAGTCTTTTATGTGAAGTGCATTTTGTTTTTGATGTTAGCATAAAAAAAAAGTTCTAGTTAAATTGTAAGATTAAATTGGTTAGAGGCTCCGGCTTTCACATCTATCAAGAAAGAGACAAGAATCCTGCTAAATTTTCTAAGAAGACCATAGTTATCTTTTATAATTTCTATATTCTTAAGAATAATGTTTAGTTGAATTGAGACCTAAATTTCAAGGATAAACTGATTTTTTTAACAAGATAGAAGTAAATGAGTTTGAAGGTATGAAAAAATTGTAAAAAACCTACAATCGTTGGAGGTATTTATTCATCCAAAATTTTTATATTGTATCATTTCTTTTAAAATATAAATGTCGGGATTTCTTAATCAAAACACTATTAAGACCGTTGAATTACCCCTCCTGCTCGAACCTTTCTTTGAAATGGTCAGCAATGTGAAGCTGTACGTGGAGACCAGCCTGCTCTATGTGATGCATAATCTGGAATTATTGACTGAAGAGGCGCAAATACTCTATGAAACCAACCTATTGAAGGTCGAGGCTGAGAAATATGAAAATCTTTTAAACAAAAAGAATAGGTTCTGGATAAAACTCCAACAGGAGACGTTCTTCCCTCTTGAAGTTGAAATCATGTCGACCCTCCTCCCGTTCTTCCACACCTTCGAAGCGGAGATCTCCTCCCTCATCACTTACGGGATCCTGAAAATCCTCCAGTGGCTCGACCTATTAAATAGGCGAGTTGAAAGGCTTCTCCCTCAGTATGAGGAGCAGTTGATCGACATAAGTCAGGAAAAAATTGAACGTTTTAAAGAATCAAATTCCTGAGTGTTTAATGGTTTTGTAAAATAGATCGATCTTCTCACGGCACCGCTGCTTCCACGCGGTCTTCTCCTTCTTCAGATTGCTGAGCTGGGGGAGGGTCATGGCGGGGTGCGGGATGATCCAGACGGTCCGCTTCTTCTTGGGTTTGACTCCCTCGTGCTCCTCGGAGTGCTTCAGGATGAGGATGTTGTTCTTCTTTATATGTTAATTAGTACCATGATTAGGCTGAATATAGCTACCGCAAGGGCAATGTAAAAGATAATTTGAATTAAACTCAGTTTTGGAACTAGCTTTTCACTATAGCATATGGGACAATAGATATTTCCGTCGTGTTCAAGGATATCTTCTTCTTCTGAAATTATACGTTTGCAACGGAAGCATTTAGGTCTTTCACTATTCATAAATTATCCTTCCCATGAAGGTGAGTTAAAGAAATTGTGTAACTTTTTTACAAACAGATAGAAGGCTTGGTATTTCGAAAAGTACTTAAACGTGAACGCGGTTCGTTGAGGTAATAGTATCATAACAATGGTTTTTTTACCATTAGGGATCAAGTACAGGTTTTTCGAATAGAGTAAGGAGACGATTTTTAAAAGACGAGTAGTTGACAATATATAATTGGGTTTTTACCATAACTGATATTCTAGATATAATACCTCTCCACATTGCTGACATTTGAAGCACTTCTTTTAATCACCCGATCCCTGCCATCCAAT